>SLRS01000029.1 GCA_007130855.1 Trueperaceae bacterium | reverse complement strand
GGACCCGGGGGCGTCGGCGGCGCGTCGCGCTCGCCCTCCGCGCCTCCCGCGACCGCCGGAGCCAGCGGCGGCGGCGCAACGGCAGCGGCCTTGCGCCCCAGTTCCTGGAAGCGGTCGCTGACGCCCTCGAGCTTCGCGCGCCACTCGGGGCTCGGCACCATGCCCTCGGTAGCACGGTGGTACGCGAGCAGCGTGGCGGCCAGCGAGAAGGCGTCCGCCACGGCCAGCTTGATCATCCAGGCGCCGATCACCACGAACAGCGCCAACGGCACCGACAACGCCGGCGCGACCGCGGCGATCGCCAGGGCGGGCAGCCCCAGGACGAGCAGCAGCAACACGAACTCCACGTAGCTGATCAGCACCAGCACCACCGCGTTCGTCAGGATCGGCTGCCAGGCCTGGGCGTACAGGATCACACCGTCGTACGCCACCTTCCAGATGTTCTGCTCGCGCTCCCGGTAGGCGCGCGACAAGATCGCCTCGTCGACGTACGTGGTCGACATCATGGCCACGCGCTCGATCAGCCTGCCGATACCGCGCAGGCCTGGAATCGGCAGGATGCTCGCGATGCGCACGAAGGTCCGTACGAACGCCTTCACCGCACCCTCGACCAACAGGTCGACGCCGAACATGACGCTGGTGTCGCGGAAGCGCTCGCTGACCGCCCTGCGTCCATGCGCGAGCTGGCCGCCCTCGGGTCCCCGGCCGAAGACGATGAACTCGGTCATCACCGCCGTATGCGCGGCCCGGAGCAAGTAGAAGTAGTAGCGCGAGGCCCAGCGCACGACCGCGAAGGCGCCACCGGCCGTGAGCACGAACAGGATCAGGCCGAGCGGCGCCCACAGCTGCCCCAACAGCCAGGCGACGCCGCCGAGTACGCCGAAGTAGACCAGCAGGCCCAGCCCCAGCAGCGCATAGCTGCCGAGCCTGACCCAGATGAACGGGAGCGTCTTGCCGATGAGCGCAAGGGCCTCACCGAGGTAGAGCTTGGGCATGGCAGCGTCCTCTTTGAACAGCGGGCTCGTTGCCTAGGTCGCCTCCCCGGAAGCCGAAAGCGCCCCAGCCCCACGGCCTGGAGCCCTGCAAGTCCAAGCCGAGGGTCACCGCACGGATGGCCCACTGTAGGACCAGGCGGCGGGGGTCGGCGTGGCATCGGCCACGGCGGCCCCCGCCCTGCTCGGCGCCCGACGTCCGGGCGGCCGAAGCCGGCAGCTCAGTCGATCTCGGCGAGCTGGTCGATCAGGATGCGGTTGGCCTCGTCGTTCAGCCGCGCGAGCGTCGAGGCGACGTCGGCGCCGTCGAGGATGGCCGCCATCTCGGCCGCCACCAGGTTGCGGACGAAGGCGTAACCGGGGGCCGCGGGCTCGGAGACGCCGTGCTCGAGCAGCTCGAAGGCGGTGGCGTAGGCGGGGTTGGCAGCGAAGTAGTCCTCGAGCTCCGCCGCCACGCTGGCACGCACCGGGAAGTAGTTCGACGCCCGCGCCCAATCCGCCTGCGCCTCGCGGCCCGTGAAGGCCTTGACGAACAGCCAGGTGGCCAGCTCGGCCTCCGGCGCATGCCCCGCGGTGATGCTGACCGAGGCGCCGTAGACGTTGCTCAGCGGCGCCGGCGTCGTGTGCGGCAAGGCAGCGACGCTCCAGACGAAGGCGGCACCGGCCTCGACGGCTCCCTCGTAGAAGGGCAGCGCCGAGCTCGAGCCCACCGTGAAGAGCGTCTGGCCGAGGCCGAAGTTGGTCTGATCGCCGAAGCGCTCGGTGACGATGTCGCCGCAGCCACGCGCGAACAGGTCCTGCAGGAAGGTGAGCGCTTCGATCGCGGCCGCGCTGTCGAAGGTGTAGCGGTTGGTCTCGGCATCGAACACGTCGCCGCCGAAGGCGAACGTCCAGGAGGCGAAGCGGCTGGCGTCGAGGGTGATCTCGTAGCCGAGGCTGGCCGCGCCGGTGACCGAGCCGCTGAAGGGCTGCTCGGTGGCGGCGCAGGCCTGCGCCTCGAACTCGGCGGGGGTACGCGGCGGGCCGTCGAAGCCGAGCTCGGCGATCCAGTCGGCGTTGTAGTACATCACCTCGACCGAGCGGTTCGGTGGGAAGCCGAGCAGCTGCCCCCCGAGCACCTGGTTGACGTCGGAGGCGATGAAGCCCGCGAAGAAGTCGGCGTAGTCGTCGGGGTCGAAGCCCCAGCGCTCGGAGGCGAGGAACGTGCGGATGTCGAGCAGGCCGTCGGCGAAGTGGTAGGCCGCAGCCTGGTCCTGGTAGGCGACCACCAGATTGGGCGCGTCGGGCGTGCCCACGAGCAGGAGCATCTTCTGGAAGATCTCGGGGTAGCTCCCCTGGTACTGCGCGACCACTGTGATCCCATAGGGATTCTCGGTGTTGAAGCGCGCGACGATCGCCTCGAGGCCCGCCTCGCGCACGCCACCGTGCTGATGCCAGAAGACGACCGTCTGGCCGCTGGGGTCGACGGCTTCGTAATCGCCCCGTGCGAGCACGTGGCCGCCGAGCACGAGGAGTCCCGCGAGGAGTGCGATGCGGATGGAGGACATGGTTTCGTTCCTTCCTGGGCCACCGCCGCGGCGGTGGGTGTCGGGCGCGCGGGGCGCCTCACAGGGTTGGCATTCCACCCGCCCGGCCGCCGCCCCGTCGACCTCAGCCCTTGAGTCCGGAGGTCGAGATCCCCTCGGTGAAGAAGCGTTGGGTGACGAAGTAGAGCAGCAGCACCGGCAAGATGGTGATGACCGAACCGGCCATCAGGAGGTGGGTCTGTGCGCCGGCCTCCTGCGTGAAATTGTACAGCCCGACCGACAGCGGCCGCCAGGTGCGGTCGGTGGTCACCAGGATCGGCCACAAGAACTCGTTCCACACGTTGACGAACGTCAGCAGCGTCGCGGTCAGCATCACCGGCGTGCTCATCGGCACCACCACCTGGAGCAGGAAGCGGCCGTGGCCGGCCCCGTCGATGCGCGCGGCGTCCCACAGCTCGTCGGGGACCTGCGCGAAGAACTGCCGGAACAGGAACATGATGAAGGCCGTCGACAGGAACGGCACCGTCAGCGCCGGCAGGGTGTTGATCCAACTGCCCCAGGGGATCACGTCACCGCGCACCAGCAGGAACGAGGGGATGAACGTGACGGTCCCGGGGATCATCAGGGTGGCGAGCAGCAGCGTGAACAGGAGGTCGCGCCCGGGGAAGCGGATGCGCGCGAACGCATAGCCGGCCAGGGTACACGTGACGAGCACCCCGCTGATCACGACGGCGGCGATGATCAGGCTGTTGCGGAAGAAGCGGTCGAAGTGCGCCTCGCTCCACGCCTGGGCGAAGTTCTGCCACTGCGGCACGGCCGGGAGCGACGTCCTGGTGTAGGTCTCGCCGAGCGTCATGAGCGACGTGCTGAGCATGGTCAGGAACGGCAACAGCGACACGAAGGCACCGACCGCGAGAGCCACGTGCACGAACGGCCGCGAGGGGCGGCGACCGCTCGCCGGCCGGCTCGGTCGGCGGGCCCGAGGCGCGCCCCGAGCGGCGCGTGACACGGCCTCAGGCACGCAGGGCCCGCCGCCCGAACAGGCGTTGCTGGAGCAAGGTCACGGCGAGGATCACCGCGAACAGCACCAGCGACTGCGCGGCCGCGAGGCCGAAGTCGTTGAGGGCGTAGAAGGTGTCGAAGATCACCAGCGAGGCCGTGTCGACAGCGCCGCGAACGGCGCTCTCACGCATCACGTAGAGGTGGGTGAAGGCCTGGAAGGTGCCGATGAAGCCCAGCACCGTCAGGTAGAACGTGACCGGCGCCAGCAGCGGCACGGTGATCGCCCAGAAGCGCTGCGAACCGCTCGCGCCGTCGATCTCGGCGGCCTCGTAGAGCTCGCGCGGTATGGCGCCGAGGCCGGCGAGGAAGATGACCGCGTTGTAGCCGACGTAGGTCCAGACCCCGAAGAGGATGATCACCAGCAGCGCTAGGCTGGGACCGGCCCAGATGCCCGTCAGCTCGATGCCGAGGCGTGCGGCGAGGTCACCGAACAGCAGGTGCCCAACCGGCCGCGGCTCGAACAGCCAGCGTTGGGGGTCGATCCCGAGCCAGCCCACCAGGGTGTTGGCCAGCCGCTCCTCACGCGGGCTGAAGATCGCCCGGAACACCGCCGCCCCGGCGACCGCCGGCGTGACGTAGGGCAGGAAGAAGAGCATCCGGTAGAGCGGACGACCCCGGATCGGCTGGTACAGCAGCGCGGCCACGACGAGGGCGATGGCGATCTGGAGCGGCACCGAGATGGCGCCGTAGAAGAAGGTCCGCCCGAGCCCCGCCACGAAGCGCGGATCGCCCGCGTGCTGCATGCTGCCGAAGCCCACCGAGAGCGCGACCCCGGCGGCGACCAGCGTCAGGGCCGCGGCGACCTGGCCCGCGCGGAGCCAACCGCCGCGCTCGGTGTAGGCGCGGGTCCAGAGCCAATGCCCGAGCGCCACGGCCGCGAGTCCAGCGAGGAAGAGCGCGAAGCCGCCGCCGTCGCCGACCGTGCGCTCGAACTGCTCGAGCCCCACGAACGCGCCGCGGCGCACCCGCCAGCGGTGCACGCTCATGTAGAGCGCGTAGAGGATCGGGAAGAGTCCGAATACGCCGATCACGAGCGTCGCCGGGAGCACGAAGGCGTAACCGATCAGCCACTCGCCCCACGGAGCGCGGCGCCGACCGGGCCGAGGCGTGGCTCGCCGCTCGGCCGGTGCCGAAGCGGTGTTCGCGGCCGGCCGAGGCATGCGCTCAGCTCGTCGCGCTGGCGCCGGCGGCGAACAGCGGGGTGACCCGTGCGCCTCGCAGGACTACGTGGCAGGCGCGACAACGCGGTTCGTACGACTCGGCCGCGCCAACCAGGATCACCGGGTCGTCCTCATGTGCGGGGGCGCCCGCGATCAGCCGCTGCGTGCGGGTGGCGGCCTTGCCGCAGCGGCAGATGGCGGTCAGCTTCTCGACCACCTCCGCCTGCGCGAGCAGCGCGGGCATCGGGCCGAAGGGCACGGCGCGGAAGTCGAGGTCGAGGCCCGCTACGATGACCCGCCTACCGCCGTCGGCGAGCTCGAGCGCCAGCGGTACCAGGTCGGCGTCGAAGAACTGCGCTTCGTCCACGGCGATCACGCGGGTGCTGCGGTCGAGCCGCTCCCGCAGCGTCGCGATGTCGGCCACCGCCTCGGCTCGCAGCGTGCGGCCCGCGTGCGACGCCACCGCCACCGCGTCGTAGCGGTCGTCGATGGCAGGCTTGAACACCTGCACCGGCTGGCGTGCGATCACGGCGCGCGTGACGCGCCGGATGAGCTCCTCGGACTTGCCGCTGAACATCGGACCGGCGACGACCTCGATCCATCCACCACCGAACTCGAAAGGCATGGCGCCCATGCTACCCCCCTGACAGCGACCGACTTGGTGAGGCGCCGCTGCTAGGCTAGTGGGCGTGACGCATCACCGCATGCACGGAACCACCATCGTCGCCGTCCACCGCTACGGCGTCTCGGCGCTCGCCGGCGACGGCCAGGTCAGCCTCGGCGACACCATCGTCAAGCGCGGCGCCGTGAAGGTCCGCACCCTGGCCGACGGCGCGGTCCTGGCCGGCTTCGCCGGCGCGGTCAGCGACGCCTTCACGCTGCTCGACAAGTTCGAGGGCCACCTCGCCGCCAGCCGCAACAACCTGCTCAAGGCGGCCGTCGAGACCGTCAAGGAGTGGCGCACCGACCGGATGCTGCGCAACCTCGAGGCGATGCTGGTGGTCGCCGACGCGAGTCAGATCCTGTCGTTGTCCGGCCACGGCGATGTGATCGCCCCCGACGCGGCGGTCGCGCCCGACGCAGCGATCGCGTCCGACGCAACGGTCGCGCCCGACGCAACGGTCGCGGCGGTCGCGCCCGACGCAACGGTCGCGGCGGTCGGCTCCGGCGGCGCCTACGCTCAGGCGGCGGCGCTGGCCCTGCTGCGCGCCACCGATCTCCCGGCCGAAGCGATCGCGCGGCGCGCGCTGGCGATCGCCGGCGAGATCGACGTCTTCACCAGCGGTTCGGGAACGGTACTGACCGTCGGCGGTGGCACCCGCCGCAACGGAGTCGACGACCAAGCCGGCGGCGACGCCACGGAGCGCGAGGCGGGCGACGGCGCGGAGGGCGAAGCATGAGCGCACTGGTCAAGGCACTCTCGGGCCTCACGCCGATCGACATCGTGGCGGCGCTCGATCGCCACATCATCGGCCAGTCGAAGGCGAAGCGGGCGGTGGCCGTGGCCTTGCGCAACCACCACCGCCGCCGCCAACTGCCCGACGCCGTCCAAGCTGAGGTCACGCCCAAGAACATCCTGATGATCGGTCCCACCGGCGTGGGCAAGACCGAGATCGCGCGGCGCCTGGCGAAGCTCGCCAAGTCCCCGTTCCTGAAGGTGGAGGCCACCAAGTTCACCGAGGTCGGCTACGTCGGCCGCGACGTCGAGTCGATCGTCCGCGACCTGGTCCGCTCGAGCGTGGCGATGGTGGAGGAGGAGCAGCGTGAGACGGTGCGTGAGCGCGCCCAGCGGGCGGCCGACGAGCGCCTGCTCGACGCGCTCTTGCCTGGAGGCTCGAGCGAGGGTCGCGAGCAGATGCGCGCGCTGCTGCGCAAGGGTCAGCTCGACGACCGCAACGTCGAGATCGAGGTGGAGGACGCCAAGCCCGCCATGAACATGCCCGGCGTGCCCGGCATGGAGGAGATGGGCGCCAACTTGCAGGACATGCTCAAGCAGTTCATGCCCGCCAAGCGGGTGCGGCGCAGCTTCGCGGTGCGCGAGGCGCGACGCGTCCTCACGCTCGAGGAGGCCGACCGGCTGATCGACCACGACGCGGTGCAGCGCGAAGCGGTCCTGCGGGCCGAGAACGCCGGCATCGTGTTCCTCGACGAGCTCGACAAGATCGCCGGCGAGGGCAGCAGCAGCGGCCCGGACGTCTCGGGCGAAGGCGTCCAGCGCGACTTGCTGCCCATCGTCGAGGGGACACAGGTGAACACCCGCTGGGGCCCGGTCAACACCGACCACATCCTGTTCATCGCCGCGGGGGCGTTCAACGTGTCGAAGCCCTCGGATCTGATTCCCGAGCTCCAGGGACGCTTTCCCATCCGGGTCGAGCTCGAGGAGCTCTCCGCCGGCGACCTGCAGCGCATCCTCACCCAGCCCGAGCACGCGCTCACCAAGCAGTACGCGGCCCTGCTGGAGGTCGACGGCACGCGCGTGCGCTTCGACGAGTCCGGCATCGTCGCCATCGCGGCCAACGCCGAGCGGGTCAACGCCGAACTCGAGGACATCGGCGCGCGCCGGTTGCATACGATCCTGGAGACGGTGCTCGAGGACGTGTCGTTCGGCACCAACCTGGGGGAGGTCGTGATCGACGAGGCCTACGTCGAGAAGAAGCTCGAGGGGATCGTCGGCAACGAGGACCTCACCCGCTACGTGCTCTAGCGGTACGAGCACCTGGAGCGCGCGTCCCACCGGGCACCGCCGGCGCGGGCCAGAGGGCCGTCACCGAACGCCCGTGCGAGCGGCTTCGGCTCAGGCCCCCGAGGACCGCCACGGGTCGAGGGTCTTCACGCCCAGGCGCGTGAAGCGCTGGGCCTCCCCCGTCGCCAACGTGCCCTTGCGGGCCATCACGATCCCGGCCACGAGCGCGTCGCGCGTGGTGAGCACGCGGCCGGCACGGCGCTCGCGCGCCGTCAGCGCGGCGGCGGCGGCGGCGGCGGCGCGGTCGAAGACCAGCACGCGCCCCTCGAGGTCGTCGGTCAAGACGGCGGCGAAGGCGGCCTCGAGGCGTTCACGGCGTGCGGCATCGGCCACCTCGGCGAAGCTGGCCTCGACCTCCGCCACGGTCAGCGTGGTGGTCCAGACCGAGGCGTGCGGCTGCGCATCGAGCCAGCCGATCAGCGCCGGATCGGGCTCGCGCTGCATCAGCGCCGCCAGGACGGAGGTGTCGAGGACGAGCATGGCGGCGCCCTATCCGGCTGTGCTCAGCGGCCCGAGTCGCCCAGGTCGAGCAGTTCGGCGGTGAGGCCCACGCCCGCGAAACGGCCGGCGAGACGCGTGCCGAGCGGGACGTCGTCGGCTTCGTCGGCGAGGACCACCTGCCGCAGGATGCTGCGGACCTCCTCCTCGGTGCTGCGCCCGTGTTGACGCGCGCGCTCTTGGAGCCGCCTCTTCACGTCTTCGTCGAGGTTGCGGACGATCAGCTGGGCCATGCTCACCTCCAGAGTGATATCATGATATCACATCTTGCAGCCATGAGCCTTTGCCGCGGTCGCCCGGACCACGTAGCAGTAGCCGCTCGCGACGACTGCGCTCTCCTGCAGGCGCTCCTCGTACGATCGCTCCTGCTCAGGTGAAGAGCGGCACCACGCCTTGGGCCTCGTGCATGGCGCGCATCCGCTCGTCGCTGGGCCGCTCGCGGAACGTTTCGGCCGCCGCCAGCACGCGCGGCAGCAGGGCGATGTCACCCACGCTGTTGAGGAAGACCTCTTCGCGCCCCAGCACCCAGTGGACGGCCAGCTCGAGCGCTTCGGGGTCATCGAAGGGCTGGTACCAGGTGGCGTGGTCGCGCTGCCGCTCGCCCCAGGGGCGGCGCGTGATCGCCTTGATGGTCTGGATGGCCACGCCACGCTCGCGGCAGACGGCGGCCAGGGCCTCGAAGTCGGCAGCGTAGTCCGGGTTCTGCATCATCACGAAGCTGTACGGGAGCAGTACCGAGTCGAAGGCGAAGCGCTCGAGACTCTCCAGGTGACGCTGCGCCACCTCGACCTCGTGACCGGTCACGCCGATGAACCGCACCAGGCCCTCGTCACGTGCCTCGATCGCCGCCTCCAGCGCCCCGCCGGGACCCATCGCCACGTTCCACTCGCCCTGATCGACGAGGAAGTGCAGCTGCAGGAGGTCGACGTGATCGCTGCGCAGCCGCTCGAGCGAGCGCCGGATCTCGTCGTGCGCGTCGGCCTTGCGCCGCTTCTCCGTCTTCGTGGCCAGGAACACCTCGTCGCGATGGCGCTCGAGCCACGGGCCCAGGCGCAGTTCGGCCTCGCCGTACGAGGCGGCGGTGTCGATGTGGTTGAGACCGTACGCCTCCACCGTCTCCATGGTGCGGTCGGCATCATCCTGCGAAACGCTGGCCAGCGCCGCCGCGCCGAAGATCACGCGCGTGCTGAGATGGCCCGTACGTCCGAACTCCTGCTTGGGGATCATGTCGCTCTCCTCTCGCCGCGCCTGCAAGCCGGCCTGCCCTGCCGGGCTGGTCGCGTCCAAGCCTACGCCTTCGAGGCGTTCGCCGCGCGCCCCGGGCCAACCCGCCTGCCCCCAGGCGCAGGGCGCGGGCGCGGCCACGCCGCCAGGCCCGTCGCCACGGCAACGGCGGAGAGCGCCAGCACCCAGGGCCACGTCGCCCAGCGCAACACCCACGTGGCCAGCGCGAGCGCGAGGGCCGTCATCGCCTCGGGGTGCTTGTGGACGCTCTTGGCGACCCAGATCAGCAGCGGCTGGCGCGATAGCAGCGCCCGCGAGCCGCGCTCCGCGGCGAGTTGCAGCCCGGCCGGTCCGCGCGCCAGGCTGACGCGATAGAGGGCGTCATCGGCGATCGAGGCCACCCGCTTGCCCCCGAGTCGCAAGCCCATCAGCGGATGCGGAACGCGCTCGACGAAGCGTGCCAACGTCGCCATCTCGGCGGGCGTGTCGGCGTAGGCCAAGGCGCGCGTGGCGCGCGTCGTGCCGAGCTTGGCGCTCACCCGGCCGGCGTCCGTCAACAGGGCGGCCAGCGGTCGCCAGGCCCGCTGCCGCACCAACGTGTTCACGCTCCGTGCCATGCCGCTCGTGAGCGATCCGGCTCGGCGCGCGACCTTGAGCAGCGCGTTCCCGGCGCCCACGTGCGGGGCGAAGGTGAGCGCGATGCCGGCCGCGGACAGTCCGATCAGCAGCGGATCGGTCTCGTCGCCTTGCCCCCACGCCAGCGCCTGTCGCGTCAGGTCGCGAACGTCGCCGAACACCACCAGATCGCTGGCCACCGCGCAGCCCACGCCGGCCGCGTCCTCGCCGCGGCCGGTCCACACGCCGTCCCAGCAGCGCTCGAGGTTCGCGCCGAGGCCGTCCCAGCGTGCGCGCGCCTGCGCCTCGAGAGCGCCGCAGGCCCCGGCCTCGGCGAGCTCGAGCGCGTCGGCCACGCGGTCCTCGGCAAGTGCCGTGGCCGCCTCGTCGCAGAACGGGTACGGCTCGAGCGCCTCGACGAACGGTCCCGACACCTCCAACCACGCCTTCCCGGCCACCGCCGCCAACCCCAGCAACATCAGCAGCGGCGCGAGTACGAGCCGCAGCAAGCGCCACCACGCGAACACACCCATGCCCTGAGTCTAGCGGCCGCAGCGCTCCCGAGGCGCCGAGCGCGATCGGCCGGACAGCGACGAGCGCGGCTTCGGGATGCTTCGGGATGCTGCGCGAGCCACGCGATGCTGCGTGGTGCGCGCAGGGCGACGAGGCGATCGGACCACGGCGGTGGGCTAGGGTGGAGCGCATGATGAGGAGGTCCCATGGCACGTGCTGACGCCCTCGAACAGGCTCGCCGCGCGGGCGCCCGGCGCCGCGCGCTCGACGAAGGCTTACCGTTGCCGCCCGAGCCCATCGCGGCGCCGCGACCGGCGCCACCGAGTGCGCCAACACCGGGTGCCGCGGCCACGTTCCTCGCCGCAGCCTCGAACCCGACCGGCGCAGGCGCCACCGGCGTCAGCGCCACCGGCGTCAGCGCCGCCGGCGCTCCAGAAGCGGCCACCACCCCGGCGCTCGCCCGCGGCCCCTGGTTCGACGCGCGGGCCTTCTTTCTCGGCTGGCTCGCGCTGCTCATCGCCTCCTTCGCCGGTCTCAACAGCGTGCTGGTGGCCGCGAGCGGCTTCGGCGCGGCATACCTGTTGGCCCGGCAGAGCAAGGTGGCCAACGGCATCGCGTCGGTCGGCGGCGCCCTGGTGGCCGGCCTGCTCGCCGGGTTGCTGATGCTGGTCATCGCCCTCGTGGGCGCACGCTGATGCTGCAGCGGGGACAACGGCCACTCAGCCGGGCGCGAGCCGCAAGCGCGAGCGCGCCCAGCGCGCCCCGAACCACGGCAGCCGCGTGCCCACGCCCGGGACGAACACCTGATGGGGCCCGATCCCACAGCCCGAGTCGGCACGCACCACCGCCAAAGTCGGCACGAACACACCGTCCTCGAGCACGCCGCGCAACGCCAACCGATCGATCGCCCCCTGCTCGTGCGCCCGGCTGACGCCGTCGTCCCACACCAGGTCGCCGCACACCTCGCCGGCCTCGCTCGGGAACGCCAGCCAGGCGATGGCGGGTGGCGCCACGCCGGCCCCGCCGGCCAGCCAGGCAGGGCTCGGCTCCGCCTCCGTGCCCTCGCTCCAGGCCAACGGGAGCGCATGCCCCTCGCGTAGCAGCAGCGGCGGGCTGCCGAGCGGCGCGGCCAGTTCGGCCCAGGTCTCCCCCGCCAGCACGCGCCCGCTCGCCAGCTCCAGCCAGCGGCCCGGTGGCAGCAGCGTGCGCCGGCTGGTGGCGCCTGGCTCCGACACCGGCGCCACCAGCAGCGCCTCACCCAACAGGTGCACGAAGCTCTCGCGCCAGCCCGGGCGCCACGCCTGGAAGGCGTAGACCAGCGGACGCGTGAGCGGGACTCCGCGCTCGCAGGCGTCACGCTGGAGGCTCGCGAGGTAGGGCACCAGCGCGATGCGCAACGCCATCAGACGGCGCACCAGCGGCATCACCTCCGGATGCGACCAGGGCTCGGTGGCACTCCCGTCGTCGTTCCAGGAGTGGATGGTGAAGCGCGGCATCGTGACGCCGTGTTCGATCCAGCGCACGAGCAGCTCGGCGTCGGGGCGCGGACCCGCGAACCCGCCGATGTCGTGCCCGTGATTGGCCCAGCCCGAGAGCGACATCGACAGCCCCATCGGCACGTTGTAGGCCAGCGTGCGCCAGCTCGTGAGGTTGTCGCCCGACCAGGTCTGGGCGTAGCGCTGGGTGCCCAGGCCGCCGGAGCGGCTGACCTGGTAGTCGCGCGCGTGCGGGTCCACGTCGCGCTGCGCGGCGCGGCTGGCGTGGTTCATCAACAGGCTCAGGATGGGACGCAGGTCGCCCGCCTCGCCCTGCGCACAGCGCGCGGCGTCGTCGTCGATCGAGAACTCGTTGTTGTCGTTCCAGCTGGCGTCGATGCCCGCTGCGAGGATGCGCTCGCGCAGCCGTTGACGCCACCAGGCGTAGGCGCGCTCGTCGCTGAAGTCGAGGTAGCTCCCCGCCCCGCCCCAGAAGCGCCCCACGTAGGGCACCTCGCCGTCGGCCGCGGCGACGCGCACGAAGGCCCCCTGCGCCGCCACCTGCGCGTACTCCGGGTGCGTGGTCAAGAGCGCCGGCTTGACGTTCGCGAGGGTGCGGATGCCGGCTTCGCGCAGCGGCGCGACCATCGCCGCTGGATCCGGCACCCGGCGGCGGTTCCAGACGAACACGTAGCGCCGGCCGTCGTCACCCAGCGAGTAGCCGCTCGAGAGGTGGAAGCCACTGCAACCGACGCCGTGGGTCTCGAGCTCGCGCACGAAGCCCGACAACGCGGCGCGGGGGTCCTCGGCGTCGGTGTAGCGCATGGTGGAGCCGAGGTAGCCCAGCGACCAGCGCGGCGGCAGCGGAGCGAAGCCGCTCAGGTCCTGCACGCGCCGGACCACGTCGGCCAAGGCGGGTCCGATCGACACGTACAGGTCGAGCTCGTGCGCCGCGAACTCGGCATAGCGGTAGGGGCCGACGTAGTGGTCGATCTCGCTGCCGAAGTCGAACGTCGCCGCGGCCCCGCTGTCGTACAGCAGGCCCGCCGCGTGTCCGGCCGGCGTGAGCGAGAGGGCCACCGGGAGGTGCTTGTAGAGCGGATCGGAACACGCTGCGTCGTACCCCAGGGCGTCACCGGGCCGCAAGCGGTAGCGCCGGTGATGCCGGTCGAGGGCACCGCTCACCTCACCGAGCCCCAGGTAGACGTCGGCAGGATCGCGGCGCAGCGTGTGGCGCACGCCGCGACCGCCGGCTGCGGCGGCGCGGTAGGCGAGTCCGGGATGGTCGACGAGCACGGGCGTGCCGTCCGGCAGGCACCAGCGCAGCGCGAATGGGTCCAACGTCACCTCGACGCGCACACGCTCGCCGAGCAACAGCACCCGGTTCGGCTGCTCGCGCACCTCGGGCACGGGGCAGGCGAAGGGCGACAGGTCGTCGCGCTCACGGCCCTCGGGCCCGACGTCGCCGGCGCGCCCGACCACGGCCCACGTGCGCGTCACGCGGGGCGCACCGGCGGGCTGCCATTGCAGCCGCACCACGTCGTGCTCGAGCAGCGTCAGCAGCGCCCGCCCCGGACCTGCAGCGGCATGGAACACGAGCCGCGGGCCGTCACGCCCCGCGCACCGCATCGCACCCTGTTCGCGCCAGGGATCAGCCATCGAACTCCACCTCCAGACGTCCCGGAACCCCTTCGCCGGCCGGTTCGGCCCGCACGGTGACGCGCTGGCGCCGGCCGTCCGGCAGGCTGCGCTGCAACACGCACGGCCCCCACGGGGGCCGGCGCACACCACCGGTCGGCGTGAGCGCGAAACCGCCGAGGAGCATCGCCGCCACCGGCATGGCGCTCCAGGCGTTCGAGGGCGAGCCCGGAGCGTAGGGCGGCGAGGCGTACTCGACCGGTGTGGCCCGACCGCGCTCCAGGCCGTAGGTCCACCATCGGGTCAGCGGATAGCGCCACCCCGGCAAGGCGCGCCGCAGCCGCTGCTCGGCGTAGACGCCATCCCAGTAGGGCCAGTCGGCGCCGTTGTGGTAGCGCAGGCCGAAGGCGCTCTTGCCGCGGCGCCGTACCCAACTGGCGTAGCCCGGGTGGACGCTCATCACGCCCCAGTCGCCGTAGCGCTGGGCGGGGTTGTGGCGCGTCTCCAAGCGGGCGCGCATCGCCGCGAGCACGCGCTCGGCCTGGGTCTCGTCGGCGAGGCCGAAACGCAGGGCAGTGAGCGTGTCGATCGCCAAGTGCTCCTCGGCCCGGCCCCCCGGTTCGCGGAACTCGACGAAATGGCCCAGGTCGTCGCGCCACAGCCGCGCCCGCGCGGCCGCCCTCAGCGCCCGGGCCCTGCCGCGATAGCGCGCCGCTCGCGCGGGATCGCGCGCTCCGAGCAGTTCGGCCACGCCCGTCAGCGCGCCGTGGTAGAGGCCGGCCTGGTAGGTGACGGCTCCGCTGCGGAAGACGTTGTCGGCCCAGTCGCGATCGTGCGGCGGCTTGCGGGGCAGGCCGTCGGCGTCGGACAGGGCGTGCTCGCGTTCCAAGATCGCCGCCACGCGCGCGTCGAGGCTGCGGCCGCCGACCTCGAGCTGCAGCAGGTCGGGGTCGGCGCCCCAGGCCGCCACCTCGCAGGCGAGCAACACGAAGAACAGCGGCGAGTCGCTGTGATCGGCCCACCACTGGTCCTCGCGCGGATGATCACGCGCGAGGCGCGCATCGGCAGCACGCCGGGCCCGCCAACCGCGGGCGCCGGCCTCCGAGGCGATCACCACGCCGCTGGGCGCCTCGCCGCTCGGATTGACGCCGCTCGCGAGCGTCAGGAGTTGCTCGCGCGCCAACGCGCTATCCAGCGGCAGCAGCGCCTGCAGCGTCCAGTAGCTGTCGCGGTAGTAGCTGCGAGGCGGCATCGCGTAGCCCACGCCGGCGGCGAGACCCGCGAAGCGGCCGTCGGCCAGCGTCCTGCGTGCCGTCAGTGCCGCGTGCAGACCGTGCAGCACCAGGCTCTGCAGGATCGGGTCCGGGAGCGCGAGGACCTCGCGCAGGCGGGCCTGATGGACGTCGAGCTCGGCCTCGGCCGCGTCGGGATCGGCCAGCACCGCCGCCGCCGCGCGCTCGGCCTCCGCAGCGTCGGAGCCCGCGGCCAGGACCGCCACGCCGCTGGCGCCGAG
>SLRS01000281.1 GCA_007130855.1 Trueperaceae bacterium | reverse complement strand
GTTCGATGCGCCCCGCGTTCGGCCGCACGAAGCCGACCATCATGTAGAAGCTGGTGGTCTTACCGGCGCCATTCGGGCCGAGCAGCGCGACGATCTCGCCGGGGTCGAGGCGCAGATCGACGCCGTCGACCACGGTGCGGCGGCCGTAGCGCTTCACCAGTCCCGAGGCGAGGAGCCTGGCCTGGGCGGGCTGCGCGGCGCGCTGGTGCGGATGCTCTAGGACCGGGGCCACGACCGACATACCTGGGCCATGGTAGCACCGCCGGTATGAGCGTCGGACGAGCGTCCCGCTAGGGACACCCGTCCGACGCTCGCGGCGGAACCGGAGCCGTTCAGCCTTCGAGCGCCATCAAGAACGGCTCTTCGATGGCGCGGCAGACCCAGCGCAAGAACCGCGCCGCCGAAGCCCCGTCGATGAGCCGGTGATCGTACGAGAGCGCCAACGGCATCATCAGGCGCGGCACGAAGGTCTCGCTCTCCGCGTCCCAGACCGGCTCCATCCGCGACCGCGAGACGCCCAGGATGGCGACGTCGGGCGGGTCGACGATCGGCGTGAAGCCGTGCCCGCCGATGCCGCCCAGGTTCGACACCGTCAGGTTGCCGCCTTGCATGTCATCCGGCCCGAGCTTGCGGTCGCGCGCCTTGTCGGCCAGCTCGCCGAGCTCTACGGCCAGGTCGAGCATGTTCTTCTGATCGGCGTTCTTCACCACCGGCACCAGCAGGCCGCGGTCGGTATCGACCGCCACGCCCACGTTCACGTAGCGCTTGTACACGATCTCGAGGGTGTCCACGTCGAGGCTGGCGTTGAAGTCCGGGAACTTGCGCAGCGCCGATGCGACCACCTTGATGAGCATCGCCGTTGGCGTGAGCTTGGTACCGAGCGCCTCGGCCGCGCGCTTGAAGCGCTGCCGCAACGCCTCGAACTCGGTCGCGTCGGCGCTGTCGAAGTGCGTCACCATCGGCACCGTGGCCCAGGCGTTGGTCATGGCGCGGACGGTCGCCTTGCGGATGCCCGACATGGCCACGCGCTCGGTCTCGCCCCAGACGGAGAAGTCGGGGAGCGGCACCGCCGCCGGCGCCGGCGCCGCGGCGGCCGCCGGACGGGCCTCCTCGCCTCCCTCGGCGAAGCGCAGCACGTCCTCGGCCGAGATGCGCCCCAGCAGACCGCTGCCCGAGACCCGCCGCAAGTCGACGCCCTGCTCGCGGGCGAGGCGTCGCACGCTGGGCGCGGCGGGGATCGGCCGCCGCTCGCCATCGTCGGCTGCGCCGACGCCGCGGGCGGACGTGGGCGCAGCCGTCGTGCGCCCCTGGGCGGCCGCCTCGCCTCGCTCGGCGGCCTCCTCGTCCCGCTGTGGCGGCGCCCCTGCGCCCTCGTCGGCGCCCTCGTCGGCCTCTTCGGCTGCGCCCTCGTCAGCGGCGCCGGCCTCGGCGCCCTCGTCACCGGCGCCGGCCTCGGCGCCCTCGTCGACCGTCAGGATCGTCTGGCCCACCTTGGCCTCGTCGTTCGCCTTCACGTGGACCTTGGAGACCACCCCGGCCACGGTCGAGGGGACCTCGACGACCGCCTTGTCGGTCTCGAACTCGAGGACGCTCTGGTCGACCTCGATCCGATCGCCCTCGGAGACCAGGACCGACACCACGGTGCCGGCCTCGATGCCCTCACCGACCTCGGGGAGCTTGAACTCAGTGGACACGTCGTCGTCGCCTCCTTGTCACGCCAGGTACGGGTCGGGCTTGTCGGGGTCGATGCCGAGGTCGGCGATGGCCTTGACGACCACCCCGGACTCGAGCTGGCCGTCGTCGGCCAACGCCTTGAGGGTCGCGAGCACCACGTGCGCTGCACTCACCTCGAAGTGGTCGCGCAGCTCGGCACGTGCCTCGCTGCGTCCGAAGCCATCGGTCCCGAGGCTGACCAGGGTGCGTCCGGGCAGATGCCGGGCGAGCGCGTCCGAGAGCACCTTCATGTAGTCACTCGCCGCCACGATCGGTCCCTTGCTGGGGCCGAGCCGCCGGGCCACGTAGCTGTCGCGCGGCGTCTCGTCGGGGTGCAGCCGATTCCACCGCTCCACCGCCAGGGCGTCACGCTGCAGCGCCTTGTAGCTCGTGGCGCTCCACACGTCGGCGGCGACCTGGTAGTCGTCCTCGAGGATCCGCGCCGCCCGCAGCACCTCGTTCAAGATCGAGCCCGAGCCGAGCAACTGCGCGCGCAGCCGCGAACGCTTCTTGCCGCTGGGCCGATAGGCGTAGAGCCCGTTCATGACGCCCTCGATCAACTCGTCGCGCTCCAAGTGCGTCGGCGCCGCCGGCATCGGGTAGTTCTCGTTGCCGACCGTCACGTAGAACGAGCACGTCTCTTGCTCCTCGTACATGCGGCGCAAGCCCTCGCGCACGACGATCGCGAGCTCGAAGGCGTAGGCCGGGTCGTAGGCGTGCAGGTTCGGAACGGGCAACGCCAACACGTGCGAGTGACCGTCGAGGTGCTGCAGGCCCTCGCCCGCGAGGGTGGTGCCGCCGGCGGTGCCGCCGACGAGGAAGCCCTTGGCCCGCATGTCGGCCGCCAACCAGATCAGGTCGCCGATGCGCTGGAAGCCGAACATCGAGTAGTAGATGAAGAACGGCACCGTCGGCACGCCGTGGGTGGCGTAGGCCGTGCCGGCGGCGATGAACGAGCTCATCGAACCGGCCTCGGTGATCCCCTCCTCGAGGATCTGCCCGTCGTGGCTCTCCTTGTAGTAGAGCAGGTTGTCGCTGTCGACCGGGTCGTACTTCTGGCCCATCGACGAGTGGATGCCGACTTGCCTGAACAGCGACTCCATGCCGAAGGTGCGTGCCTCGTCGGGCACGATTGGCACCACCAGCTCGCCCCAGGCCGGGTCGCGCAGGAGCTTGCGCAGGATGCTGACGAACACGCCGGTGGTCGACACCGAACGGTTCTCGGTGCCGGCGAAGAACTCCTCGAAGGCCTCGGCCTCGGGCGGCGGGACGCTCGCAGCCTCCTCGCGCCGCGCGGGGACGAAGCCGCCGAGTTCCTCGCGGCGCTCCAGCAGGTAGCGGCGCTCGGGTGAGTCCTCGGGCGGCCGGAAGAACGGCGCCTCGGCGAGGTCGTCGTCCTCGATGGGCACGTCGAAGCGGTCGCGGAACGCGCGCATGGCCTCGAGATCGAGCTTCTTCTGCTGGTGCGCGACGTTGAGCGCCTCGCCCGCTTCACCGAGGCCGTACCCCTTCACCGTGCGCGTCAGCAAGACCGTGGGCGACCCCTGGTGCTGCATGGCTCGGTGGTAGGCGGCGTACACCTTGATCGGATCGTGGCCACCGCGCGTGAGCTCGGCCAGGTCGTCGTCGGTCCAGCCCTCGATCAGCTGCTGCAGCTCGGGTGAGTCGAAGAACTTCTCGCGCAGCTCGGGCGCGCCGAACGCCGCGTAGCGCTGCGACTCACCGTCGACCAGACGACCGAAGCGCTTGACCAGCACGCCGTCGTGGTCCTCGGCGAGCAGTTCGTCCCACTTCGATCCCCAGGCGACCTTGATCACGTTCCAGCCGGCGCCGCGGAAGATGCCCTCGAGCTCCTGCATGATCTGCCCGTTCCCGAACACGGGACCGTCGAGCCGCTGCAAGTTGCAGTTGATCACCCAGATCAGGTTGTCGAGCTTCTCGCGCGCGGCGAACTTGATCGCGCCCAGCGTCTCGGGCTCGTCGGTCTCGCCGTCGCCGATGTAGGCGAAGACCTTGCCCGTACCCTTGGGCTTGAGCCTGCGCGCCTCGAGGTAGCGGTTGAAGCGCGCTTGGTAGATCGACACGATCGGGCCCAGGCCCATCGACACGGTCGGGAACTGCCAGTAGTCGGGCATCAGCCACGGATGCGGGTACGACGACAGCCCGGGGGTGGCTTGCAGCTCGCGCCGGAAGTTGCGCAGCTGCTCCACCTCGATGCGTCCCTCGAGGTACGAGCGGGCGTAGATGCCAGGGCTGGCGTGGCCCTGGAAGAACACCAGATCGGCGTCGGCACCCGCGTCCGGACCACGGAAGACATGGTTGAAGGCGACCTCGTAGAGCGTGGCCGCCGAGGCGTAGGTGCCCAGGTGCCCACCGATCCCGTCGGAGTTCTTGTTGGCGCGTACCACCATCGACACGGCGTTCCAGCGGATCAGCGTCTTGATCCGGCGCTCGAGCTTCTGGTCGCCCGGGTAGGGCGGCTGCTCCTCGAGCGAGATGGTGTTGACGTAGGGCGTGGTGGAGCTGAACGGCACGTGGACGCCGCTGCGTTCGGCGTGCTGCTCGAGGCGCTCGAGGATCTCGGTGACGCGTTCCTCGCCACCGCTCGCGAGCACGTAGTCGAGCGACTCGAGCCACTCGCGCATCTCGATGCGGTCGAGCTGCTCGCGTTCCTCGTCCGAGAGCCGTGAGCGCTCCGTCTTGACCTCTTCGTGGGCTTCGGCCACAGGTCGCTTCCTCTCTCACCGGCGCGCGGGCAGGCTCCTTCTGGCCAACCCACGGCGGCGACGGCGGTCGTGCACGGTACTGCGACCGGTCGCCCAGGAGACGCCGTGGCCGCGTAGCGAATCATGCTACCGCGTCGGATCGGCCGTGGGGCACGGCAGCGACGACACGCAGCGCCGGCCGGACGTCGGACCGCCCCGCTGCGCGAGCATCCGCCGTAAGCGCTTTCGGACTCGCGAGCGGCGCGTCGCTCTCCCTCCGCTACCGTTCTGTACGCGTATTCTCTAGGCACACTTGACAGGACAGGCCGCACTCCGTAGGCTATCGGTATCAGCTTCGTAAGCGTTTACGGAAGTGGGTAGCGGATGGCCCGAGCAGCTCGAGCACGCCAGGACCGGCAGCGCAGCGCCGCGCCACGTGCCACGGGCGGGCGCGTCACGATCCACGACGTCGCGCAGGCCGCCAACGTCTCGATCGGGACCGTCAGTCGCGCCCTGAACGGCCGCGGCGGCGTCCACCCGGAGACCAGGCGGCGCGTGCTGGCGACGGCGACCGAACTCGCCTACGATCCCGACCGGGCCGCCCGCGAGCTGTCGAACCGCCGCTCGGTCGCGGTCGCGTTGAGCGTGGCCCACGGCTACCCGCGGCTCACGCCGTTCTTCGTGTTGTTCCTGCAGCGCTTCAGCGACCACCTCGCCGACAGCGGCCTGCGGGTGCAGGACGTACCGACGGGCAGCGACGGGCTGCCCGAGCGCGATGCCGATGCCTTCGTGCTGCTCGGAGCCCATCCGGACGACCCGCGCATCGCGCACGCCGAGCGGCTCGGTCGGCCCTTCGTACTCGTGGGCCATCACCCCGGCGTGCGCTGCGTGGCGCCCGACGACGAGGCCGGCGGCCGCCTCGCGGCCGAGCACCTGCTGCGCCTCGGTCACGAGTCGCTGCTCCACGTGTCGGCCATGCCGCACTCGCAGGCCTACGCCGACCGGGCACGCGGCTTCGACGAGGCCGTGCGAGCCGCGCTCCAGCGCTCCAGCGCCCTCGCGGTCGCCGACGACGGCACGCCCCTGAGCGGTTACCGGGCATTGCGCGCCCACCTCGAGGCCGGCTCCTGCCCTACCGGCATCTTCGCCGCCAGCGACGAACTCGCCAGCGGCTGCATGACGGCCGCCGCCGACCTCGGCGTGCGCGTCCCCAGCGACGTCTCGATCGTCGGCTTCGACGACCTCCCCGAGGTGGGCACACGTCTCACCACGATCCGCCAGGACATCGACGCGCTCGCACGCGAGACCGTCACACTCCTGCGCGAAGCCCTCCAGGGCGAGCGCATCCGCAGCCTGCGACTGCCCGTCAGCCTGGTCAGCCGCGGCACGACCGCCGAGAGGAGGTGAGCCCAACAGCGCGACGGCGCTTCACCGCCGCCTCACCCAGCACGCCACCACACCACGCGAGACACCGAAACGGAGACCGCATGCAACGAATCCTGATCAGCATCCTGGCCCTGTCCATCGTCGGCGGGGCCCTGGCCCAGCAGATCCGCATCATGGGGTATGGCGGGCAAGACCCGGCCATCCTCGTCCGCCTGCTCGACGAGGTCATCGGCGCCGAGCTCGCCGCCGAGGGCATCACGCTCAGCTACGAACCGCTCGAGGGCGACTTCAACGCGGCGCTGTTCAACGCGCTCTCGGCCGGTACCGCGGGCGACATCTTCTACATCCCGGTCGAGACGGCGCCCGGCATCATCGCCACGGGCAAGGTGCTCCCGCTCGACGGCCTGATCGACACGAGCCCCTTCATCGACAGCCTGGTCGAGGCCTACACCGTCGACGGCAGCGTCTACGGCATCGCCAAGGACTTCAACACGCTCGCCGTCTTCTACAACATCGACCTGTTCCTCGAGGCAGGCGTCGACGTCCCCGACGAGCACGACACCTGGGAGACCTTCGCCGACAAGCTCCGGGGCGTGGACGCGCTCGACGACGACGTCTACGGCGCGTGCCTGCCTGCTGGCTTCGACCGCTTCGGCGCCTTCGCCTTCGCCGCGGGCTGGGACACCTTCGATGAGGCCGGCGTCAGCAACCTGCTCGACCCGGCCTTCGTCGAGGCCGTGACCTGGTACACCGACCTCGTGCGCGAGGGCGCGGCCATCCAGCCCTCCGACATCGGGCAGGGCTGGACCGGCGGCTGCTTCGCCACGGACGACGTGGGCGTAGCCATCGAGGGCGCCTGGATGCTCGGCTTCTTGCGCAACGAAGCACCCAACCTCCAGTACGGCACCACCTTCATGCCGATCGGCCCCTCGGGCGAGCGCGGCAACTTCCTCTACACCGTCGCTTACGGCATCAACGCCGATTCGCCGCACCGCGACGCGGCCCTGCGGGTGCTCGAGGCGTTGACCAGCCCCGAGGCGCAGCAGTGGGTGCTCGAGCAGGGGCTCGCGATCCCCAGCCGGACCGAGCTCGCCGACAACCCCTTCTTCCTCGAGGGCACCCCGGAGGCGACCGCCAACGCGATCGTGTTCGAGGGCGCCGCGGACGGCAACGTCCTGGGCTTCCAGTTCGGCAACATCGGCACCGACTGGATGACCCCGATCAACGACGCGCTCGTGGCGATCATGACCGGCCAGGCCAGCGTCGACGAGGCGCTCACCGAGGCCCAGCGCGACCTGACGGCTCTGACCCAGCGCGCCCGCTAGCGCCGGACCCCCCCGCAAGCGCCGTGCGCAGTGGCTCTTCGCGCCGCGCACGGCGCCACTCCGCCACTTCGCGGCAGCGCGCCCTCCGGGGCCGCGGCCGCCACTCACCGAGGGGGTCGCTCCCGTGGGCACCAAGCGAGCCGACGCCGTCGCGGCGTACCTGTTCCTGCTGCCGTTCCTCGCGCTGTTGACCATCTTCTTCCTGTACGCCTCGGCCAGGGCCGTCTATTTCAGCTTCACCGACTACGATCTGTTCCGGCCGCCGAACTGGGTCGGCCTGCGCAACTACGTCGATCTGTTCAACGATGCGCTGTTCCTCAGCGCCCTGCGCAACTCCATCCTGTTCGCGATCATCGTCACTGCGGTGCAGACCTTCCTGGCGCTGGTGATGGCCGCGGTCCTGAACCAGCGGGTGCGCGGCATCGGCTTCTTCCGGGCCGCGTTCTACATGCCCAGCATCACCTCCTCGGTCGTGATCACGCTGATCTTCCTGTGGATGTTCCAGCGCCGCGGACTCATCAACTACCTCGGCGAGACCGTGCAGCGCTCCGTGCCGATCGTGCTCGCCTTCGCGGCCATCGTCGTCGCGCTGCAAGTGGCGCAGGTGGCCTGGGAGCGCCGCCGCCGCCTCCCCGCCGCCTGGACCGATCCGGCGCTGCTGGTGGTGTCGCTGCTGGTGGCCGGCGGCGCCACCTGGCTGCTGGTGACCACCGGCGTGCTCAGCGCGCGCGAGGTTCCGCCGGTCGACTTCATCTGGCTGCAGACGCGCGACACCATCCCCTCCGGCGCTCCCTTCTGGCTCGCCGTGCCGATCCCACTCGCCGCGATCATGATCCAGAACGTCTTCACCACCATCCCGACGTTCATGCTCATGTACCTCGCCGCCCTCCAGGACGTGCCGAAGAGCCTCTACGAGGCCGCCGCCATCGACGGCGCCAACGCCACGGCGCAGTTCTTCCGGATCACCATTCCGTCGGTGGCGCCGGTCACCTTCCTGGTGCTGACGCTGTCGATGATCGGGACGCTGCAGATGTTCGACCAGGTGGCGATCTTCGGTGACGCTGCGCCGCTGCGCTCGGTGGTGACACTCGCCTACTTCGTCTACAACCGCATGTTCCCGGGGGCCCAGACACCCGAAGTCGGCTTCGCCGCGGCCGGCGCCATGTTCCTGGCCGTGCTGACGCTCGTGGTCGTGTTGCTGCAGCGCCGCTTGGTGCGCAGCGAGGGCTACTGAGATGCGGGCCGACGCTGCCGCTCCCCTCAGCCACGCCGAGCAACGCGCCCTCGAGCACTGGCAGGCGCGCCGCCGCTGGGCCCGCGCGGGCCTCGTGTACGCGCTCATGCTGGCGTTCGCCATCGTCTTCGTGGGACCGCTGCTGTTCGCCACGCTCTCGAGCCTCAAGACCGACCCGCTCGAGTACCCCCCGACCCTCGCCATCCCGCAGCTGCAGCTCCGCAACTGGACGGCCGCGGCGCAACTCGGCCAGGCCGGCGCCGGCGATCGCTGGTTCGGCGGCTTCGCCCCCGGCGCGGTGGTGCCGTTCGAGATCAGCTACTTCGTCCCCGACGGCGTCGCCCTGAGCGAGCCCGAGGTGGTGGTGCCGCGCCGGCGGCCCGGAGCCGGCCTCGGCGCGGTCCTGGCGATCGAGTTCGCCGCCGACTACGCCACCGTCAGCGAACTCGAGCTCCGCGCCGACGTCCCGGTCACGATCGAGACGCCCGCCGAGGACCTCCGCGGGCGCCAGGTCACCTACGCGTTCACGATCGCCTACGAGGGCGAGGGCCCGGTGATCGACCGGCTCCCGCTCGACGTCACCGCCGACCTCGGCATGCGTTACGTGGAGTCGACGCTGACGGCCTCCCGCCTCGAGCGTCGGGGCCGCACGGCCTCCTTCAACGACGTCGCCCCGGGCCTGCTGGGCTACGTCTTGCGCAACTACGTGCGCACCTTCAACGAGGTCCGCAGTCCGGCCACGCGCGAGAGCCTGTTCCTCGCCTGGATCGGCAACAGCTTCACCTTCGCCTTCGTGCGCATCGTGGTGACGCTGGTGATCGCCTCCATGGCCGGCTATGCACTGGCGCGACTGCGCTTCCGCGGCCGCAGCCTGATCTTCATGCTGGTGCTCTTCTCGCAGATGGTGCCCCTGCAGGTGCTGTTCATATCGAACTACCTGGTGCTGCGAGACGGCATCGTGACGATCGATGGCTTCACCCTGTCGAGCCTCTGGGGCTATCCCGGCGGCATGCTGAACAGCCTCACGGGCCTGGTCTTCGTGACCGCGCTGAACGCCGGCGCCGTGTTCATCATGAAGCAGTTCTTCGAGTCGATACCGCGCGAGGTCGAGGAAGCCGCCATGATCGACGGCGCGAGCCACTGGCGGCGCTACTGGAACGTGGTGCTGCCGATGGCACGCCCGGCGCTCGGCGCGCTCACGATCCTGACCTTCCAAGGCGCCTGGAACGACTTCTTCTGGCCCTTCATCGTGCTCACCAGCCCCGAGCGCATCAAGACGCTGCCGATCGGCTTGCTCTCGTTCCGCAACACCTACGGGGCGGTCGGCGACTGGGGTCTCATCCTGGCCGGCGCGGTGCTCTCCGCCATCCCTGTCATCATCTTGTTCGTGGTGTTCCAGCGCTACTTCCTCGAGGGGGTCTCGTTCGGCGGCGGTAAGGAGTGACCCGCGCGTCGACGGCCGCCGACGCGCGTGCCTGGTAGCTTCGATGCGCCCGCAGCGGCTGGCGCCTGGGACTGGAGCAGTGATGGACTTCCGCGACAACGTCGTGCTCAAGGAGCACTTCACCTTCCTCGTCGCCGACGCCGACGGCCAGGCCGACCGTGGCGTGCACGGCCTCTACAACCGCGACACGCGTCTCCTGAAGCGCTACGCCTGGCGCTGGCTGGCGTCGGGCGAGCACGCCTTCCAGACGCTGGTCGCCGAGAGCCCGCGGCCCGACCTGTTCCATGCGCACTACGCGCTCATCGCCGGGCCTTCGCAGCTGCTGGCCGTACGGCGCCGCCTGCGCGCCGCGGCCGACGGGCTCGTCGACGAGCTCGAGGTCGAGAACACCTCGCTCGAGCGCCGCTCGCTGAGTATCGAGCTCGAGGTCGAGGGGGAGTTCGCCGACCTCTTCGAGGCGCGTGGTTGGCATCACATGGAGCGGCCAGAGAGCGAGACGCAGGTCGAGGATGACCGGCTGAGCCTGCGCCACACCGCGCGCGACGGCGTGACGCAAGGCGTAGCGCTGCGCTTCGACGCGCTGGCCGCGGCCCGCCCCGACGGAGCCGACTGGGAGCTCTCGCTCGCGCCGGGCGAGCGCGTCGCCGTGCGCGTCGAGCTGCGCGTGCACAACCCGCTCGACGACCCACCTGCGGCCGCCATGTCGTACGAGGCGTGGCGCGCGAGCTTCGCGGGCCTCCCCGCGGCGCCCGACGCGCGCGTCCTGGCGCGCGCCATCGACGACCTGCGCGCCCTGCTGCTGTTCATGCCCGAGGGCCCGGTCCCGGCCGCGGGCATCCCCTGGTTCGTGGCGGCCTTCGGGCGTGATGCGTTGATCAGCGCCCACATGCTGCTGCCTCACCGTCCCGACGTCGCCGAGGGAACGCTGCGCTACCTGGCCGCACACCAGGGACAGGTCGCCGAAGACTTCCGCGCCGAGGCGCCCGGCAAGATCCTGCACGAGGTCCGCTACGGCGAGCTGTCACGCCTCGGCACCGTGCCCCACGCGCGCTACTTCGGCACGGTCGACGCCACCCCGCTGTTCTTGATGCTGCTCGAAGCGCATCGCCAGGCGGTCGGCCACGACGGCCTGGTGCGGGCGCTGCGGCCCGCCTGGGAAGCGGCCCTGGCGTGGCTGGTGGGCGACGGCGACGGCGACGGCGACGGCTTCATCGAGTTCACGCCGGCCGCCCACGGCAGCGGCTTGCGGGTGCAGTCGTGGAAGGACTCGGGCGACTCGATGAGTCACGCCGACGGCAGCCTGGCCGAGGGCGCGTTGGCCGTCTCGGAGGTGCAGGGTTACGCCTACGCCGCCTTCCGCGCCGCCGCGACCTGGTACACCCTGCTCGGCGATGGCGCCGCGGCCGAAGCCTGGCGCCTGCGCGCCGACACCCTGCGCGAACGTTTCCACCAGGCCTTCTGGCTCGACGACTTGGACACCTACGCGATGGCCCTCGACGGCGAGAAGCGGCCGCTGCAGGTGCGCAACTCCGACGCCGGCCAGCTGCTGTGGAGCGGCATCGTCCCGGCGAGCCACGCCGGGCGTCTCGTCGCCTCGCTGCTGGGCCCGGCCACCTGGTCGGGCTGGGGACTGCGGACGCTCGGGCTCGGCGAGCACCGCTACAACCCCGTCAGCTACCACAACGGCTCGGTGTGGCCGCACGACACCGCGCTCTTCGCCGCCGGCCTCGACGCCTACGGCTACCGCTCCGAGGCGCGCCTGGTCCGCGACGCCGTGTACGCGCTCGCGGCGGCGCAGCGCGACCTGCGGCTGCCGGAGCTGGTCGCGGGCTACGAGCGCGACGAACGGCCCCCGGTCCCCTACCCCGTGGCCTGCCGGCCCCAGGCCTGGGATGCGGCGGCGCTCGTCTTTCTGCTCGGCCTCGGTGCGCCCTGAGTCGCTGCGGCGTTACGCCAGGCGCCGCAGCGTTCCCAGCACCACCGCCACCGCCCGCTCGGCCGCGACGACCGTGAAGGCGCGGAAGTCGATCTCGGCCGCTTGGTCGGCGGTGTCGGACACGCTCCGGATCACCACCCACGGCACCCCCCAGCGCGCGCAGACCTGCGCCACCGCGGCGCCCTCCATCTCGGCACAACTCGCCTCGAAGCGCGTGTGCAGCCGCGCCGCGTGCTCGGCGTCGGCGACGAACGCGTCGCCCGAGGCGATCCGGCCGAGCACGCAGCGCACCCCGTCGCGCTTCGCGACCTCCCGCGCGGCCGCGAGGGCGGCAGCCCGCAGCGGCTCGTCAGCGCTCCACGTGAGCGGCTCGCCCGGCACCTCGCCGCTGGCGTAGCCGAGCGCGGTCACGTCGACGTCGTGCTGCACGGCGTCACGACTCACCACCAGGTCGCCGACGCGCAACGCCGGATCGAGCGCACCGGCGACACCCGTCACGATCACGGCGGCCACGCCGGCGCCGGCCAGTGCCTGGGCCAGGGCCGCAGCGTTGACCTTGCCGATGCCACACGTGGCCATCACCACCGCAGTGCCTTCGAGACGCGCGCGCACCAGCTCGAACGGGCCGGAGCGCTCGCGCTGCACGCCCTCGGCCAGGGCCAGCAGCCGCTCGAGCTCCTCGGGCATGGCGCCGATCAGGCCGATCGGCGCGCGAGCCGACGCCTCGCTCACCCCGGGCTGTTCAGGTAGACCAGGCGCCCCAGGAACGCGCCGGCCACCAGCCCGGGCACCGCCAGGGCCAGCATCAGCGGATCGGTGACCATCCCGGGCTGGAAGTACTTCGCGATCTCCACACCCAGCGTCAGCATGGCTCCGGTGATCAGCGTCATCATGATCGGCTTGGGCGTGTCGCGCCGCATGAGCCAGAGCGTCGAGAAGTATCCGAACAGCAAGTAGAAGCCGGCCGAGGTGACGCTGCGCAGGACGTCGACCTCGCCGGGCTGCTCGGGCGGCACCGCGCTCTGCAGCACGATGAAGAAGACCGTCGCCATCATCAACGCTCCACTGAAGCGTCCCGGCCGCTTGCGCCTGGCGGCGGGCGAGGCGTCGGCGGTGATCGCCTTGGGCTCCTCACCGCGCTTGCGCGCCTCGGCCCGTTCGAGCGACTCCTGGCGCCGCTTCGCGCGCCGCTCGCGCAGCGACGACACCTTCGCGGTGCGTTTGTCCTTACGCTTCTGCCGCTCCTTGTCGACCTTCTCGTCCTGCTTCTTCTGGGCGCGGCGTAGCTGCCGATTCATCATGCCTGCCAGTGTACGTGCCGCGGCCGCGTGCGTCCGCCACGCCGGCGGCGCGAAACGCACCGCGCGTCCGAGCCGGTGC
This sequence comes from Trueperaceae bacterium, assembly GCA_007130855.1. Lineage (GTDB taxonomy): Bacteria > Deinococcota > Deinococci > Deinococcales > Trueperaceae > CSSed10-48. The sequence goes on along the minus strand of SLRS01000281.1, from coordinate 26,540 downwards.
TAGCATCCGCCCCATGAGCGCACCGCACGGCTCCCGCACCGCCCTGCTGTTCGACCTCGCGCGACGCCACGACACACCCTTGTGGGTCTACGACCTCGGCGAGGTGGACCGTGCCCTCGCCACGCTGCGCGCCCACGTGCCCGACGCAACCCTGGCGTACGCGGTCAAGGCCAACGCCAACGGCGCGCTCCTGCGCCACCTGGCCGGCGCCGGCGTGGGGGCCGAGGTGATCACGGTCGGCGAGCTGACGCGGTCGATCCGCGCAGGCATCGCCGTCGACGAGATCGTGGTCGGTGGCCCGGCCCAGGATCCGGCGCTGCGGGCCCTGGCGCGCGCGGTCGGGGTGACGCGCCTGAGCCTCGATTCGGCAGGGCAGTGGCTCGCCTGGCGCGCCGACGCCGGCGGCTGGCCCGAGGGGATGCGGGCATTCGTGCGCGTCAACCCCGGACTCGACCCCCGCACGCACGAGCACATGGCGGTCGGCAAGGCCGACTCGAAGTTCGGGCTCGCCCCGGACGAGGCGCTCGCCTTGGCCCGCGAGGTGGCGGCCGCCGGCGCGCTGGCGGGGTTCCACGTGCACGCAGGCTCGCAACTCACCGATCCGGCCGTGCACCAGGAGGTGCTGCGCACGCTGATGCCGCTCTTCGACGCCCTGCCAGCAGCGCGCGAACTCGACCTCGGTGGCGGCTTCGCCCTCCCCGGCTACCCGCTCGAGCGGCTCGCGGAGGAGCTGGCCCGACACGTGGAGCCGCGCGGCCTGCGCCTCTGGCTCGAGCCCGGTCGGGCCCTGGTCGCGGCCGCCGGAACGCTCCTGACGCGCGTCTTGCACGTCAAACAAGGGCTCCGCCGGCACCTGATCGTCGACGCCGGCATGGCCGACCTGCTGCGGCCGGCGCTCTACGGCGCCCGCCACCCCATCGCCCCGGTGAGCGTGCGCGGGCAGCTGCTCCCGGCGGGCGTCGAGCCCGCGCCGCTCGACGTGGTCACCGACGTCGACGGCCCGCTGTGCGAGAACGCCGACCGGCTCGGCCGCGACGTGGCGCTGCCCGAGCTCGAGCCCGGCGATCTCCTGGCGGTCGGCATGGCCGGCGCTTACGGCTTGGGCATGGGCTCGCACTACGCCTCGCACACCCACGCCGCCGAGCTGGTGATCGAGCCTTCGGGCGCCGCCCGCCTGGTGCGCCGGCGACAGCCGCTCGAGGCGCTCTGGGCCGATGAGCTCGACGCCGACGCGGCGGTCGACGCAGGAGCCGGTGGCGACACGGCGGCCGGGCGCCCGGGCGCCGGATGAGGCGCCGCGCGGAGCTGACTGCAGCGCTCGCGACGCGCGCGCGCCAGCGCTTCGGTCGCCTCCCCGGGCAGCACGCCGTGGCCGCCGAGATAGCGGGCGAGGCGTTCGGCGTCGGCGAATCTACCCCCTTCCCGGCCGCCAGCCTGGTCAAGCTGCCGCTGCTGGTGCTGGCGCTGCGAGCGGCCGAACGCGGCGAGCTCGACCTCGACGAGCGCGTGGCGCTCGCGGACGAGCACGCGGCCGGTGGCAGCGGGCTGCTGCAGCTGCTCGACGCGGGCCTGGCCCCGAGCTGGCGCGACATGCTCAGGCTCATGATCGTGATCTCCGACAACATGGCCGCCAACCTCGTGCTGGCGCAGCTCGGGCTGGCGGCCGTCAACGCCGCGCTGGCCGGCATCGAGATGCCGAACACGTGGCTCGAGGGCCCGCTGCAGGTGGACGCCGTTCGGCAGACGCCGCGGCAACGGGCCGGGCACATGGCCGTCACCACCGCCGGCGACGTGCTGCGACTGCTGCTGGCGCTCGACGACGAGCGCCTGCTCGGCGCCGCAGCGAGCGCCTGGGCCCGCGACACGCTGCGCGCGCAGCGCCACCGCGAAGCCATCGCGCGGCTGATCACCGGCGAGGCGCAGGCGTTCGGCGGGCTGAGCGTCGGGAGCAAGGGGGGCTGGATCAGCCACGCGCGCCACGACGCCGGCCTGGTCTGGCGCCGCGACGGCAGCCGGCTGGCGGCGCTGGCGGTCCTTACCGCCGCCCACCCCGATACCCGCATGCGGCTCGATCACCCGGCCACCCTCGCCACAGCCCGCTTCGCGCGCGACGTGGTGCAACTCGCCCTGCGTGGCAGCTGAGCCCGGCCGCCGAGCGCCGTCGGCACTGTGAGCGCGGCTCCACGTGGGCACCGGCGCGAATCGGTACGCTGTGGGGCATGAAACGCCGCATCGTGGTCATCGGTTCGGGCTTCGGAGGCCTCGCTGCCGCCGCCCGCCTCGCAGCCGGGGGGCACCAGGTCACGCTGGTCGAGGCCCTCGACAAGCTCGGCGGACGTGCCTACGTCTTCGAGCAAGATGGCTTCAAGTTCGACGGCGGCCCCACGATCATCACCGCCCCGTGGCTGTTCGACGACATCTGGGCCAAGGCGGGCCGGCGCCGCGAGGACGAGGTCGACTTCGTCAAGTGCGACCCCTTCTACCGGATCTTCGACCACAAAGGGCGCCGCTTCGACTACAACGACGACGAGCTGTTCACCCTCGGCGAGATCGAGCGGTTCAACCCGGCCGACAAGCGCGGCTACCTCAACTTCCTGCACACCACCAAGAAGATCTTCGACAAGGGTTTCACCGAGCTCGCCGATCACCCCTTCCTGACGCTGTGGGACATGCTCAAGGTGGCACCCGACCTGATGCGCCTGCGCTCCGACCAGAGCGTCTACCGCTACGTGTCGAAGTACGTCGAGGACGACTTCCTGCGGCAGTGCTTCAGCTTCCATCCGCTGCTCGTGGGCGGCAACCCGTTCGACACCACCAGCATCTACGCCATGATCCACTACCTCGAGCGGGAGTGGGGCGTGTGGTACGCGATGGGTGGGACGGGCGAGTTGGTCGCGGCGTTCGGGCGGCTGCTCGAACACCTCGGGGTGGAGGTCGAACTCGGCGCCAGGGTCGACCACATCCGCGTCAAGGAGGCTCCCGACGGTACGCCGCGCGCCACCGGCGTGGTGCTCGCCGACGGGCGCGAGATCGGCGCCGACATCGTGGTCTCCAACGCCGACGTCGCGACCACCTATAGCACCATGATCGACCCGCGCTACCGCAAGCACAACAGCGACGAGCGCTTCGAGAAGACGCGCTTCTCGATGTCGCTCGTCGTGCTGTACTTCGGCACCGATCGGCGCTACACCGACACCGGGCTGGCCCACCACAACATCATCCTCGGCCCGCGCTACGAGGAACTGCTGAGCGACATCTTCCACAACCGCGGGACCCTGGCGCAGGACTTCAGCCTCTACCTGCACATGCCCACCATCACCGACGCCAGCATCGCGCCCGAGGGCCACGAGAACTTCTACGTGCTCTCGCCGGTGCCGAACCTCAAGAGCGGTATCGACTGGGCCACTTCTGCCCAGCCTTACCGCGACGCGATCATGGCCCTGCTCGAGGAACGCTACCTGCCCGGTCTCTCCGAGCACCTGGTCACCGAGCGGATGGTCGACCCGCGCTACTTCCGCGACACCCTCGGCAGCTATCTCGGCTCGGCCTTCTCGGTGGAGCCGACCCTGCGGCAGTCGGCCTGGTTCCGGCCGCACAACCGCTCGCAAGACATCCCCAACTTGTACTTGGTGGGTGCCGGGACGCATCCGGGCGCCGGCCTGCCGGGGGTCCTCTCCTCCGCGAAGATCGCCGACGACCTCATCGGCGCCGCCTGAGTTCCGTGCGCCGGCCGCCGCGTGACGACGCACGGCTCGGCGCAGGCGCCCGTAGACTGAGGGCATGAGCGCCACCGTGACCTCTCCGCGCTACCTGACCGACGACTGGCACGACACCGAGCAGACCTTCGAGGTGGTCTCCCCCGCCACTGGGGCGGCGCTGGGCAGCGCCGCGGACTGCGGCGAGACCGAGGCGAAGGCCGCGGTCGACATCGCCTGGAGCGCGTTCGAGCACTGGCGTGAGGTGAGCGCGTTCGAGCGCTCCGCCACCTTGCGCCGCTGGCACGGCCTGATCATGGCCAACCAGGACGAACTCGGCCGGCTGATGGCGCGGGAGATGGGCAAGCCCATCCGCGAGGGCCGCGGCGAGGCGGCCTACGCGGCGGGCTTCGTCGAGTGGTACGCCGACGAGGCCAAACGGGTCTACGGCACCTGGTTCCCCAGCCACCTGCCTGGCAAACGCCTGCTGGCGATCAAACAGCCGGTCGGCCCGGCCTTCGCGATCACCCCCTGGAACTTCCCGGCCGCGATGCTGACGCGCAAGGCGGCGCCGGCCCTGGCCGCCGGCTGCCCCATGATCGTGAAGCCGGCCAAGCAGACCCCCTTCACGGCCCTGCGGCTCGCCGAGCTGTGGCTCGAGGCGGGCGGCCCGCCCGGCACTCTGCAGGTGTTGACCTCCTTCAAGCCGGCCTCGGTCACCGGCGTGATGATGGCCGACCCGCGCATCCGCAAGCTCTCCTTCACGGGCTCGACCGAGGTCGGCAAGATGCTCTACCGGCAGGCGGCCGACACGGTCAAGCGCCTCTCGCTCGAGCTCGGTGGGCACGCGCCCTACCTGGTCTTCGACGACGCCGACCTCGACCGGGCCGTGGCGCAGGTGGTGGCGTGCAAGTTCCGCAACGCCGGCCAGACCTGCGTGTGCACCAACCGGGTCTACGTCCAAGACGGCATCTTCGAGGCGTTCGTGGAGCGCTTCGCGGCCGCGGTCGAGGCGCTGGAGGTCGGCGACCCGCTCGACGACGGCACCGACATCGGACCGCTGGTCGACGGCGCGGGCCTCGCCAAGGTGATGGAGCACGTCGACGAGGCCGTCGCCAAGGGCGCCACGGTCGTCACCGGCGGCCGCGCCAGCGGCGGTCTCTTCTACCCGCCCACGGTGCTCACCGACGTCACCAACGACATGGCCATCATGCACGAGGAGACCTTCGGGCCGGTCGCGCCGCTGGTGCGCTTCGGCACTGAGGCCGAGGCCATCGAGCAGGCCAACGACACCCCCTACGGCCTGGCGGCTTACCTGTACACCCGTGACCTGGCCCGCGCCATCCGCGTCTCCGAGGCGCTCGAGTACGGCCTCGTGGGCGTCAACGACGGCGTGCCGGCAGCGCCCTACGCGCCCTTCGGCGGCGTCAAGGAGTCGGGCATCGGCCGCGAGGGCGGACCCTGGGGGATCGAGGAGTACCTCGAGGTGAAGTACGTCTCGTTCAAGCTCGACTGACCCGTCGCTGCCGGCGCGGCACGACGAGGCGCGGAGCCTGCTGACGGCGCTGTTCGCGGCGCTCGATCAGGCCGAGCCCGCCACCGCCGCGGCGCGCGCCTGGCCGCTGCTGGGTCCGGGCCCCGCCGCCCAGGTCGGCGACGAGACGGGCCTGGCGAGGCTGCTCGCCAACGAGCGGCATCGAGCGCTGCTCGGGCCGGCCGAGCGGAGCGTGTGCAGCTGGGACCGGCGCGAGCGCGCGGCGCGCGCCGAGGTGCTGGTGACGCCAGGCTCCGCCGTGGCCCCGCAGCGCTGGCTGTTCACCCTGGCGCTCGGCGTCGACGGCGGCTGGCGCGTGAGCGGGCTGCAGCGTGAGGGGTTCGAAGGCTGAGCCGCGTCCGGTCGGCTCGGCGCCGACCCGTCCTGGGGTCGGCCGCGTGCCGGTCAGCGCCCGACCTGGACCACGATCTCGATCGGCATGCTGGTGCCGCCCTGGTCCACCAGGACCGCCCGCACCCGCTGGCCGCCGAGCCGCGCATCGCTGGGCACCTGCACGCGCACGATGACCTCGATCGCAGCCGTGCGCCGGCCCTGGCTCAGGTACGCCACCGCCCGGTCGAGCGTCAAGTCCCAGCCGTCGGGCGCGACGAGGTCGCGCAGCGTGAAGCGGTAGGTGGCCACGGCGCGGGCCAGCGTGGGCGTCCAGGGCTGCCAGCGTCCGCCCAGATCGGCCTGGGTCAAGCCGAACACCTCGCGCGGCACGTCGAGCCGGACGTAGACCGCGTCGCCCGGGCGCGCCACGGCGGGACCGTCGCGGTCGGCCCTGAAGGGCGCTTCGCGGCTCCCGGTGGTCGTCGGCGCACACGCCGCCAGGAGCACGGCTGCGACGAGCGCCGCGAGCGCGGCGCCACGGATCGAACGAGGGAGGATTCGCATGCGCTCACGCTACCAGCGCCGCGCCACACGCGTCGCATCATCGCGCGGCCTCACGCGGAGCGAGCGCCGTCGTCGAGGCGGCGTCCGAGCGCTCGCTCGCGCGCGCTCGCCAGCATCACCAGCGCCACGCCGCCGAGGATCGAGGCCACGCCCGTCCACTGCAGCGGCGAAGGCCGCTCGGCGAACAGGAGCCCGCCCCACACCACGGTCAGCCCGGGTTGTACCAGCAGGATCACCGAGGTGTCGAGCGCCCGCAGCCGCGGCAGGACCGCCAGGATCCCCCACCAGGCGATGGTCTGCGATCCCACCGCCAACGCCAGCAGCCAGCCGTGCGCCGGCCATACGGGCCGCAGATCGAAGCCTGGATCGGTGGCGACGCCGAGCACGAAGGTGACGATCAAGGCGCCGATGGTGGCGTCGAGCAGCGGGCCCGAGGGGCGCACCAGGCCGCGGGCCGTGCGCCGGAAGATCAGCAGGAAGGCGGTGTAGGCCAGCGCATTCACCACCCCGTACAGCACGCCCAAGAGCGGCTCCGCGCCATAGGCGTCGGGCCGGCCCACGCCGGTGGCCAGCACCACCCCGCCCAGCACCAGCGGCACGGCGAAGACGGTCATGGCCGGCGGGCGCTCGCGGAACACGAGCCAGGCGACCAGCCCCACGAACACCACCTGGGTGTTGCCGAGGACCGTCGCCAGGCCGGCTCCGACGTACGCGATCGAGTAGTTCCAGAGGGTGAACGACAGCCCCATCAGCCCACCGGCCAGGATCGTGAAGACGCGCTCGCGGCGGGTCCGGGTGTCGTGGCGGCGCGTGAGCAGGTACAGCAGCGCGATCAACGGCAACGCGTAGGCGGGACGGAAGAATGCCGCCGTCGAGACCGACACGTCGGCGTAGCGGATGAAGATGGCGGAGAAGGAGATGAGGACGGCGGCGCCGACGCCGAGCAGGTGCAGCATGTCGAGCGAGCCTACGTCACCGCGGCCGCCTCAGGTGCCCGACTGCCGGGCGTGATCGCGGCGGCTCGCGCCCACGGCGGGCCCGAGCCCGAAGCGCGCGTAGAACGACTGCAGTTCGGCGTCACACGTGACGGCGACCATGTACAAGCCCTCCAGCCGCTGCAGCACGCGCCGCACCAGCGCCGAGCCGATCCCGCGGCCGCGGTACTCCGGCAGCACCTCCAGCAGCGGCAGGTACGCGCTCAGGACGCCATCGGACAGCGCCGTCACGAACCCCACGACCTGCGCGCTGCTCACGTCGAGCGCGAGCACCACGTGGTCGCAGCCGCGCAGCAGGCGGAGGTGCGTCGCGGGCGAGGGCGGATGTCGCCACCCCTCGAAGAAACCGCTCAGGTGCGCAGGCTCGACGCCCTCGAGGTGCTCGACGTACACGACCCCCTGCCCTGCGCTCGAGGTCACGCTCGTCACCAGCGGTAGTGGCGGATGTGCTCGCCACGCTCGGCGATCTGGCTCATGGCCTCCACGCCGATCTCGATGTGGCGATCGGCGAAACGACGGAACACCGCCCGGGCGCTCTCGCGCGTCTTCATCCCGCCCTCGCGCAGCGGCAGGTCGGAGACGAGCAGCAGGGCTCCGATCGGCACCTTGCTGGCGAACCCGACCGAGAACAGCGTCGCGGACTCCATGTCGATCGCCAGCGCGCGCTCCTCGTAGAGCTGCTCCTTGAACCGCTCGTTGAACTCCCAGAAGCGGTAGTCGGTGGTGTGCACCACGCCGGTACGGTAGTCGAGCCCACGCTCGAGGACGATCTGCGAGACGAACTTCTGGATCTTGAACGTCGGCAGCGCCGGCACCTGCGCCGGCATGAAGTGCTTCGAGGCACCCTCGTCGCGGATGGCCGCCGTCGGCAGGACGAAGTCGCCGACCTCGAGCGAGCGGTGCAGCCCGCCGCAGATCCCCAGGAACAAGGTCGCCTTCGGATCGGCGGTGGCGAGGACTTCGATGATCAATGCCGCGACGGGTGAGCCGATCGAGAAGTCGATGATCGAGACACCGAGCTGCTCGGAGTGCGCGGCGGTCATGGCCGAGCCCTGCGTGCGCGTCGCGTCGCCGGCGATCGCCACGAAGCGCTCCAGGTAGTGGCCGAAGTTCGTCAGGACGATCTGCTTCTGGAAGGCCTCCGGCTCGGTGCCGGTGTAGCGCGACAGGAACTCGCGGCCGATGCGCCACTTCTCGGGGTTGGCGTAGATGTGGTTGGACGCGCCGGAGGCCGGCGCCGGCATCGGCACCGCGGCCAGCGGCGTCTCCTCCCCCAAAACCTCGCCAGCCGAGGACGCTCGCGTTCCGTCGCGGTCGTCGTCGCGGTCGCTCATGCGCCATGCTAACGCGCTCGCATGGCCTCCAGGCGCTCAGCCCATCAGCTCGGTCGTCACCTCGGTACCCCCCGTGAGCTGCCGATGCACCGGGCAGCGGTCGGCGATCTGCAGCAGGCGCGCGATCTGGCTCTCGTCCAGCGGACCCGTGAGCTTGAGGGTGCGCAGGTAGCGCGGCGCCGCGCGGCTGCCGCCGGCGCCGACCTCGATGCGTCGGCCCACGCCGACCTCCACCGCCTCCAGCGGCCAGGCCTTGCGGTCGGCGTACATGCGCAACGTGATCGTGGTGCAAGCGGCCAACGCCGCGGCCACCAGCTCGCTCGGTGTGGGGCCCAGATCGGTGCCGCCGAGCGCCAGCGGCTCATCGGCGACCAAGCGGTGTCCGCGCATGCCGATCGTCGTCTCGAAGCTGCCACGCTCGGTGCGAGCGACGATGCGCGCGTCGTCGTCGCTCACGCCAGCAGCCCCTCGATGCGCGTCAAGGCGGTCTCGATCTGCTCCATGGAGCAGGCGTAGGAGAGGCGCGCGAAGCCAGGCGCGGCGAAGTCGGTGCCCGGGACCACCGCCACGTGAGCCTGCTCGAGCAGCCTGATGGCGGCGACGTTCTCGTCGGCGTGGATCGGGCTGATGTCGCTCATCACGTAGAAGGCGCCCTGCGGCACCGGGGTGCGCAGGCCCAGCGCATTGAGGCCGCGCACGATGACGTCGCGACGCTCGCGATACGCCCCGCGCGTCATCGACTGGAACTGCGCGGTGCGCTCGACCTCGGTCAGCGCCACCTGGGTCGCGTACTGGGCCACGGCATTGGCATTGCTGGTGACCTGCCCCTGCAGCTTGCCCATCGCCGCGATCAACCGCTGCGGTCCGCAGCCCCAGCCGATGCGCCAGCCCGTGAGCGCGTAGCCCTTGCTGGCGCCGTGGACGAGCAGGGTGCGTTCGGGGTAGTAGCGCGCGACGGGCGTGAAGGCGCCCTCGTAGACGATGTGCTCGTAGAGCTCGTCGGTGACGAGCCACAGGTCGTGGCTCTCCGCCAGGTCCGCGATCGCCTGGAGCACGGCCTCGGGGTACACCGCGCCGGTAGGGTTGTTGGGTGAGTTGAGCAAGATCGCCTTGGTGCGCGGCGTGATGGCGGCGGCGACGCGCTCGGGATCGGGCACGAAGCCGTCGCCCGCGCTCGTGGGCACGGCGACGGTCACACCGCCCGCGAGCTCGATCTGGGCCGGGTAGGTCACCCAATAGGGCGCCGGCACGATCACCTCGTCGCCCGGCTCGAGCAGCGCCATGAAGGCGTTGTAGAGCACTTGCTTGCCACCGGTGGAGACCACGACCTGGTCGGCGCCGTAGTGCAGCGCGTTCTCGCGCGCGTGCTTGGCGGCGATGGCGTCGCGCAGGTCGCGGGTGCCCTCGGAGGCGGTGTACTTCGTGAGGCCCAGGCGGACCGCCTCGACGGCGGCCTCGAGCACGTGCGCCGGCGGCTGGAAGTCGGGCTCGCCGGCCGTCATCGCGATGACGTCGACACCGGCGCGCTTGAGTTCGAGCGCCTTGGCGTTGAACGCGATCGTCGAGGCGACCTTGAGTGCCTGGATACGCTGCGAGAGTCCGGACATGCCTCACCTCACTCGGGAACGGCTCTGCACCGTCCGCCCGCCATGCTACCAACGGTGCGCCCGCCCTTCGCCGGGTGGCCGCGCCGGCGTGCTCGCCGCGACGCTCGATCAGTCGAGCGGGCCGTCCTCGCCGAAGAAGATCTCGATCTCGCGCCGGGCCGTCGCCGGAGCATCCGAACCGTGTGCCACGTTCTCGTCGATGGTCGTGGCGAAGTCACCACGGATGGTGCCGACCGCGGCGTCCGCGGGGTTGGTGGCTCCCATCATGGCGCGCCAGCCGGCGATGGCGTTCTCGCCCTCGAGGACCATGGCCACCACCGGACCGCTGGTGATGAAGGCCACGAGCGGCTCGAAGAAGGGCTTGCCCTGGTGCTCGCCGTAGTGGCGTTCGGCCAGCTCGCGCGGGATGCGCATGCGCTTCATGGCGACGATCCGGTAGCCCTTGGCCTCGATGCGGGAGACGATGGTCCCGATCAAGCCACGCACGACGCCGTCGGGTTTGACCATCGCAAAGGTGCGTTCGGTTGCCATGAGGCGTGTTCTACCACGGAAGCCCGGCGCTCAACCGCCGCCGCGGGCGATCGCCTGGAGCTGATCGAGGTGGTGCAGGTCGTGGCCCGCGAGGAACCGCACCATGGTGTCGACGCTCTCGAAGCCGCGCTCGTGATGGAACACGTCGCGGCCCCAGTCGTCGAGCGAGAAGCCGCTGAAGAGCGTCAGGTTCCAGGCCCGCAGGGCGCGAAATGCCTCGAGCGCGAGCCACGGGTCGGCACGGCCGCTGCGCTCGGCCCAGGCGTCGTGGTCGAACGGCTGTACCGCATGCGGCGGATCGCCGGCAGGCACGCTGACCGCCTGCCTGAAGCGGAAGGCGAGCCCGAGCTCGGTATCGGCGAGGTGCGCCAGGATGGTGCGCGCAGGCCATTTCCCGACCGCCTGGCTCGTGTTCCAGTCGCGCTCGCCGAAGCGCTCGGCGAGGTCGGCCAGGATGGTGGGCGTGGCGCCGAGCACGTCGATCGGGTCGAGCGGGCCCAGGCGATCGAGGATGCGCTGCAGGTAGGGGTCCACGCACGCCACCGTACCAATGCCGTGGTGGGCGTAGCATGACCCATGCACACGCCTGCCGAGATACCCGAAGTCGATCCGCACCAGGCCCAGGCGCGCATCGAGGCCGGCGCGCACCACGTCGACGTGCGCGAGATCGACGAGCTCAGGCACAAGCGCATCCCTGGCGCCGCGGCCCTGCCGTTGTCGAGCTTCCTCGAGACCTACGAGGCGGCCTTGCCGAGGGACCGGCCGATCGTGGTCAGCTGCCGCAGCGGCGCCCGCTCGGGCCGCGTGACGGCCTTCCTCCGCGAGCACGACTACGACGCCGTCAACTTGGCCGGCGGCATCCTCGCGTGGGAGGCGCACGGACTCCCGGTCGAGGAAGGTTGAGCCGACGCCCAGCCGGCGCCCGGCCGACGTTCAGCCAGCGCCCCGCCACCGGTCCACCCGGCCGGCTCGCGGCACCGAGCTCAAGGCGACGACACGAACACCAACAGGTTCTGCCCCTGCTCCAGGAGCGTGTACCACAGCCCCGGCAGCAGGCCCAGCAGCAGCGTACCGACCGCGGCGATGCCGATGGCGACGTCCACGGAGCGCGAGGCCGGGCGCTCCGGCAGGCGTGCGGCGCTGCTCTGCTCGCGGAAGTACATCGCCACCACCACGCGCGCGTAGTACACGACCGCCACCACGCTGGTGACGACGGCCAGCACCGCCAGGACCACGTGACCGGCCGTGATGGCGGCCTGGATCACCAGCACCTTGCCGATGAAGCCCGCGAACGGAGGGATCCCCGCGAGGCTCAAGAGACACACGGCCATCGCCGCTGCGAGCCACGGACGCCGGCGCCCGAGCCCCGCGAAGTGCTCGATGGTGTCGCCGCGGTCGTCGTCGTCCATGACCTGGGTGAGCACCGCGAACGCCCCCGCGGTCATGAGCGTGTAGGCAGCCAGGTAGAAGCCGGCGGCGGCCATGCCGTCCGCGCCCGCGGCGACCACGGCGAGTCCGAGGTAGCCGGCGTGCGCGACGGCGGAGTACGCCAGCATGCGCTTGACGCCCGCCTGCAACAGCGCGCCGAGGTTGCCCACCACCAACGTGGCGCCGATCAGCACGACGAGCACGCCGGGCAAGATGGCACCGAGGGCGCCCGCCTCGAGGCCGGCGAAGATCGTCGCGGCAACGCGCAGTAACGCCCCGAAGGCGGCCGTCTTGACCACCACCGCCATGAACGTCGTCACCGGCGTCGGTGCGCCCGTGTAGACGTCCGGAGCCCACTGGTGGAAGGGCACGAAGGCGACCTTGAAGCCGAGGCCGGCGATGATCAGGACCGCGCCTAGCAGCGCCGTGATGTGCGCCTCGAAGCCGGTGGCGGCGAAGACCGCCATCAGGCTGGCGTAGTCGAAGTGTCCGCCGGCGCCGTAGGTGAGCGCGATCCCGTAGATGAACAGCGCCGAGGCGAAGGAGCCGAGCAGGAAGTACTTGAGCCCGGCCTCCTGGCTCTGCCGGACGTCGCTGCGCCAGGCGGCCAGCACGTAGACCGCGAGCGACATGATCTCGAGCCCCAGCAGGAGCGTGATGAGATCGCCGGCCGAGACCATCACCACCGCTCCGGTGGCGGAGAGCAGCAGCAGCGGGAAGTACTCGGGGTGGTCGAGATCGAGGCGCTCGAGCGTCCCCTGGCCCACCAGCACCGCCAGGGCGGTACCGAGCAGGATGACCAGCGTGAAGGCGCTGGCGTGCGCGTCGGCCAGGTAGCGCAACCCGAAGCCCGACTCGGCGCTGCCGCGTTGCGCCTCCATCAGGAAGTGCAGGGCGAACACCGCTGCTCCGGCGATGCCGGTCAGCGCGACCGCGGCCACGAAGCCGCGATCGCGCTGGAACACCCCGAGCAGCAGCGTGAGCAGCGCGAAGCCGAGCAGGAACAGCGCCGGGGCGAGCACGCTCCAGACGATGAAGCCCTCGGGCAGCAGCGTCATCGCCGCACCTCCCCGAGCGCGACCGGCGGCGCAGCGGGCGGCGCCCCGGCTTGCTGGAGCTGGGTGATGGTCACCGTGGCGTCGGCCTCGAAGGTGCGCAGCTGCGGGGCCGGGGCCAGGCCCAGCCAGAGCGTGGCGGCGACGATCGGCGCGAGCACCACCACCTCCAGCGGCCGCAGGTCGGCCACGGGCGTCGGCTCGGGACCCTGGTAGAGGCGCTGGTAGAGGTTGACGCCGTACACGCCCGCGGCGATCACGGCGATCACCGCCAGGACGCCGGCCGCGCTACTCGCCTGGAAGGCCCCCAGCAGCGCCAGGAACTCGCCCGGGAAGTTCGCCAGGCCCGGCACGCCGATGCTCGCGAACAGCACCAGCAGCGTCACCGCAGCCAGCGCCGGGGCCGACGCCGCCATGCCGCCGTAGGAGCCGGTGTCGAAGCTGCCACGGCGCGCGTGGAGCATGCCCGACAGCAAGAACATCCCGCCGGTGGTGACCATCTGCGCGCCCAGCAGGTACATGGCGCCCGACAGCCCGGCCAGGTGGAGGCCGAACAGCCCCACGGCCACCAGGCCCATGTGCGACAGCGAGGCGTAGGCCAGGAGTCGCTTCAGGTGGTGCTGCCGCGCGGCGATCACGGCCCCATAGGTGGCGGTGAACGCGCCCAGGGCCAGCAGCAGCGGCGCCGCCTGGCGCGCGCCCTCGGGCAGGAGCGGCAGCGCCCAGGCGAACAGGCCGAAGCCACCGACCTTGTAGAGCGTGCCGGCGACGTCGGCGGCACCCGACGGATGGTTCTGCTCGTGGAAGTCGATCAGCCAGTGGTGGAGCGGGAACAGCGGCAACTTCACCGCGAACGCCAGCGCGAAGCCGGCGAACAGCCAGGTCTGGGTCAGCCCGTCGAGGTTCGCCGTGGCCGCGAGCAGGTCGTCGAAGAGGTAGCTCTCGGCGCCCGCCAGCGGCCGGATGGCGGCCACGGTGAGGAGCATGGCGAACGAACCGGCGATCGCGTAGAGCAGGTACTTGAGCAGCGCCTGGCGCCGCTGGGCGAGTCCCCAGCCGCCCAGCAGCACCAGCGACGGCAGCAGCGTGAACTCCCAGAACACGTAGAACAAGACCAGGTCACGCGCCAGGAACAGGCCCATCAGTCCGCCCCACATCGCGAACAGGGCGGCCAGGAAGCGGCCGGTGTCGGTCTCGACGCGCAGCGAGGCCCACAGCACGGTGGGCAGCATCACCAGGCTGGCGATCAGCGCCAGCACGCCGCCGGCCTGGCCGGGATCGAAGGCGATGTAGGCGCCCACGCCGGGGATCCAGGGGATCTGCACGCTCGCGCTGCCCGAGAGCAGCGAGGCGGTCACGAAGGCGGCCAGCGCGCCGATCCAGGCGATCACCCGCGCGCTGCGCACCGTGCGCGTGAACAGCAAGACGCTCGCCACGACCAGCGGCAGCAGCACCAACAGCACGGACATCATGCGCGCACCCCCGCCAGGACCACCACGAACAGCAGCACCACGGCACCCACCAGCATGGCGAGCGCGTAGTTCCGCACCAAGCCGGTCTGCAGCAGCATGACGCCACGCGCCAACACCCCGGTGGTGGTGACGGAGGCGGCGAGACCGCGATCGAGCACGTCGCGGTCGAGCACCGCGAGCGCCACCGAGGTCCCCTCGGCGGGCCCCACGACCGCCTGCTGGTAGAGGGCGTCGAAACCGGCGCCGCTCCGCGCGAAGGTGGCCAGGCGACCGCTGGCAAGGCGCGCCACCGGCACACCGCGCTGCACCAGGTACACCCACCAGGCCAGCGCCAGGCCGATGACCGTGGCGAGCACGGCGGCCCCGATCAACAGCCACTCGGCCCACAAAGGCGGGTAGGCGAAGCCCACCGTGGCGGTCGCGGGCTCGAGCCAGGGTGCGATCCAGTTGGGGAAGGCGAAGGCAGGCAGCCCCAGGTAGCCGGTCAGCACCGACGCCGCGGCCAGCACCAGCAGCGGCACCGTCATCACGCGCGGCGACTCGTGCACCTTGCCCCGCGCCTCGACGCTCAGGCGCGGCTCGCCCTCGAACACCAGCAGGTACCAGCGCCCCATGTAGGCCGCGGTGAGCGTGGCCGACAGCAGCAACACGCCATAGAGCACGCCCGCGCCATGATCGGCGAGCAGCGTCGACGCGAAGGTGTGGAGCAAGATGGCATCCTTGCTGAAGAAGCCCGCCAGCAGCGGCACCCCCGCGATCGCCAGGGTGCCGACCAGGGCCGTGAGCGCGGTCAGCGGCATGAAGCGACGCAGGCCGCCCATGCGGCGGACGTCTTGCTCGCCGCCGAGGCCGTGGATGACGCTGCCCGAGGTCAGGAACAGCAGCCCCTTGAAGCAGGCGTGCGTGAGCACGTGGAAGATCCCGACCCAGTACGCACCCACACCGACGGCCACGAACATGAAGCCGAGCTGGCTGATCGTGGAGTAGGCCAGGATCCGCTTGATGTCGGTCTGGGCGAGCGCGACCAGCGCGGCGAGCAGCGCCGTGAGTCCGCCGACCCAAGCCACCACGGCCGAGGCGTCGGGGCTCTGCGCGAAGAGCGGCGCACTGCGCGCGATCAGGTAGACGCCGGCCGTGACCATGGTGGCGGCGTGGATGAGCGCCGAGACCGGCGTCGGGCCGGCCATCGCGTCGGGCAGCCATACGTGCAGCGGGAGCTGCGCGCTCTTGCCGGCGGCGGCCAGCATCAGCAGCACGCCGATGGACGTGAGCGCACCGGCGCCGAAGGCGAAGGCCGTCGCCGCGGCGTTCACGTCGGCGATCGTGAGCGTGCCGAAGGTGCGGTACATCAGGAACATCGCCAGCAAGAAGCCGGTGTCGCCGATGCGGTTGACGATGAACGCCTTGCGCGCCGCGTCGGGATTGCGCTGCTGGCGGTACCAGAAGCCGATCAACAGGAACGAGCAGACGCCCACACCCTCCCAGCCCACGAACATCAGCAGGTAGGAGTCGGCCATCACCAAGACGAGCATGGCGGCGATGAACAGGTTCAGCGCGGCGAAGTAGCGGGCGTAGCCCCCATCGCCGTGCATGTAGCCGAGCGAGTAGACGTGGATCAGCGCGCCCACGCCCGTCACGATCAGCATCATCAGCAGCGACAGCTGGTCGAGGTGGAAGCCGACCGCCAGGTCGAGCCCGGCGACGGGCAGGAACTCCCACAGGCGCACGCTCACGCCCACCTCGCGTTGCCCGAAGGTCGCGAAGGCCAGGAGCGAGAGCACGAAGCCGAGCACGACCACGCCGCTGGCGAGGTACCCGGGCCACGGTTCGCGCAGCCGGCGCCCGAACATGCCGTTCACGAGCGCGCCGAACAGCGCCAGGAGCGGCGCCAGCGCCGCCCAGGAGACGGGATCGCCGGTCACAGCCGCACCTCCGACAAGGCGTCGACGTCGGTGCTGGCGCGGTTACGGAAGATCGCCACCAGGATCCCGAGGCCGATCGCGACCTCGGCCGCGGCCACCGCCAGGATGATGAACACCGCCGTCTGCCCGCTGATGCCGGTCAGGAGACCGGTGCCGGCCCACCGGTAGGCGTACGCGACCAGCGCCAGGTTGGCCGCGTTGAGCATCAACTCCACGCACAGGAAGATCATGATGGCGCTGCGGCGCGTGAGCACACCGACCGCGCCGATGCTGAAGAGCACGCCCGAGAGGGCGACGTAGGCCTCGGTAGCCACCACCTCAGCGGCCTCCCGCCTCGACCGGGTGGGAGCTCGGCCGGCCCGGCCGGTCGGTGAGGACGGCCTCGCGGGCCGTAGCGGCGCTCACGCCGCCGGGCGGCGGTCGCCGCCGCTGGACCAGCGCCACGGCGCCGACCATGCCCGTGAGCAGCAACACCCCGACGAGCTGGAAGGCCAGCATGAACTCGAAGTAGAGCACCTCCGCGATCAGCAGGGCGTTGCCGCCTTGCAGCGCCGCGCGCGCCACGGCCGCGTCGGGTGCCTGGCGCGGGTCGAGCAGCGCGCCCACGATCAGGCCGACCGCCGCGACCAGCCCGATGCCGTAGGCCACCCAGCGCAGCCAGGGCCGGATCTCCTTGCGCTGCTGCTCGATGTTGAGCAGCATGATCACGAACAGGAACAGCACCATGATGGCGCCGGCGTAGACGAGCACCTGGATGACCGCCAGGAAGTGCGCCTGCAGCGTCACGAACAGCACGGCCAGGGTGAGGAGCGTGCCCACCAACGAGAGCGCAGCATGGATGGGCTGGCGCAAGAGCACCACGCCCAGCGCGCCGACGACGCTGACCACGGCGAGGATGACGAAGGTGACCATCAGTGCTCCACGCCCTCGAGCTCCGGTCGCCCCGGCGCCTCGAGGGCAACGCGGACCGCGGTGCCCTTGGCCGCGGCCTCGCGGCGCTGCCACTTGCTCCCCTTGACCCCCACCAGCATGTCCTCCTTGCGGTACACGAAATCCTGGTAGCGGAAGTCGGCGAGCTCGAACTCGTGGCCGAGCACGACCGCGCCGGTGGGGCAGGCCTCCTCGCAGAAGCCGCAGAAGATGCAGCGCAGCATGTTGATCTCGTAGATCGAGGCATAGCGCTCGCCGGCCGACACGGGGTCTTCCTGGTCGTTCTCGGCGGCCTCGACGTAGATCGCGTAGGCAGGACAGGCGGCGGCGCAGAGGCTGCAGCCGATGCACTTCTCCAGGCCGGTATCGGGATGACGCAACAGGTGGTGTCGACCGCGGAAGCGCGCCTTGATCTGCGCCGGCTCGTCGGGATATTGCACGGTGACGGGCTTCTTGAACAGGTGCCCGAGCGTGACACCCATCCCTTTGGCGATGTCCAGGACGCTCACGATCGCCCTCCTCGCTGGGTCACGGCGCGCGCATCAGAGCACAAACGCGATCACCGCCCCGGTCAACAGCGTTGCAGCCAGCGCCACCTCGAACAGGTAGAGCCAACCGAAGCGCATGAGTTGGTCGTAACGGAACCGCGGCAGCGTCGCGCGCAACCAGATGAACAAGAACATGAAGATCGCCATCTTGAGCACCAGCCAGATGATCGGCCATTCGCTGCTGCCGGGGATCAGACGCTCCAAGACGTACGGTCCCCGGTACCCGCCCAGGAACAGCGTGCTGATGAATGCCGCGGCCGTCATCATGTTGACGTACTCGGACATCTGGTAGAGCGCCCACTTGATGCCCGAGTACTCGGTCAGGTAGCCGGCCACGATCTCCTGCTCGGCCTCGGGCAGGTCGAAGGGCGTGCGGTTGACCTCGGCGATCGCCGAGATCACGAACGCCACGAAGGCGACCGCCAACGGCGGCCACAACCAGGGGCTCACCGTCCACACGCCCACCTCGACGATCTCGCGCAGGTTGAGCGTGCCGGCGATCATGATCACGGAGAGCACCGAGAGCCCGAGCCCGAGTTCGTAGGAGATGATCTGCGCTGACGACCGCAGCGAGCCGAGCAGGGCGTACTTGCTGTTCGATGCCCAGCCGCCGAGGAAGATCCCGTACACCCCCACCGAGGTCACGGCCAGCACGTACAGCACGCCGATGTCGAGGTCGACCACCCAGGGGTTGAAGCCGAACAGGCTGCCGGCGGGGCCGCCCGGGATGGCGCCGAAGGCCGACAGCGCGAAGATGATCGAGATCATCGGCGCCATCACGTAGACGACCTTGTCGGCGTTGGTGACGATGATGTCTTCCTTGAAGACCGACTTGATGGCATCGGCGATCGGCTGCAGGAGGCCGAACGGGCCGGTGCGGTTGGGCCCGTGACGGTGCTGCATGCGCCCCAGGATGCGGCGCTCAATGAGCGTCATGTAGGCGAAGGCGCCGAGCAACACCAGGCACAGCACGAAGGCCTTGATGAGCGTGACCCAGAGCGGATCCATCAGGCCACCTCGAGCGCCCGCCGCTCGTGCACGACCTGCTCGAGCGCCACGTGCGCGCGGCCGACCGGAGCGTCGGGCGTGGCGGGCACCAAGCAGACGCCGCGCGGTACCGCCTCGGAGAGCACGATCCGCAGGCGCCAGGGCGCGCCGTCCACCGGCACGCGCACCTCGTCGCCGTCATGGAGGTCGTGCCCGGCGGCGTCGGCTGGATGGAGCCGCAGCGCCAGGTCACCGAGCGCGGCCCGGAGTCTCGGGTTGCGCGCGAGGTACTCGGGCCGCACCATGGTCGGCACCCGCAGGGCGGCACCGGTCGCCTCCTGGCGCGGTCCCACGCTCACGCCGGAGCGGCGGCGCGGGAGGTCGTGGAGCAAGCCCAGCCGGTCGAGCTCCGCCGGATCGAAACCCAGCTCCTTGCGCAGCACGCGCCGGGCGGAGCGCACGCTGCGCCCCTCGAGCCGCTTGCCGAACGCCTCACCCAGGACCTTGACCACGCCGGTGAGGTCTTCCGCCTCGCCGTTGTCGACCGGCGCGGCGCGTACCGGCAGGAAGCGGCCCTCCAGGCTCACCGTCGTGCCGTCCTTCTCGTAACCGCTCTTGCCCGGCAGCACCACGTGCGCCAGCTTGGCGGTGTCGGTGAGGAACAGGTCGTGCACCACGAGCAGCTCGCAGGCGCCGAGCCGCGCGGCCGTGGCCGGGTCACGGGCGGGATCGAGTCCCGACAGCAACAGCGCCTTGGCGCTGCCGGCGAGCATGCCGCGGTAGTCGTAGCGGGCGTGGCTGGGGAGCACCTGGGTGATCTCGAGACCGCGACCGTTGGCCATGGGCGGCACCAGGAGCTGGCTCGCGCCGACGGCCTTGGCGAGGGCGGCCGCGGCGTCGGTGGCCTTGGCGCTGGCGAGCACGAAACCGCCCACCACCATGACCGCCTTGCTCGCTTCGCGCCACTGCCGTACCAGGCCCTGGGCCTCGGCCCGGCCCATGCCGAGCGCGCCCTCGTCGGGGTCGGTGCCGTTGGCGACGTCCGTCATCGCTTGCAGCCAGGCCGCCTCGCCACCCACCGGGACGACGACGGGACGCCCGGCGTGCTGCATGAGGCCGACGCGGTAGGGGGCCACCACCGTGAGCCGCTCACGGGCTCGCGGCATGCGCTCCTTGAGCCGCAAGTCGGCGATGGGGACGCCGTGCGCGAACAGCGGCGGCGGCGACACCCCCTTGAGCGCGTCCTTGATGCGCAGATCGAGGGCCGGCAACTCCTCGGTCACGTCGCCGAGCACGATGACCGCAGTGGCCGTGGCGAGGTCCTGCAGCGTGGCGCCATGGACCGGCACGAGCGATGGCCCGTGGCGCGGCGCGTGATCGACCTGCCCGGTGCCGATGAGCTCGGCGAGCGCGCGCGCGGCCACGCCCTCCTCGAGGGTGGCGTCGGCGCGGATGGCGATCCCCACGTCCTTGCCCGAGAGGCCACCGAGGCGCTCGCTGATGAACGCAGCCGCCTCGTCCCAGGAGGCCTCCTCGAAGGCGTCGCCCCGGCGCAGCAGCGGCCGCCGCAGGCGCTCCGGGTCGCCGGCGTACTCGTGGCCGAAGCGGATCCCGTCGTCGATCCAACTCTTGTTGACCTCGGGGTTGATGCCACTCTTGATGCGCTCGATGCGTCCAGTGCGGGCGTCGATCACGATGGCGGAGCCCGAGGCGTCGTCGAGGCTGGTGGTGAAGGTGTGGTCGTACTCCCAGTTGCGGCCGCGGAAGCGGCTGGTAGCGTCGAGCAGCGCGCCCACCGGGCAGATGTCGGTGATGTTGCCGGTGAAGTTGCTGGGCAGGCCCTCCTCGAGCGTGCCGATGTAGGTGTGGCCGCCGCGCTCGATGAAATCGAGCACCTCGTCGCCGGGCACCTCCTCGAAGTAGCGCACACAGCGCTTGCAGTGGATGCAGCGCTCGCGATCGAGCGTGATCAGCTCGCTGAGCGGGTGATGCTTCTCCTGGTGGCGCTTGTCGAACACGAAGCGCGAGCGGCCGGTGCCGTACTCGTAAGCGCGGTCTTGCAGCTCGCAGGCGCCCCCCTTGTCGCACACCGGGCAATCGAGCGGATGGTTGATGAGGGTGAACTCCACCATGCCGCGCTGGGCGTCCTTGACCTCCTTGGAGAGGGTGTCGACCACCATCCCCTCCATCACCACGGTGGTGCAGGTGGCCATCATGGTCGGGAAGAAGAACACCTTCGGCTCGCCGGTGGCGTCGTCGACGAGCCAGTTGCCGTCGCGATCCTTGCGCGGCGCGCCGATGCGAGCGAGGCACATGCGGCACGCGCCGATCGGCGACATGTACGCCTGCGAACAGAAGTACGGCACGTCGTAGCCCGCTGCGAACACGGCGTCGATGACGGAGGTGCCGGGCGCCAGCTCGAGCTCGCGGTCGTTGACCTTGACCCTCATTCGGCCCACTCCCGTCGGCGCGGGTAGCGCGAGGTGCCGGTGTCGGCCAGGTGCTCGTACTCGTGCCGGAAGTGCCTGAAGCTCGCCTGGACCGGCATCGCACAGGCGTCGGCGAGCGGACAGAAGGCGGTGCCACGCATGTTCTTGACCATGTCCTCCATCACCGCCAGGTCGTCGCGGGTGCCCTGACCCGCGAGCAGCTTCCGGTACATCTTCGGCAGCCAGGTGGCGACGCCCTCGCGGCATGGCGTGCACTTCCCGCACGACTCGTGGCCGTAGAAGCGCACCAGGTTGTAGATGGCGTCGACGATGCACTTCTGCTCGGGGATCACGATCACGCCGCCGGTACCGAGCATGCTGTTGTGCTTGGCCATGGTGCCGTAGTCCATCGGTAGGTCGAGCGTGGCGTCGCTCCAGGGCAGCATCGGGGTGGACGAGCCACCCGGGATGATCGCCTTGGCGCGCTCGCTCGGTCCCCCGGCGAGGTCGAAGATCAGCTCGCGGAACCTGGCCCCCATCGGCATCTCATACACGCCCGGGCGCCTGACCGGGCCCGAGACCTGGTAGAGCTTCATGCCCTTGCTGTCGTCGGTGCCCATGGCCGCATGCCAGGCGGCGCCGCGCGCCACGATGTGCACTGCGGCGCAGAAGCTCTCGACGTTGTTGATGGTGCTGGGCAAGCCGTACACGCCGGCCTGCGCCGGGAAGGGGGGCTTCAGACGTGGGGTCGCGCGCAGCCCCTCGAACGAGTTCATCAGCGATGTCTCCTCGCCGCAGATGTAGGCCCCGGCGCCGCGGTGGAGGATGAGGTCGAAGTCGAAGTCGCTGCCGAGCACACCCGTGCCGAGGATGCCCTCCGCGCGCGCCTCGTCGAGGGCGACGCGCAAGCGTTCATGGGCGTGGTGGTACTCGCCGCGCACGTAGACGACGCCGAGCGTCGCCTGGATCGCCCAGCCGCCGATCAGCATGCCCTCGATGAGCTGGTGCGGGTCGTCCTCGAGCAGGTAGCGATCCTTGAAGCTGCCGGGCTCGGACTCGTCGGCGTTGCACACGAGGAAGCGTTGGCGGCCGTCGACGGGCGGCATGAACGACCACTTGACGCCGGTGGGGAAGCCGGCGCCGCCGCGGCCGCGCAGGCCCGACGCCTTGACCTCGTCCACGACCTCGGCGGGGGTCATGCCAAGCGCCTTGCGGGCGGCGTCGTAGCCGCCGTGAGCGCGGTAGTAGGCCAGGGTGTGACTCCCGGGAGCGCCGACGTGGGCGTAGAGGGTGACCTCGAAGCGCGGGTCGGAGCGACTGGTGATCGGCTTCGGCGCCTCGGTGACGGCGTCGGTCATGCCCTGTCCCCTTCCCCCGCCTCGCCCGTCGCGCTTCGATCGGCGCCCTCGACGCGTACGACCTCGTTGTCGCCGCCACGCTCGACCGTCGGAGCCGGCAGCGCGTCGCGGCGCATGGCGTCGAGCAGCGCCCGGCAGCGCGACCGCGAGACCCGCTCGAAGTAGCTGTCGTTCACCTGCAGCACCGGGGCCGTGCCGCACGAGCCGAGGCACTCGACGAACTGCAGCGAGAAGCGCCCCTCGGCGTCGGTCTCGCCGTTGACGAGATCGAGCTCCTCCTCCAGGAAGGCGGCGAGCTCGTCGGCCCCGGCGAGCGAACACGACAGCGTGCGGCACACCTGCAGGTGATAGGCGCCTACCGGGTGCTCGTGATAGGTGCTGTAGAAGCTCATCACGCCCTTGACCTCGGTGGCGTGCAGGCCGAGGATCTCGGCGATCTCGTCGACCCGTGCCCGGGACACGTGCCGCTCGGCCCGCTGGACCTCCCACAGCAGCGGCATCACCGCGCTGCGGCGGCCGTAGTCGGGGTAGCGGCTCAGGATCCGTGCGAGCAGGTCCTGCTTGTCGGCGAAGAAGGGCGTGACGGTAGGGAGTTCGTGCCCGCGGCTGGTGCTCACTTGTCGACGTCCCCCATCACCGGGTCGAGCGTGGCGATGTTCACGACCATGTCGGCGAACAGGCCGCCGACGCAGGCGAGCTCGAGCGACTGGAGGTTGATCAGGCTGGGGACGCGCACCTTCACCCGGTACGGCATCGAACCGCCGTCGCTGACGAGGTAGTAGCCGAGCTCGCCGCGGGCAGACTCGGTCGCGACGTACGACACCCCACGCGGTGGGTGGAACCCCTCGGTCACCAGCTTGAAGTGGAAGATGACCGCCTCCATCGACGTCTCGAGCTCGCTGCGCGGGGGCAGACTGATGCGCCGGTCGGGATCCTGCACCGGCCCGGGCTCGAGCCGGTCGAGCGCCTGCTCCACGATGCGAAGGCACTGGGTCATCTCGCGAAACCGCATCTCGAAGCGCGCGAAGGCGTCGCCCTCCTCGCTGGTGGGCACCTCGAAGGCGTACTCCTCGTAACCCGAGTAGGGCTCGGCCTTGCGGAAGTCGAGCGGCACGCCACTCGCGCGCAGGCTCGGGCCGGTGAGCCCGTACTCCAGCGCCCGCTCGCGCGGGATCACACCGACGCCCTTGGTCCGGTTCACGAAGATGTCGTTCTTCATGAACATGGTGGCGTACTGGTCCAGCATCTTCGGAAACCCCGCCAGGAATGCCCGCACATCGTGCTCGAAGCTCTCGGGCACATCCCGGTAGAGGCCGCCGACACGGAAGTAGCCGAAGTTCATGCGCACGCCGGTGACCGACTCGAAGATGTCGAGGAGCTGCTCCCGCTCCCGCATCGTGTAGAAGAAGAGCGTCAGCGCCCCCATGTCGAGGATGCCGGTGCCGAGGAACACCAGGTGGCTGGCGATCCGATTGAGCTCCGTCAGGATCACCCGCACGCGCTGCGCCCGCTCCGGCACGCGCGCCTCCATCAGCTTCTCGGCGCTGAGGACGTAGGCCAGGTCGTGGGCGAAGGAGTGGACGTAGTCCATCCGGTTGGTGTAGGTGATCACCTGCTGGTAGGTCCGGTGCTCCATCGTCTTCTCGAAGCCGGTGTGCAAGTAGCCGATCTGGGGGCTGATGCGCACGATGCGTTCGCCGTCGAGATCGACCACCAGCCGCAGCACGCCGTGCGTGCTGGGGTGCTGCGGACCCACGTTGATACGCATGAAGCGGGTGTCGAAGTCGCCCCGGCGCTCCTCATCGACGGTGAGCGCGTGGTAGCCCGCGGGACGCTCGGTCATGCGCTCCCCTCCTCGTCGTGAACCCTGCTGGGATGGAGCGGTTCGGCCTGCTCCGACACCACACCCTTGCGTGCGCCGCCGACCCAGCCCGTGAGCCCGTCGCTGGCGCCGATCATGCCGGCGCGGAAGGCGGCAGGGTCGAGGAAGCGGCCATCGTTGAACAGCGTGGGCGTCTCGCCGAGCGGGAAGTCCTTGCGCAATGGATGGCCCTCGAGGTCCTCGGGCGTGATGAGCTTGCGCAAGTTGGGGTGACCCCCGAAGTGGATACCGAAGAGGTCGTACACCTCGCGCTCCATGAAGTCGGCGGCCTTCCACACGCCCGTGATGCTCGGCACGCGCTGGTCGTCGTCGACGTCCACCCGGAGGAACAGGCGCTCGCCATCGTGGATCGAGTAGAGGTTGTACAGCACCGAGAAGCGCGGACCCTGATGGCCCGGATAACGCAGCCAGTCGATGCCGAAAACGTCGGAGAGCAGGTCGAAACCACCCTCACGGGCGGCGCGCACCGCCTCGACGATGGCGTCGGCGGCGAACCGCACCGTGAGCTGATCGTCGTGGCGCTCCGAGCGGCCGCCCTGCGCCTCGAGCACCTCCAGCACGCGCTTGGTGGACGCCGTGGCAGCCGGCCGAGGGACGTCGTCGGACGTCATCGCGACCACCCTTCGATCATCGGCAACGCCACGCCCCGTTCGTCGAACGCCTCCCCGCGAACCTTCTTCTGGAGCTGCAAGACGCCGAAGATCAGCGCCTCGGGACGCGGGGGACAACCCGGTACGAAGATGTCGACGGGCACGACCGAGTCTACGTTCTGCACGATCGCGTAGTTGTTGAACATGCCGCCCGAGCTGGCGCAGGCGCCCATGCTGATGACCCACTTGGGGTCGGGCATCTGCTCGTACACGCGGCGCATCACCGGAGCCATCTTCTTCGACAGGCGGCCGGCCACGATCATCACGTCGGCCTGGCGCGGGCTGGCGCGGAACACCTCGGAGCCCAGGCGGGCCATGTCGTTGCGGGCGTTGGTCGACTGCATCATCTCGATGGCGCAGCATGCCAGCCCGAAGGTGGCGGGCCAGAGGCTGTTGCTGCGGCCCCAGGCCACGAGCCTTCCCAGCGTGCTGAACAGGATGCCGTCGCGCTCGAGTTCCTGGACGTCCTTTTCGAAGAGGTCCTTGAGACCCATGCTCACTTCCAGTCCAGTACACCCTTGCGGATGACGTAGATGTAGCCAACCGCGAGGATCGCGACGAAGATGATGGCCTGCGCGAAGAGGAACTGCGGCGCCATGCCGAACTTGACGGCGAGCGGGAAGAAGAAGGCGGCCTCGACGTCGAACAGGATGAAGAGCATGGCGACGAGGTAGAAGTGGACCGGGAACCGTTCACGGGCCGTGCCCGTGGCGGGCAGGCCCGACTCGTAGGCGGCCAGCTTGTCGGGGCCGGCCCGCTTCGGTCCCAGCAACGCGCCGACGACGACCGCCGCGGCGCCGATGAAGCCGGCCGCGAGGAACATCATGAGCAAGCTCTCGTACACGAGGCAACCCTCTCACTCTCTCGCTCGGCCCCGGCGTCGTCGGATCGGCACCGGGGACCGGGCATGGACCCTGAGGTTCAGCAACGCGGCCGGCCAACGGCCGGCCGGTTCCGGAGGCGGAACTGCGGTGCTCGTGCCGCTTTTCACGACCTCCAACGTCCCTCAGTCTAGCAACGTGAGGCGAGCGTCACAAGGCGTCCCCGATCACGTTTGGACGCCGCCCCGCCGCGAGCGCCGCCGGGCTGCGGCCGCCGGGGCGAGCCGCGGCGCCGCACGCGCTCGCAACATGACCCCTTGACGCGTCACGCACCGGCTCCATATACTCACGAGCGCTGTGTTGGGTCGTTAGCTCAGCTGGTAGAGCAGCTGACTTTTAATCAGCGGGTCATAGGTTCGAGTCCTATACGACCCACCAATCGAGGCCCCTTCGACTAGCGGTTAG
>SLRS01000069.1 GCA_007130855.1 Trueperaceae bacterium | reverse complement strand
TCCGGGCGCTGCCGCCCGGCCTGCCCGAGCGCTTCACCACGCTCGACGTGGCGCAGGGCCGCGCCGCGCGGCGCCCGATCGCGCGCCGCGCGGCCTACGTCCTGCGCGAGGCCGGTGTGATCGTCGCTTGCGGCCGTGAGGGGCGCGCCCCTGCCTATGTCGTGGCGCCTTCGCCGAACGACCGGGCGGCCTCCGCCGATCCCGCCGCCGGCTGCTGAGGGTCCGCCGCTGCCACCACCGCCGCCCATACCGCCTGCAAGACGTCGTCGGGACGCTCGATGACGCGGTGGGCGCGCAGGTCGACCAGGCGCGCGCGCGGGCGCACGCCGCGTACTGCCGCGAACGCCTGCACGTAGGCCGCGAGGGCGACGTCGTAGCGCTCGACGTGGAGCGTGCGATCGGTCTTGTAGTCGTCGAGGAACCAGCCCTCCCGCGTACGGTAGACGCGATCGATACGCCCTTGCCAGATGCTGCCGTGCGGCCCCGCGGTGAAGGCGAAGGGGAGTTCGGCGTGGTCCTCGAGCCGCTGCTTCCGCGGCGTGAGGAGGCCCTCGGCCAGCAACGCCTCGTAGCCCGCGAGCAACGCCGTGGCCTCCGCCACGAGCTCGCGCTGCAGCGCCGCAGGGAAGGGCCACAGCACCTCCTGTGCGGCCAGGTCACGTGCCAAGGCGGGATCGTCCGCACCGACACCGCGGGCGATCGCATCGTGGACCAGGGTGCCGAGGGCGGGACCGCGCCCCGGGACGTGCGCCGGCAGCTCCGGATCGCTGGGTGCCACGGGCTCGTCGTCGTGCCCCGACGCCAGCTCCGGGGTCAGCGCCCGACCCGGCCGGCCCGCTCCCGGCGGCGCCGCACGGGCGCCCTCGACCACGACCCAGGAGGGGCTCACCAGCGCCGGATAGGGCGAGGGGGCGCGGCGTTGGAACGTCCAGGCCGAAGCCACGAGCGGCTCACCGTCGGCTTCGGCGATGGCGACGTCAGCGTGGGCCGGCGCCCGACCCGGCCCCGGCAGCGGCTGCTCCGCGCCCGGGCTTCCGGTCCCCGCCGGGGTTGCGCCGTGCACCTCGCGCTGCGTGCCGGCTGGCGGCTCGCCGGCTCCGGCCAGCGGGCCGACCCCGGCCAGGTTGCACGCCCGCAGCCAGGGTGAGGGCGCGGCCCGACCGTGGCTGCCGCTCAGAATGAGCACGTCGCGGGCCCGGCTCGCCGCGACGTACAGCAGCCTATATGCCTCCGCTTCGCGCCGGGCGCGTGCCTCGGCCGCCGCGGCCTCGAAGCGGCTGCCGCCTCGCAGCGCCACCTCGCCGCCGCCCGGCTCGACCAGCACGTGGTCGTCGAGCCGAGGCGATCCGCCGCCGACGTCGAACAGCGCCACCAGCGGCCACTCGAGCCCCTTGGCCGCATGGATGGTCAGCAGCTGCACGCCGCTGCCGCTGCGCGGGACGTCGCCAGCATCGCCGTCGCGGACGAGTCGCTCGAGGCGGTCGAGCAGGCGTTCGGGATCGCTCGGCGGATCGGCCGCCAGCGTCACCAGCAGCGCGTCGACGTTGTCGCGCGCAGCCAGGTCGAGGCGCGAGGCGAGCGCGGGCACGTCGCCCAGCGGCTGGCGCACCAGCGCCACCAGGGCCTCGAAGGGGGCCACGGAGCCCACCAGCGCCCGTGTGGCTCGCAGGCGCTCGGCGGCTGCCGGCGCCACCTCCTCGAGCGCGGCCACCGGGTCGGCGGCCTCCGCCATGCGCGCGAGCTCCGCGGGCGCGAGGGCGCCGAACGGCCCGCGCGCCCAGGCCAGCAAGCTGAGGCCGTGGGCGCCAAGCCCCACGCGCACGGCGTGGTACAGGTCACGCACCTCGGGTCGTTCGAAGTAGCCGCGACCCTGGCGCAACACGGACGGCACCCCGGCGGCGTGCAACGCCTCGCGCGCCTGCCCCAGCGCCACGCGCGAGCGCGCCAGCAGGGCCATGCTCGAGTACGCCATGCCGCGCTCGTGCCAGTCCCGCAGACGCCGCGCCAAGGTGGCGGCCTCGGCCCCGCGAAGCTCCGCCAACGAGCGCTCCTCGTCGCGCCACCACAGGCACTCGACGCGCCCCTCGCGCTCGGCCTGCGCCCCGACGACCTCGACCGGGGGCGCCTCCGCGGGCGTCATCCCGAGTCCATGAGCGCCCAGCGTGGCGCTGAGCCGGTTGAGGAAGGCGGCCACGCTGCGCGTGTGGCGGCGGGCTCCGATGAGGGGTGGCTCGAGCTCGCCAGCGGCGGCCGCCGCACGCTCGGCACGCCGGAACACGGTCACATCGGCATGGCGGAAGCCGTAGATCGACTGCTTGGGGTCGCCCACCACCTCCACGCGCGCCCCCATGGCCTCCAGGCGCTCGAACAGCGCGCCCTGCAACGGGTTGACGTCCTGGTACTCGTCGACCAGCAGCAACGGGTAGCGCGCCACCACGCGCCGCGCGAGCGGCGCCGCCGCCACCAGCCGCAGCGCCGCGCGCTCCACCTCGGCCGGCGCCAACTGGCTCGCACCGACCCGCTCCAAGTAGCGCGCATAGGCGGCTTCGAACAGATCGGTCAGATCGGCGGCGCGTGCGTCGGCGGGACGCAGGTCGGCGCTCAGCGAGCGGCAACCGAAGAGGCTCTGGAGGTGCGCGCCGGCCCGGCTACCGAGGCGCTGCGCCGCCCCATGGGCCGGATGGCCGGGGCTCGCAGCGAGCAGCAGCAGGCCCGAGGCCTCCTCCTCGAACACCGCCTCGGCCTCCCACTCGCCCAACAGTGCGAAGTCTGGATCGAGTCCGAGCGCCGGCGCCACCAGCCGCAACGCGGCGATGAGGAAGCCGTGGACGGTCGTGAGCCGAGCGCTCGGCAGCTCGACTGCCGCCGCCTCGAAGCGGTAGCGCCGGGCGGGGTCGAGACGCTCCAGCCCGTCGAGATAGATGCCCTCGCGCAGCAGCGCGTGGATCCCCTCGGCCACGCGCTCGCGCAGCTCGTCGGCGGCGCTGCGCGTGTAGGTGACGCCGGCGACGCGCCGCAGCGGTACGCCCTCCGCCACCAGCTGCAGGTAGCGGCGCACCAGGCTGGCCGTCTTGCCGGTGCCGGCGGAGGCGATGCGGACCCTCATCGCGCCCGACCCACCCTGCAGACATCGGCGACCGCACAGCCGCGGCAGTGGTAGCCGCTCACCACATCGGTGGGGGCCTCGCGCCAGGCGCGCCAGCGCGCGTGCAGCGCGGCGCTCGCCTGGTCGAGCCGGGCCGCGTCCCGAGGGAGCTCGAGGGCTCGCTCGGTGAGCGTGCGCGGTTCACCCAGCAGCGGCCAGGCGTCGATCGCCACCTGCTCGACACCGGCTCGTGGATGACGCAGGAACTGCCTCGCCGCGATCAGCTCGTTCCAACGCCGGTGCGGGTCGAGGCTGGTGAGCGGCTCCTCCTCGGGCAGCGTGAAGCGCACCAGCCGCACCAGCGCACCCTCGCGCACGACGCCGTCGAGCCGCGCCACGGGACCGTCCCGAAAGGCGCTGACGCGCACCCCCAGGCGCAGCCGTGCCAGGCCCCGAGCGTGCGTCTCGAGCCACTCGGCGGCCTCCGGATACGCCTCGCGCAGGGTCGCGAGCGCCGCCTGGTCGAGCTGCCGCTGGCGCAGCAAGGCGCGCCGCAGCCGCTCGCCCGTGAAGGCCGGCTCGTCCTCGCCCACGAGGCACTCGGCCCACACCCTGAAGCGGCACGGGTCGCTGCGCCGCAGCGACTCCACCGCGATCGCGATCGGGGCGGCCGGCGCAGGCGCGCGCCGCGCACGGAACGGCGGCAGCCGCTCGAGCTCGAGAGGCGAACCGGCAGGCAGGATCGGCGCCGGCACGGCGCCGGCCATCAGCACGGGATCGAGCCGCTGCGGGCCGCCCCGGTCGCCGGTGGCCGCGGTCACCACCACCGTCGCGGCGCGCGTGAGCAGCTCCGCCGCCAAGGCCGCGCCCTGCCCCCGTTGGCGGCGCGGCAGACCGGCGCTGGCCGGGCCCGCCCCCGCCAGCGTCGCCGCCATCAGCGCGTCCCACGACCGGCGGACGTCCTCGGGCAAGAAGTAGTCCTCGCGCTCGTCGGCACCCAACGCCCCG
>SLRS01000244.1 GCA_007130855.1 Trueperaceae bacterium | reverse complement strand
CTCAGCCGCTGGGCAGGGCCGCTCCACTGCGCGTCACCCACACCCCCCAACCGACGTGCCGGCGCTCGTGGTCGAGGTAGCGGCCGCGCTTGGCGGCGATGTCGGCGAGCAGGGCGGCTCGCTCGGGGTGGTCGGGATGCTCGGCGGCCCAAGCGGCGGCCGCCGTCCACCAGGCGCTGGCATACCGGTCCAGCTCCTGCGTGCTCGACCCGAAGAAGGCCGTGACGCCGAGCCCGGCACGCTCGATGGTCTCGTGCAGGCTCCCGAGATCGCGCAGCGCAGCGACCTCCGGCTCGATCCCGGTCGATCCCGGCGCAAACGGCTCGGCGAGGTAGCGGTCGCCGATCACCAGGCTGCCTCCGGTGCGCAGGGCGGCCTGCATCCAGGCCAGCGCGTCGTCGAAGCCGCCGATGGCGAAGGGCGCACCGATGCATGCGACCACGTCGTACCCGTGCCCCGCCGGCACGAAGTCGGCGGCCGGCCCCTCGATCACCGTGATGCGCTGCGCCACGCCCTCACGCTCGGCGCGCTCGCGAGCGTCGGCGGCGAAGCGGGGATTGAGCTCCAGACCGGTCGCGACGATGTCGAACCGCGCCGCCCAGCGGCGCAGCAACGACCCCTTGCCGCTGCCGACGTCGAGCACCCGCATGCCGTCGCGCACGCCGCAGGCGCGCGCCAGGTCGTCGAGTCGCGACGCCGGCATGGGGTTCTGCAGATCGAGATCGCGCGCGACGATGGGGTAGAACGCGAGCGGGTCCATGGCCACCAGCCTCGCTCAAGGCTCCAGGTACGCCTGGTAGAGCCGGCGGGCGTGTGCCTCGGGCGCCTCGTAGTACGCCTCGGGGGTGACGTCGAGCACCAAGGCGTCCAACGGCTCCGCGCGTCGCAACGGCGCCGTGCGCGCGAAGCGCGCCAAGGTGCGGGCGTGCGGCTTCAGCGAGCCGTCGCTGCGCACGAGGCCGAACGAGCGCTCGTGGATGGCCTCGTCGCAGGGCGGGCGATCCCAGAGCGACGCATGGTAGTCGGCGAAGCACCAGAGCATCGCGCCGGAAGCGCCCGCGGCGACCAGCCGCGGCAGCACTGCGCTCACGTAGTCGTCGAGGTCGTCCTCCGAAGCCATGAACTGCGAGCGCTGCAGACCGCGGCTCGTCCAGGTGATCACGCGCGACGCCTCGCCGGGGGGCAGCGTCGGGCCACCCCACTCCTCCATGAGCGTCGGCTTCCCGCACAGGGCGCTCGTGAGCGCGCAGCTGAACGGCACCAGGTCGGGGTCGAGCGGCGAGCGCGCCCACGGCAGGTACATCGGGTAGGCGTGCATGACGGCCGCGTCGGTCTCAGCGAACACGTCGTGCACGCGCAGGCCGTTGTCCTGCAGGAGACTGGGCAGGTGCAGCCCGCAGGTGACGGGGTGGCGATCGTCGAACTCGTGGATCAGGGCGGTCATGTCGGCCGTCCAGGCGCGCCCGTCGTGGGCGGTGGGAGGCCAGGCGAACAGGTCGGGTTCGTTGCCCAGGTTCCACATCCAGATCGCCTGGTGATCGCGCAGCGCGCCTACCACGGTGCGCAGCAGCAGCCGCTGGGCCGCGAGCGCGGTGGCGTCGGTGAACGGGTTGCGATACGAGCGGTCGACGCTCACGCCGCCGCTCACCACCTGGCGCGGCGGGCCCGCCGCCGGGTACGGTCCGTCGCTCAGCAGCCAGCGCGGCGCCCAGTTGGGGCCGCTCATGTGGCCGGTGAAGAAGGTGACGTCGAGGCCGAGCCGATGCTTGGCCGCGGCGTCGCACACGTGCTCGAGGTCGCGCAAGCGAGCGCCGTCGACGCGCTCGGGCGTGGGCTGCCAGTCGTCCCACAGCAAGAACACCCGCACCACGTCGAGACCCAGCTCGGCGATGACGGCGAACTCGTCGTCCACCTCGGCTCGGTCGAACGACGACCACCAACCCATCGCCTTGCGACGCGGCCAGTAGTTGACGCCGAGGGTGAAGCGCTGGGCGGCGGGCTCCGAGGCCGTGGTCGTCATGCCGCAGGCTACCCGGAACCCGCCACCGTCAGGCGGGAGTCGCCGGTGGCGGGCACCCCGCTCGCCGCCGCGAACCAGCGCGCTAGGGCGCCAGGCAGCTGGCGGCCGGCAGCGGCGTGTTGCCGGCGTCGTCTTCGTCGGTCAGCTGCGAGGTGCTCGGCGGCGCGCAGCGCGGCGTGTCTCGCATGAGGTCGAGTGCCGTGAACAGGCTCACGACCGGCGCCGCGAACGAGGTGCCGGCGTAGGCGGCCACCTGCTGGCCGTCGGTGCTGCGGCTGAGTTCGTAGAGTGCGCCCGGAGCCAACACCTGGCCGCTGTTCGAGAACGCGGACTTGCTCACTCCGAAGCCGCTCGGCAGGGTCGCGTCTTGCGAACCGACGGCGACGACGCTGTCCCAAGCAGCCGGGAACAGCGGGTAGTCGAGCGCGAAGTTGCCGGAGGAGGCGACGTGGCTGATGCGCCCGCGGCTGCAGTCCCAGGCTCCCTCGCTGCGCTGCTCGGCATCGACGAGCTCGCGCCAGGGTCGCTCCGCCCAGGCGCCGTGCTCGTCGAGGAACGCCAGCGGCCGCGCGTCGGTGAAGTCGACGACGACGTGGCTGACGTCGTGGTACTTCCCGCTCGGCGCCACGGGGGCGTGCAGCCCCGAGTCGCCGAAGGCGCCGTTCGGGTACGTGTAGGTCGTGCCTCCCGGGCCCCCCTTGACGAACAGGGCGCCCACCGGATGGGTCGAGTGCCACGCCAGCATCTGCCCCGCGGGCGTCTCGGACACGTCGACGGTGAGGGTGTGTTCGTTGCCGTAGTGGACGACGTAGCGTCCCGGACCGGCGATCGGGTCGATCTTCGCGCTCCCCGGCGTGTACGGCGGCGGCACGATCGGAACGCCGCGGGCGACCTCGTCGAACTGGCCTTCACAGAGGCCGATCTGCGCGAGCAGCGGGTCGGAGGCCGGACCCTGCGGCGTCAACAGCAGCGCCTGGAGGCCTGCGTAGAAGTCCGCGGCGACCCCGTTGGCGGCCCCCAGCGCCGCCACGTAGTCGTCGAACGTCGTCAGGCCCGTGATCGTCTCGACCGCGCGCTCGTAGTCGTCGAGCACGCTGCAGGGGACGAGGACGAAGCTCATGTTGACGGCCACGTCGAGGACGGCGAAGTCGTCGCCGCCCAGACCGCCGAGGTACTGCAGCGCGTCGAGGGCGCGCTGGATGCGCGCTGCCACGTTCGTGCTCGACAGGTCGGTACCGCCGACGTCCACGGCCGCCACGACGAGGTAGGGCCAGCCGGCGCCGGCACGCGCGAAGATCGTGAAGTCGGGGGAGGGTGTCGCGACCCGCTCGAAGCCCGCCGCCTCGACCAGGCGGAGCGTCTGGTGCAAGACGAGGGCACCGTGCGAGAGTTGCCCGCCGGCGACGAGATCGGTGAGGAACACCTGGGGGTCCGTCGCGCCCGCGAATGCCGGGAACAGTCCCTCTGGCAACGCGATGGCGTCGCCGCTCCGACCGAAGTCGTCGACCACCAGGATCGCGCCGCTCCAGCTGGGCGCGCCCGTGACGAGGTCGGCCGCCCACGCGCCCGCCTCGGCCGGCGCGAGGAGCCGGAAGCCGTTCGTGGTCACCGCGGGATCGAGCACGAACACGCCTCCCACGGCACCCAAGGCGTTCACGCCGGCGCCGAGGGCGTTGACGCCCTGCCCGGGCAAGCTGAACTCGTTGACGAGGCAGTTGCCGGGCGGGTTCGTGAACGGCTGCCCGTCCAGGCGCTCGAGCTCGGCCAGCGAGGTGGGCCGCAGATCGGCATCGGAGCCCGGACTGCGTTGCAGGAAGACCCGTATGGGCAGGCTCTGGGTGGAGGTGAGATCGAGCACGCCGCTGGGCAGACGGCCGTTGCGCGGCAGCTGGATCATGGCGTCGAACGAACCGATCACACAAGCGCGCTGGCCGCGGCAGGCCGGATCGTCGCTGATGATGCTGCCGTCGAAGTCGCTGGCCTGGGCGAACACCCGCACGCGCGTCACGCCGGGATGCGCCGCGACGGTGTCCGAGACACGCCACGTGCCGAGGTAGAAGCGCTCGCGCGCTTCGGCGGGGATCGTCTCCAAGGGTTCG
>SLRS01000114.1 GCA_007130855.1 Trueperaceae bacterium | reverse complement strand
GCCTGCTCGCCGGCGCGAAGTACCGCGGCGAGTTCGAGGAGCGCCTCAAGGGCGTGATCCAGGAGACCGTCCAGAGCAAGGGCGAGGTGGTGCTGTTCATCGACGAGCTGCACACCATCGTGGGCGCCGGCAAGGCCGAGGGGGCCGTGGACGCCGGCAACATGCTCAAGCCGCCGCTGGCCCGCGGCGAGCTGCGCATGGTGGGTGCCACCACGCTCACCGAGTACCGTCAGATCGAGAAGGACGCCGCGCTCGAGCGCCGCTTCCAGCCGATCGTGGTCGACGAGCCGACGGTGGAGGAGACGATCAGCATCCTGCGCGGCCTCAAGGAGAAGTACGAGGTCCACCACGGGGTCAAGATCACCGATCCGGCGATCATCGCCGCCACCACGCTCTCCTACCGCTACGTCGCCGATCGCCAGCTGCCCGACAAGGCGATCGATCTGATCGACGAGGCCGCCAGTCGCATCCGCGTCCAGCTCGACTCCCGGCCCGAGGAGCTCGACATCCTGCAGCGTCGCAAGCTGCAGCTCGAGGTCGAGCGGCAGGCGCTGCAGGGCGACGACGACCCGGAGTCCGGCCAGCGCCGCGGACGCATCGAGGAGGAGCTGCGCGCCGTCCAGGACCAGATGGACCGGGCCGAGGCCGTCTACCGCGCCGAGCGCGACGTCTTCGACGAGCTGCGCGAGGCGCAGGAGCGACTCGACCAGGTGCGCACCCAGATGGAGGCCGCCGAACGCGACTACGACCTCGAGCGCGCCGCCGCGCTCAAGTACGGCGAGCTGCCCAGCCTCGAGCGCCGGATCGGCGAGCTGCAGGCGCAGCTCGACGATGCCCAGTACGTGCGCCTCGAGGTGGGTGAGGACGAGGTCGCCGAGGTCGTGAGCCGCGCCACCAACATCCCCGTCGCACGGCTGATGGAGGGGGAGCGCGACAAGCTGCTGCGGCTCGAGGACGAGCTGCACCGTCGGGTGATCGGTCAGGACGAGGCGGTGCAGGCCGTCGCCGACGCCATCCGGCGGTCGCGCGCCGGGCTCGCCGACCCCGACCGCCCGATCGGCTCGTTCATCTTCCTCGGCCCCACCGGCGTCGGCAAGACCGAGACCGCCAAGGCGCTCGCCGCGCAGCTCTTCGACAGCGAGGACCACCTGATCCGCCTCGACATGTCGGAGTACATGGAGCGGCACACCGTGGCCCGGCTCGTGGGGGCGCCCCCGGGTTACATCGGTTACGAGGAGGGCGGACAGCTCACCGAGGCCGTGCGCCGGCAGCCCTACGCGGTGTTGCTCTTCGACGAGATCGAGAAGGCCCATCCCGACGTGTTCAACACGCTGCTCCAGCTGCTCGACGACGGCCGCCTCACCGATGCACACGGGCGCACCGTCGACTTCCGCAACACGGTCGTGATCATGACCAGCAACGTCGGCAGCCCCCAGATCCTCGAGGCGTCGCGCTCGGGCGCCAGCGGCGAGTCGATCAAGGCGACCGTGTTCGCGCTGCTGCAGCAGCAGTTCCGGCCCGAGTTCCTCAACCGAATCGACGACACGATCGTGTTCCACGCACTCGACCAGGAGCAGGTGGCGCAGATCGCCGCGATCCAACTCGACCGCCTGCGCCGGCGGCTGGCCGAGCGCCGGGTCGGGCTCGAGGTCACGTCCGACGCCCTCGCCGAGCTCGCGCGCCGCGGCTTCGACCCGGTCTTCGGCGCACGGCCGCTGAAGCGCGCGATCCAGCAGTTGATCGAGACGCCGCTGTCGCTGCGCCTGATCGCCGGCGAGGTCGACGACGGCGCCACCGTGGTGGTGAGCCCGAGCGCCGCCGGGTTCGCCTTCGACGTTCGCGAGCGCGCCGCGGAGTCGGTGAACTGAGCCGCGCAGGCGTGTGCGCCGGCCCAGCGCCGCCGCCCGCTGCGGCGGCGCTGCAGCGCCCGCTGCGACGGGGCCCGGGGCGATTGCCTCGAAGGCGACCCGCACGCGTCGGTGACGTGTTACCGTGACGCCGTGATCTTCCGGCGCTCACCGCTGGCCGAGCTCGAAGGAGCCCACCGTGCGCTTGCCGAGGGGCGCTACGAGACGGCATTCGCGTTGCTCGAGAGCGCAGCCAAGCGGCCCCGCGCGCGCGCGGCCCAGGCCCGCTACTGGCTGCACCTGGCCGCCGTGTACGCGCTCTACGGCAGCGATGGGCTCGAGAACGGCGCGCCCGCCCTGAAGGCCGCCGTCGTCACCGACCCCAACCTCGCCGCCGATCCGCTCTACCAGGCCCTCTTCTGGGAGTTCGCCGCTCATCGCGGTGGCGCCGTGTCCGACGTGAAGCGAGGCCTGCGCCTCGCGGCCGTCGATGCCGAGCCGCTGGCCGCTTACCACGCGTCGGCCGCGCTGCTGAACGTGGGCGCGGCCAAGAGCGCGCTGCGTAAGCTCGAGGGGATCGATCCCGAAAGCCTCCCTACGTACCTGGTGTGGCGCCGCTGGTCGCTGCTCGGCCAGGCGCACGAGGCGCTCGGCGATTGGGATGCGGCCGTCTTGGCCTACGGTCGGGCCGTGTCGATGGCCACCGGCCCGGAACGCTCGGTGGAGCTGCTCAGCCTCGCCACCTGCTTGCTCGAGCTCGGCCGCAGCGACGAGGTGCTCGACGTGGTGTCGGGCGTCGACCAGCAGGTGCTCGCGCCCGAGGACCAGGCCACTTTGCACTACGTCGAAGGGCGTGCGCACCTCGATGCCGGCAACCCCAACCTCGCGCTCGAGCGTTTCGCCCTGGCCCGCACCCTCGACGTCGACGACGGCGACGCCTTCTCGCTCGACTACGCCACCGGCCAGGCGCTCACCGCCATCGGGCGCTATCGCGAGGCGGTCAGCGTGCTCCGGCGCGCGATCGAGGTCGCCCCGGCCGATCACCGCGCCTACGCGCAGCACGAGGCGGCCTTCGCGCTGACGGAGTCCGACCAGTTGGCCGAGGCCGACACGATCTTGGGCGACGTGGTGTCGGACCCCGCCTACCCGCATCGCGCCGAGGCCGTCGCGGACTTGGCCGACGTGCGCTTCAAGCTCGGCGAGTACGAGGCCGCCGAGGCCCTGGCCGAGCAGGCGCTGGACATGGGCGCCACCGCCAGCGCCTGCTTGGTGCGCGGTAACCTCGCCTACGAGTACTACCGCCTCGACGAGGCGATCTCCTGGTTCGAGAAGGCCATCGGCGCCTGCGCGAACGGCGATCCCGTCTGGCTCGCGGCACACCAGGTGTTGGCCGACGTCTTCGCGCAGCGCGGCGAGAGCGGCGCCGAGCGCGTGCTGCACCATGCACGCTCTGCGCTCGAGTACACCGACGTCGCCAGCGAGTGGCGCTTGCCGCTCGAGCAGCACGTCGCCTGGGCGCGTGGCGTGCTCGGCGGCCACGACCGGCTGCTCAACTGAGCGCCGCGCGAGCGACCGGTACGATGCCGGACGTGAACGCACCTGGCTCGCACCCTGGGGCGCAGCGCTGATGGAAGGCCTCGTGCTGGCGGCTGTTCTGGCGCCGCTGCAGGCGCGCCTGCCGGCAGAGCACCTCGGCTGGCGCTTCGTCGACGCCACCACGCTGGTGCTCCCGCTGGTACCGGCCTCGGCGGGTGCGCTGTGGCTCGATCTGCGGCCGCCGTCGCCACGCCTGGTGCTCGTCGATGACCACGGCACCGCCCGCGCCGCCCCGCACACCCCCTTCCAGGCCCAGCTCAAGGCGCGCGCCGTCGGTCCACTGCAAGCCGCCGAGCAGGCCGCGCTCGACCGGCGCTTCACGCTCCTTTTCGGGCCCGGCGAGGGCTTCGTCCCGGAGGCGCCGGTTCGGCTCGAGATCGAGCTCACCGGCCGCCACGTCAATGCGGTGCTGTGCGACGAGTCCGGCCGGATCATGGGGGTGCTGCGCGAGGTCGGCGGCGAGGTCAATCGCCACCGCCAGCTGCGACCCGGCCTGCGCTATCGGCCGCCGCCGCCGTACGACAAGCTCGACCCGCGCACCGCCACGCGTCGGGAGCTCGCCGCCGCCCTCGCCGGCGTGACGCTCTCCCAGGCCCACGCGCACATCGACGGCATCGGGCGCGAGCTGGCGCGCGCCTGGGCCGGCGCCGCCGGCCTGGAGCTGCGCGCGCCGCTCACGGGCGAGGCGCTGGGG
>SLRS01000256.1 GCA_007130855.1 Trueperaceae bacterium | reverse complement strand
CTGGCCGCGCCGGTTGCGAACGGGACGGGGAACGATCAACCCGGTAGCGGCCGTGAGGTGCGCGAGCCACTGCAACTCGGATGCCACCAGCGCCGGCGCATGCCTGGCAGGATCGTGCAGGCGCAGCAGGAAGCGCCGCCCGCCGCCTGCGTCGACGCGGTAGTTGATCGTGTCGAGACCACCGAGGCGCGAAAGGCTCGCAGCCCCCATGCCGTACTGCTCGACGGCCGTCGCCGCCACGGCTTCGGTCGCCATGGCCTCTGGCGCCGCCAGCGCGCTCACCGCCGACGCGAGCGTCACGACGCGCACGCGCACTGGCAGGTCGGCCTGGGGGAGGGTTGCACCGTGGTCACTGGCCGCTATCGTAGCCATTCGCCCGCACGGGTGCTGGCCAGAGGCGCTTGACATGTTCGGCGCGCAAGCATGGCGCGCGCCCTGGAGGCCGCCGCCGAAGCGGCGTCAGCGGCGCCTGCGAGCGCCACGTGCGTTCGCCCTAGGCGCCCCGCGCGACGTGCTCTGGAGCGTAGGCGAAGTGCTGCTGCCGGTGTGCGCGGTGCGGCGCGTGCAACGGCACGACGCCGGTAGAAGGTTCGTCGATGATAGGGTACACCATGCTCAGCGGTCGGCCACCAGCTCGGCTCCCCTCCTCACGCAGGTGTTCCCGACGTGCCCTGCCGGGCCTCGGCGGGCGTCCGTGCGCGGCCTGAGGTCCTCGTGATCGCGTGCGCTCGAACGGGTATCGGGCGTGCGCTCGGCGGCCCGTGCCGCCGGCGCGAGTGGTCCCTCCGGGAGCGCCTCGATGTGCCCGGTTGAGGACCGATGCGCGGGGCTGCACACCGAGGCCGGCGGCTCGCGCCCGGCTCGGGCTCCCCAACCGGCGGCTCGCGCGGTCGTGCCGGCAGTGGACGCAGCAGCGCCCTACTCGACGTTCGTGCCGGTCGGCCGGTTCTACGTCGACGCGAGCCTCGGCGCGAGCCTCGGGGCCGTGGGCGTGTGGCGGCTGCTCTGGGACCAACAGTGGGAGTTCCTGGCCGACGAAGGCAAGAAGATCCGCCGCGGCGGCGTGCTGAAGGGCACGGCCCCAGCGATACTCGCGCGCCTCGTGCGCGCCACGCGCTGGACCTGGCAGTACCTGCGCAAGCGCAACGCGATCGGCGACGATGGGCTCCGTCTTCCCGTCGCCGGCGAGATCGCCATCGTGCGCCGCTCGGGGGCGGTGAAGGTCCTCGACCTCGCGCGCGAACAGGTTGCGACGGTGATGGCGCAGCCGCAGGCGCGCCGCAAGCTGCGCGAGCGTGTCGAGCAGGTGCGCAGCGTCGAGAACTACCCGTTCGCACCGCGCCTCACCGCGGTGGCGCTGGAGCAAGGATGGTTCGCGGAGGCGTTCGTCAGGGGCGCCCACCCGATCGCCTTCCGGGGCTGTGACGAAGGTTTTGGCGACGTGTACCTGCCGCTCCTGGTCGCCTTCGCCCGCGCCGCACCCCCCGAGCAGACGCAGCTAGGAAGCTACGCGCTCGAGCTGGCGCAGACGATCCTCGCCCCCGACGGGCTGCTGGCGCGCCTTCCCGATGAGCCTCGAGCACGCGTGCGGGCCTTCGTGCGCGGGGTCAGCGAGCGCGTGGCCGACGCACCAGCGGCTTCGGAACCGCTGCCCCTGGTGCTCTCCCACGGCGACTTCTTCTCCGGTAACGTCGTGGTGTCGAACAGCGGTGCCCTCCAGGCCATCGACTGGGCCCACGTCGGCCGGCGCTCGCCGCTGCACGACCTGTACTTCGTGGCCATGAGCTACTGCGGCAAGGTGATGCCGCCGAAGCCGCTCGCCGGTCGGATCGGCGCGATGGTGGCCAGCCTCCGGGCGCAGCTCGAGCAGGAGGATCCGGCCCGGTTCCGCCTCCTCGACCACGCGCTTCGTGATCGAGACGAACTGCGCCGGCTGTTCTACCTCGAGTGCATCGCAGTGCCGCTGCTGCACTGCGACGACCCGGACGACCGCTACGTGGCGGCGATGCTCGAGCGCGTCCGCATGTTCCGGGCGTTCGAGCAGGCGCTCGGTGCGCACGACCGCGCCGCGGCCCGCTGACCCGCCCCCCGCACGGCGCACGACCGCGCCGCGGCCCGCTGACCCGCCCCCCGCACGGCGCACGACCGTGCCGCGTCGGTCACGCGGGTCGCGGGTGATTCGATATCATCATCTTCCGTAGGCCGACCGACCTTTCCCGGCACGCGAAAGGACGCAGACCATGCAACGTGAGATCGAGAAGACCGAAGTGCTGTGGCGCACCGCCGAGGCCATGGTGGTCGAGGGCAAGGGCATCCTCGCCGCCGACGAGAGCACCGGCACCATCGCGCGCCGGTTCGAGGCCATCGACGTGCAGAACACCGAGGACAACCGGCGCGACTATCGCGAGCTGCTGTTCCGTAGCGAGGGCCTCGAGGAGTACATCAGCGGCGTCATCCTCTTCGACGAGACCATCCGCCAGCAGGCCTCCGACGGAACGCCACTGATCAGGCTGCTGGTCGATCGAGGGGTGATCCCGGGCATCAAGGTCGATGCCGGGGCGAAGCCGCTGGCGCTCGCTGCCGGTGAGACGGTCACCGAAGGGCTGGACGGCCTGCGCGAACGCCTGATCGAGTACCGCGAGCTGGGGGCGCGCTTCACCAAATGGCGCGCGGTGATCCACATCGGCGAGGAGCGGCCCACCCGCTACGCCATCGACGTCAACGCACATGCGCTGGCGCGCTACGCCGCCCTCAGCCAGGAGGCCGGGCTGGTCCCGATGGTCGAGCCCGAGGTGCTGATGGACGGCGATCACGACATCGACACCTGCTTCGAGGTCAGCATGGCGACGCTGCGCGAGGTCTTCTACCAACTCGCGCACCAGCGCGTCGACATCGAGGGGATGGTGCTGAAGCCCAACATGGTCCTCTCCGGCAAGGCAGCGATCGATCGCGCCGAGCCCGAGGAGGTCGCCGAGATGACGCTCGCCTGCCTCGAACACACCGTCCCCGCGGCCGTGCCCGGCATCGCCTTCCTCTCCGGTGGTCAGGACGACGACGAGGCCACGCTGAACCTCGACGCCATCAACCGGCTGGCGGTGGACGTGGGCGCCCCCTGGGAGCTCACGTTCTCCTACGGACGCGGGCTGCAGGCTGCGCCGCAGCAGGCCTGGGCCGGCAAGCGCGACAACATGGCACGCGCGCAGCGGGTCTTCCTCCATCGCGCGCGCGTGCTCTCGGCCGCGCGCATGGGCGCGTACGATCCCGACTCGGAGGAGGAACGCACCGGCGCCTGAAGGTGGGGCGCGCCGCTCGTGGCGCATGCGCGGGCCCGGGTCGCGAAAGCGACGATGAAGGACATGGCGCGCGAACCCTCACCATGAGGTCGGCGGTACCGGTTCTACTGTGTCCGGCCGCTGCCGTGACCGGTCGCCGCGCGTGCTCGTGGGTCGGTCTCGATGTACGCAGTGCACACGTCGAGCTGTCAGTTGCCGCGCTTCGACCTGTCGGTCGAAGCGGAACAGCGCAGCGCACAGGAGGCGTGATGAGCAAGATCCGACTCGCGGGAAGCGTGCTCACCGACGATGGCGTGATCACGGACGACGAGATGCAGATCGATTACGTGTTGGACGTGCGCAACCCTCAGCCGATGATGTGGATCGCGCCCCGCGCCTGCTTCGTGTTCGAGATCCTGCTCGAGACCTTCAACGACGCCGGCCGATTTCGGATCGGCGTCTACCAGCACGTGGCGGCAGGCGATACCGTCCGTGCCGACCTACGCGACCGGAGCGTGCGGCGCGAGCTGAAGGTCGCAACCTAGGGCCGTCGGCCCGTGCCGGTGACCTCAACGCCGCGGATCGGCGGCACGTCTGCGCAGCTCGCGCCGGATGCCGTCGATGACGACCCAGAGGAGGAGCGCGAAGAGGAGCGCCAGCAGGTAGTGCCCGTCCATGAGGACGAGCACCAGGATCGCCAGCAGGCCGAGAACGGTGATGCCGAGCACCAGGTCCTTGAAGCGCTGCTCCTTCGACGCGTGCTTCACGATCGCGCCTCCTCGTCCAACCGAGCCTGACACGCAGCTCGGGACGTGCCAAGAAGGTTTGTCCCTGGTGTCGCGCCAGCGGCGAAGTACCCGGGTACCTCCAGCAGGAGGCGCCCCTGGCTCGCGGGCAGCAACCAGCCCGCAGCGTCGCGCGCCAACACGGCTCCGCCG
Source organism: Trueperaceae bacterium (assembly GCA_007130855.1). Classification (GTDB taxonomy): domain Bacteria; phylum Deinococcota; class Deinococci; order Deinococcales; family Trueperaceae; genus CSSed10-48. The sequence continues at coordinate 11,044 of SLRS01000256.1, read as the reverse complement.
AACGCCCGTACGACCGCGCCCTCGCGCAGACCCGACAGCGCCAGGCGCATGCCGGCGAAGCTGCCGCGCTCCTCCAGGACGTCGCCTTCGAGCGCCTTGCGTTGGGGCACGTAGTGCAGCAAGGTGATGATCAGGTCGTCGCCGCGGCGCCGCGCGAAGCGCGTGACGGTGCGTGGCAAGCCGGCGCCGGCGAGGGGAGCTCCGACCAACCTGTGGATCGCCCGTTCCACCACGTCGCGGTGGGCGCTCGAGCCGTGCCGCCGGTAGCCCGCGAAGACCGGGTCTGCGAAGTACACGAAGCGCTCACCCGCAATCACGGCGGGGAAGGTGTGGTGCTCTCGAACCGGGGGTGCTTGGAAATGCGACATGAAGTGCTCGTCGCTCCGCTCGAAGTACGGTAGGGCCCGGTCGACGAGCACGTGCGTGTCGGCGGCCGAACCGGCCACACGCTTGCCGCGCTCGTAGAAGACTCGGTCGCTGTCGCTCAAGGCCGGGAAGAACGCCTCCCTGACGCGCCAGTAGGTCGGTGCGACGGCCTCGTCGCCATGGATGTCGAGGGGCAGGAAGTCGAGCCGCCAGCGCCCGTCGACGCCGCAGCCGGCGTCGTGCGAGAGGAGCAGGCTGCCACCATCGGCGTAGTGGGCGCGCAGCGTGCGGTAGAGCCGGTCGGTGATACGCGTCGCGTCCGGCAACACCACGAGCTCGAAGGGCACGAGGTCGCTGCGATCGTCGAGGAGCGCGGGGTCGTAGTGTGCTTCCTCGAGCATCAGGACGGCGCCCTCTTCGGCGAGCGTGGCGTGCTGCGACGGAACCGTGTGGTGTGACGCCAGCAGCACCCCGACGTCGAAGGCGCTCTCCGAGCCCTGGTAGAACGGCTCGGCCTGGGCGACCTGCTGGTACACGTGCTCGATAAGGCGGTAGGCGGCTGGCTCGAGCCGGCCGCGCGGCGGCAGCTGATCACCGATCGAGTTGCAGCCCCCGAGCGCCTGCGTGCGGAAGCACTCGTACTCGAGCGCCGCCAGCGGCTTGAACCCACCGAAATCGCCCCACATGCGCTGGAAGCGTCCGGTCATGCCCAGCCACGATCGGCCGAGCGTGCTCACGTGGCGACCCATGCGCGGGAAGTGGTAGTAGCCCCAGAAGCCCGACGGCAGGCTCTCGATCTCCCAGTGACGCTGCCAGCGATGGATCTGGCGGAGCCCGAGCGACGCGTCGACGCTGAGGACGTGGGCCGAGTTGTAGAACGGTCGAGCGTCGGGATGCCGTGCCCAGATCAGCGGCGACATGTGCCTCGCGAAGGCCTCCTTGCCGAGCGTTGCGAGCCGAGCCTGGTTGGCGCCGGTATGCGCGACGAGGCCGTGCTCCGCCCTGAAGCGGCGGCCATGGTCGCTGAAGTCGCCGTCGGGGTGGAACTGAACGATGTCGAAGAAGAGGCCGTCGACCGGATAGCTCGCGCAGAGCTCCTCGACCTCGGCGCTCATCCAGGCCAGGTATTCGGGATGGAGGAAGTTGAGGTACCACCACTTGTCCGGATCGACGGCGCCCTGCGCTGCCTCCTTGCGAGCGAAGGTACCGTCGCGCTTCAGCTGGCACCACTCGGGATGCAAGCGCGCGAGCCGTTCCTCCCACCCCACGCTGTAGTAGATCGGCGCGCGAATGCCGCGGACGTGCAGGCGCTCGATCATCTCGCCGAGCAGATCGCGGCCCTGGAGGAACGGGTGAGGCTGGCCCAGCTCGGTCGGGTAGTAGCTGAGGCCGTGATGGCACTTCGCGAACACGGTGACGGAGTCGACGTGCGCCCGCAGCATCGTCTCGGCGAACGCGTCGGCGTCCCACTCGCTCAGCAGGTCGTGGATCAGCGGTGAGGTGTGGAAGTCGAGGTGGACCTGGCGTCGGGGAAGGCGTCGTCTCGCCACGTGAGCCTCCAGCGAGGGCTTCGGCGTCACGGATCCGGCGGCGCACGCGTCAGGCGCGAGGCTCGACGTGCAGCATCAGGATGCGCAACGAGTGCGCTTCGAGCGTGCTCCGTTCGCCGCCCGCGACCATGGCCGGCGCCTCGGCGTCGCCGTCGACGCCCGGCTCGACGACGGGCGCGACGCCGGGCTCGACGGCAGTGTCGACGAGCACGACCCAACGGGTGGCGACCGGGTCTTCGGGGAGGCGGAAGGTCACGCCCTCGTGCGAGGCGTTCAGCAGGATGAGGAAGGTGGCGTCAGGTTCCTGCTCCCCCACCTCGGTCAGGTGCAGGAGTCCCGCCTCGCCGCTCAGGCGGATGCCGATGACGTTGGCGTGGGCGTTCGCCCAGTCGCCACGGGCCATCTCCTGGCCATCGGGGCGCAGCCAGACGACGTCCTTCACGTCCGTGCCGGGGATCTTCCGTCCCTGGAAGAAGCGGCTGCGATGGAACACGATGTGGTCGCGCCTGAGCGCGATCAGCTTGCGCGTGAACGCGAGCAACGCCTCGCCCTCCTCGTCGATGCCCTCCCAGTCGATCCAGTTCAGCTCGTTGTCCTGGCAGTAGGCGTTGTTGTTGCCGTCCTGGGTCCGGCCGAACTCGTCGCCTGCGAGCAGCATCGGCGTGCCCTGCGAGATCAGCAGCGTCGCGAGGTAGTTCCGCATCTGCCGATTGCGCAGCCGGACGATGTCCGGATCGTCGGTGGGTCCCTCCACACCGCAGTTCCAGCTGTGATCGTGATCCGAGCCGTCGCGGTTGTCCTCCGCGTTCGCCCAGTTGCGTTTGCGCTCGTAGCTGACGAGGTCGCGCAGCGTGAAGCCGTCGTGCGCGGTGACGAAGTTGACGCTGGCCCAACTGCGCCGCCCGCGCCGGTCGTAGATGTCGGCCGAACCCGAGAAGCGGCTCGCGAAGGTCGCGAGCTGGCCCTCGTCGCCCCGCCAGAACCGGCGCACGGTGTCACGGTACTGATCGTTCCACTCCGCCCAGCCGGGCGGGAAGGCGCCCACCTGGTACCCGCCAACGCCTGTGTCCCACGGCTCGGCGATCAACCTGACCGTCGACAGCACCGGATCCTGGGCGACGGCGTCGAGGAAGCTGGCATTCTCATCGAAGCGTCCTTCGACGCGCGCGAGCGTGGTCGCCAGGTCGAACCGGAACCCGTCCACGCCCATCTCCTCGACCCAGTACCGCAGCGAGTCGGTCACCATCCGCAACACGTGCCGATGGCGCAGTTCGAGCGCGTTGCCGGTGCCCGTGAAGTCGTGGTAGTAGCGTTCCTGGCCCGTCTCGAGGTAGTAGTACGACTTGTTGTCGATGCCGCGGAAGCTGAGCGTCGGCCCGAGCTGGTTGCCCTCGGCCGTGTGGTTGTAGACCACGTCGAGGATCACGTCGATGCCGGCGTCGTGCATCTGCTGGACGAACGCCTTGAAGTCGCCGAGGCCTCCCTTGCCGAGGTACTCGGGATGCGGCGCGAAGAACAAGATGGAGTTGTAGCCCCAGTAGTTCCTGAGGCCCCGGTCGACCAGCACCCGGTCGTGCGTGAAGGCGTGGATCGGCAGCAACTCGATGGTGTTGATCCCGAGCTCGCGCAGGTATTCGACCACCGGCGCCGCCGCCAGACCGCCGAAGGTCCCGCGCGCGGCCTGCGGCACTTGCGGGTGGCGCATGGTGAACCCGCGCACGTGCGCCTCGTAGACGATGGCCTCGTTCGCGCGGCGCGGTTCGGGGCGGCGGCCCCAGGTGTAGGCCGGGTCGACGACGCGGCACTTCGGCATGAACGGGGCGCTGTCACGATCGTCGAACGACAGGTCGAGCGCTGCGTCGCCGACCCGATAGCCGAACAGCGCGTCGTCCCACCTGAGGGTCCCCGCGAGCGCCTTGGCGTACGGGTCGAGGAGCAGCTTGTGGTGGTTGAACCGGTGGCCCTCCTCGGGCGCATACGGACCATGCACCCGGTAGCCGTAGAGCTGCCCCGGGCGGACGTCGGGGAGGTAGGCGTGCCAGATCTCGTGGGTGTACTCGGGCAGGACGACCCGATCGATCTCACGCGTGCCCTCGTCGTCGAAGAGGCACAACTCGACCCTGTTGGCATGCGCCGTGAACAGCGCGAAGTTCGTACCCGACCCATCCCAGGTGGCGCCCAGAGGCCCCGGCCGGCCGGGCCACACCCGAAAGCTCACCGGATCCATCCGCTCACCCTCACCGACCGCGTTGCGCCGGCCGCTCGAGCTCGGCGCGAGGCTCACCCTGGTGCACGAAGGCACCCGCGACGCTAGCCACGATGACCGACCCCGCTCACAGCAGCAACAGGATCAAGAAGATCACGGCGATCACCAAGAAGACGCCGAACAGCCACCGCGCTATCACGGCCGCCCCCGCGGCGATGCCCGTGAACCCGAGGAGACCCGCGATGACGGCGATGACGAAGGCGGCAATGGCGAGTTCGAGGATTCCCATGGTCTGACCTCCGGCTCCAGGGTAGTGCCAAGAGAGAAACCATCACGCCGCACGGGTCACATGCCTGGGGCCCCCGACGTGTAGTTGCGCGCATCCGCCGAGCACGATCATCGAGGCCGTTGGCCGTCGTTCGCCTGGCGCTCAGTCGAGCTCGAGTCGCTTTCGGCCTTCACCGAGTACCAAAGGCGACCGGCGCTGCTTGTGCCGAACGTCGCTCGTGAAGGCCCGGGTCTGGACGCCTACGCCTCGTCGAGGAACCCGAAGCCGGGCAGGGCAGCCATGTCGTCGACCACCGCCCGCAGCAGCCGGACACTCGCCTCGGCGTCGCGCAGGTCGGCCACCTCGAGCGGCGAGTGCGAGTATCGCCGCGGCAGGCAGATCGAAGCGGCGGGCACGCCGAGACCGGACCATGCGATCGTCGCCGCATCGTTGCTGCCGCCCGTGAAGGCATTGAGCTGCAAGGGCACGCCGATCCGGGCCGCCGTGCGCTGCAAGTAGCGCTTCACCGACGGTGCTATCAGGAACGCCCTGCCGCCTGGGCCGGCGAGCACCTGCAGGGCCGGCCCGGCGCCGATGGCGACGTTGAGGTCGCGGTCGAAGCGCATGTCGGGGGTGTCCCCGCTCGGCATGGTGTCGAGCGCGATACCGAGGTCGGGGCGGATGCGTTCAGCGGCGATCCCGGCGCCCTTGAGCCCCACTTCCTCCTGGCTGGTGAACACCGCCACGAGCGTGCCGGCCGGCGGTGGCCCGGCGCTGAGCACCTCCCAGAGCACGGCGCAACCGAGGCGATTGTCGATCGCCTTGCCGGCCACGAGCGGGGCGTCGGCGCCGAACGAGACGACCTCGCTCACGAAGGTGATCGGTGCGCCGACGTCGATCCCGAGCTCGGCGACGCGCGCCGCCGAGTGGGCGCCGATATCGATCGTCATCTCGACGTGCGAGGGGACCCTGGAGCGCTCCTCGGGGCTCTGATAATGGCCCGACTTCATGCCGATCACCCCGAGGTGGCCCGCGACCCTGACCAGCCGCGCCGGCAGCGTGGAAGCGATCACGCCGCCGACGAGCTCGAAGCGGATGAAGCCGTTGGCATCGACGCCCTTGACGAGCATCCCGATCTCGTCGGTGTGGGCGGCGATCATCACCGTCGGGCCCTGGAGCGCGCCGCGCCGCACGGCATAGAGGTTGCCGACCGCGTCGACCTCGATCTCGTCGCAGACGTCGCCGAGCGCACCGTGCAGGTAGCGCACCAGCGGACCCTCCTGGCCGGCGATCGCATCGATGGCCGCGAGCGTCGTGAGGCGCTCGCGGAGGCGTTCGATCATGCCTCGCCCCCCCGCGTGAACGCGACCACGTAGCGCTCCGACCGAGCGCTGGACATCGCGGCCAAGGAGCTGGGGTCGAGGGGCTCGCTGAGGACGAGCGGGCGGCCGGTGTCGTGCTCGATACGCACCATGCGAGGTCTCCTTCGGCGGCGAACTGGGGCGGCGTCCGTGCGACGAGCGTACCTGCTTGGGATCCGCCGCACCGAACGTACGCTGGTCCGGCGCGACCGCCTAGGCATCCTCATGATGGCAGCGCGAACCCTTTGTAGAGTGATCGCGCCGACGCCCGAGGCTCAGGGGCGCCGGCATCATCTTCATGACGAATCGGTGCTGTGCTGACGCGGCGACGTCATGCCACCACAGGAGGTCTCCGGATGCCCGACAAGAAGCCGGCCCGTACGAAGAAGCAGGACGCCGCGACCAGCACGACCAAGGCGAAGTCCGCCGCCAAGAGCGCCAACACGGAGTCCGACCAGGCGGCCAAGCCAGCCAAGCGCGCCGCTACCGCCAAGCGCAAGAGCGCGCCCACGAAGGTTCCGGCGCGCAGGGCGAGCGCCGCGGCGGGCGTATCCGTGGCACCGGAGGCGGTGGCCGCGCGCGCGTACGCCCGCTTCGCCGAGCGCGGCTACGTCCACGGCTACGACGCCGAAGACTGGCACGCTGCCGAGCACGAGCTGGCGCAAGAGCACGCTTCCGAGGGTGGTTCCGCGCCGAGTTGACACTCCCTGCGGCGATCACGGGTCGGGGCCACGGTAGCCGCTCCGCGCTCAGGAACGGCCGAACCAGCGCCTGACCCGGCTCGTGGCGAAGGCGGCCTTCTGCGGCGCCAACGCGGCCGACGGCCCCTCGAGTCGCCCTGCGGGCGGCTTGCCCCTGGCGAAGGTGATGTCCACGCGGGCGACCAGACTGCGACCGAACTCGAAGTAGCACGTGCCCGTCCCGCCGTACTCCACCGCTGTGCCCTGGCCGCGCACCGAGGCGATGACGGCATCGGCCACCGTCGCCGCCTGGCCTTCGGCGAACACGCCCGCCTTTGGCGTCCCGACGTTAGCCACGTCACCGATCGCGTAGACGCCGGGGTAGCGCGTCTCGAGGGTCCCGGGGTCCACCGGGACCCAACCGTCGACGCACAGCCCCGCCGCGACGACGACGTCGGGAGCGCGGTGCACCGGCACGCCGAGGAACAGGTCGTAGGGTATCTCGGCGCCCTCGGCAAACGACGCCACCTTGCGCGCGGGGTCGAGCGCCCGCAAACGCCGGTTGGGCTCGAAGCGGATGCCGTGCTCCGCGAAGGCGGCGAGCAGCGCCTCCGAAGCCTCGGGCGAGGGCGGCACCGGGGCCCCCATCGGCACGGTGAGCGCGATCTCGGAGTCGCCACGCACGCCGCGATCCGAGAGGTACTCGTGCATCAGCAGCGCCGCTTCGCTCGGTGCGGGCGGGCACTTGTACGGCAACGACGCGACGGCGATGAGCACCCGGCCGCCGCCGAAGCGTGGCAGCACGTCACGCAGCGCCAATGCGCCGGCGACCGTGTAGAACTCGTGCCCGTCCTCGACCAGGCCCGGCGTCGCCGCTGGATCGAGGTCGGCGCCGAGGGCGACGACCAAGACGTCGCCCTCGAAGCTCCCGGCGTCCGTCTCGACACGCCGCGCCTCGGGATCGATCGAGCGCACGGTCGTCCCGACGAAGCGAACCCCCGGCTTGACGACGTCACCGTACGGGTGCATGACGGCTGCCGGTTCGGACCGGCCGAACATCACGTCGAGCTTCGAGAAGCCGAACACGAAGGTATCGGACGCGTCGATCAGTACGATGTCGACCTCGCCGCCGAGCGCCGCGGACAACCTCGTGGTCAGCTCCAGCCCACCGAAACCCGCACCGAGCACGACGATGCGCATCGAAATCACCACCTCTCACGTCTACGCCGTCGAGTGTACGTGGATTCCGGGCGCAGCGCGGCCGGGATGGAGGCGCTTGGACACGATGGCGGCCGCGCGATGATCGCCGTTGGGCGACAGCGTGATCCATGAGCGGAGGTGACACTCGTGAGATGGAGACGATCGAGCTGACGCTGACGACGGAACCGCGGGCAGCGGTCATCGACCTGACCTCGAAGGCCGCCGGGTTCGTGCGCGGTCGCGGCGACGGACTGCTCTCGGTGTTCGTGCCCCACGCGACCGCGGGGCTCGCGATCATCGAGGTCGGAGCCGACAGCGACCGCGATCTGCTCACCGCGATCGACGAGCTCTTGCCCGCCGCCGAAGGGAGGTGGCGGCATCGGCACGGCAGTCCGGGGCACGGTCGCGACCACGTGTTGCCAGCCTTCGTCGCCCCGAGCCTCACCGTCCCGGTCATCGACGGGGCTCCGACGCTGGGGACCTGGCAGTCCATCGTCCTCGTGGACACCAACGCCGACAACCGCACACGCCGGGTGCGCTTGAGCTTCCTCCGGGGCTGATCCGGCAGGGTAACGGGGCGAACCAGGTTTCGGCCGGTCGACCGCGTGACGCGCAAGGAAGACCTTCACGACCGCCGCCTCGAACGTGTCGAACTCTCCCACCACGGCGCCGCGCTGGTGGACCGCATCAACCGTCAGGCCACGGCAGCGTTCGACGAACTCCTCCAACGCTGGCGCCCGAACTCCGCGAGCGGTTCGAAACGGCCGTCCTCGAAGTCCTCGCGGTGCTCGAGCACCGCGAGGCCAGCTGATCGGCACCATTGCTTCGGGCGCACTTCGAGCAATGAGACCATCACACACAACGGAGGAGTCATGACGCCAAGCGCAACGGCACCGGATCCAGCCGAGAGCGCACATCACGTCACCGTCTTCGCACGCACCCCCTCCGCGTCGGACGCGTCGGCGTGAACACCGGGCCACGCATCACCCGCGCCGACATGGCGCGATTCATGCTCGAGCAGCTCGACGACACCACCCACGTCCGCGCGAGCCCCGTCATCAGCAACTGACGCCCTGCTGCCGAGCGGCGTGATCGGCCCGACCGCTACGCATACGTTCTCCCGCCGGTGCCGACCGCATGAGCACAGCGTCCATCACACCGATCCGCACCACCGCCGCACCCGCGGCAAGCGGTCTGGCGCTCATGACGGTCTCGGCCGCGCTCCTGGCACCCGCCGCGCGCGGATCGCGACGCCGCGGTGAGGTACTCCGTGGCGCAGCCCACGGCGGAGCGTCGTCACAGCGGCATAGGTTCGTCACGATGACCTCGGCCACGAGCAGAGAGAAGGTGCACCGTGAAGACCGCTGACTACGTCCTGTTGACCGCTGCGTTCCTGTCGTTCGTGTTCTCCGTATACCTCTGGTTCACCGGGCAGCGCGACGAGGGGCTGTTCGTCGGCATCTGGGTCCCGTCGATCCTCGCCTTCGGCGGGTTCGTGCGGTCGGCGATCCGGGTTCCGTGAGGTGTCGACGGCCGTCATCTTCATCGTGGGCGTCGTGGTGAGCGCGTTGGTCGCCGTCTACGGCGTGTTGCTCACGCTCGCCACACGCGACGACCAGAAGCGACGCCGCTCATGAACCGTGTGCCCTGTGCGGCGTGCGGCACGGGCCGCGCTAGATGCGCGTGCCGGTCAACCAGAAGACGATGTGCTCGTTGACGTTCTCGATGTGATCGCCGCAACGTTCCAGGTAGCGGGCGACCATCAGCAAGGTGGCGGCGCGGTTGATCGTCCGCGGATCCGCCATCATGTACGTCAGCAACTCGCGTTGGATCTGGTCGTAGAGCTCGTCGATCTCCTCGTCCATGGCGCGCGCCGCGTACGCGGCGTCGACGTCGCCGTCGGCGAGCGCGTGCATCGTCCCCTCGAGCATCTCGTCGAGGACGGCGAGGATCCGGGCCATGTCGAGGTACTTTTTCAAGCGCGGCTCGCGCGCGAGTTCCGTGCCGGCCCGGGCAACGTGGACGGCGTAGTCGCCGATGCGTTCGATGTCGGCCAGGGAGAACAGCACTGCGCCGAGGAAGCGGAGGTCGCTCGCGGCCGGTTGATGGCGGGCGATGAGCGTCAGGCAGCGGTTCTCGAGCTCGCGCTGGAGCTCGTCGACCTGCTCGTCGCCGGCGGCGCAGCGCAGCGCAGCCTCGGTGTCACCTTCGAGCAGGGCGGCGCGTGCCTCGCGAGCCTCCTCGCGCACCAGGCTGAGCATCCGCAGCGCAGTATCGGTGACCTCTCGAAGCTCCACCTCGAACACACGCATGCCGCTGTGTACCATGCCGTCATCCTGCCGCCGTGGCGTCATGGCCGGGTCAGCCGCACAGCGATGCAACCTGACGACGCCATGACATGGGCGTGGCTAGCATGCGCCGTGGATGCTCCGCTGGAGTGGGCCGATGCGTAAGCCGAAGATCCTGTTGGTCGAGGACGACGCGGCGATCCGCGAGCTGGTGACGTTCCACCTGCATCGCTCCGGCATCCATGTGATCGCAGCCGCCGACGCCGACGCTGGCTGGCAGGCCCTCGACAGCGCGGACGCGGTGGTGCTCGACTGGATGCTGCCCGACGCCTCCGGCGTAGACTGGCTTCGGCGGGTCCGCGGCAGCCGCTGGGGGGCAATACCCGTGATGATGCTCACCGCCCGTGCGTCGGAGGTCGACCGGGTCGACGGCCTCGACGCTGGAGCCGACGACTACCTGGTGAAGCCCTTCAGCGCGGCGGAGTTGGTCGCCCGGGTGCGGGCGCTGCTGCGGCGCGGTCGCCCTACGCCCCGGCTGAGCGTCGGCTCGATGACGATCGACCTCGACGCCGTCAGCGCCAGCGTCGACGGCGAGCGGGTGCCGCTCACTCGGCGCGAGTTCGCGTTGCTGGCGTTCCTGGCGGGCCATCCGGGGCGGGTCTTCAGCCGCACCGAACTGCTCGACCGCGTGTGGGGTGAAGCCTTCATCGGCACCGAGCGCACCGTCGACCAGCACGTGGCGCAGTTGCGGGCGCGCGTCGGCGCCGACCGGATCGAGACGGTGCGCGGCCGAGGGTATCGTCTGGTGGATGCCTGAGCCCGCCTCCGCCGCCTGGGTCGACGTGCTCTCCGAAGGGGTCGTGTGGGTCGAGGGGGGGCGCATCAAGACCCTCAACGCGGCCGCGTGCCGGTTGCTGCACACGGACGCCGAGCGCGCGACCCAGCTGCCGCCGATCTCGGTGGTGCGCGACCACCGCATCGAGCCCGCAATGGCCGAAGGGATCGGGTTCGACCTCCATCTGCGCGGTCGCCACCTCGAGGTGGTGCCCTTCGACGGCGGCTTCGTGCTGCGCGACGTGACCGAGGCACGTCGGGCCGCCGACAACGCGCGTGAGCTGCTGGCGG
>SLRS01000056.1 GCA_007130855.1 Trueperaceae bacterium | reverse complement strand
GAGCAGCAGGCGCCGATCGCGCCGACCCTCTCACGCTCGCTCGACGAAGAGGTCGAGGCGGGGCTGGTCTTGCGAGCGGACTCGCTCGCCGAACTCGCCGAGGCGATGGGCGTGCCCGCCGACCGACTCGAACGGACCGTCGAACGCTGGAACGAGCACGCCGAAGCGGAAGAAGACCCGGACTTCGAGCGCGAGACGGCGTTCGCGCCGATCGAGGAGGGGCCGTTCTACGCCTTCGAGCAGCTCGTGACCCTCTACGACACCGCCGGCGGTGCCCGGATCGATCCCGAAGCGCGCGTACTGAACGTGTTCGGCGATCCGATCGGCCGGCTCTACGCCGCCGGGACCGTGGCTGGCGGGGCGATCGGCGAGCTCTATCCTGGGAGCGGCGCCGCACTCAACGTCGCCGTCACCTTCGGGCGCATCGCCGGCCGCAACGCCGCGGACGAGGAGGGATGACATGACACGCAGCGCCCTTCGCAACCTCGCCCTCGCCCTCACCCTCCCCGCCGGCATGCTCATCGCCCTCGCCAGCAACGCAGCCGGCAACCCCGACCTCCCACCCGGCGGCAGCCAACTCCTCGCCGAGGTGCTCGACGTCTGCACCACCTGCGACCCACTCCACGAACTCGCCACCGAGGAGCGCTCCCCAGACGAGTGGGAACAATACTTCCGCGACCAAGAACACCAAGATGACACCCCAGAAGACGAAGGCGCCCTCGCGGACTTGAGCGACCAACAGATCGCCACCCTCACCTCCTACCTCGCCATCAACCTCCCACGCCCCGAAGACGACATCCACGACGACATCACCACCGACCACCTCCCCGCCGACGGCGCCGAACTCATGCAACGCTACTGCTCCGTCTGCCACTCCCTCGCCGTCTCCGTCATCCCCGAATGGGAGATCGAACAACTCTGGCAAGACCTCCTCAGCGACCCCCACCACCGAGGCATCGGCCTCAGCGACCAACGACTCGAAGAAATCGCCGCCTACCTCGCCAACAACCCCATGCAACCCGACGACCTCCGCTAACCCAAGCGATGCCACGGTCCACGCCGAGGCGTTCGCACACGCGAGCTCTCGGCGTGGACCCAGCGACGCGCACTGACGCACACGGTGGAGGTTGGAAATGGCAAAGAGCTACACGGGCACATTCGACGGTAAGGTCGCACTGGTGACCGGTGGCGCGGGCGGCATCGGCAGGGCAACTGCCGTGGCGTTCGCCGTGGCGGGCGCCAAGGTCGTGGTATCGGACATCGATGAGGAGGCGGGCCTCGATACCGTTGGTGACATCTCCGGCCGCGGCGGTCAAGCCCGCTTCATCAAGGCGGACGTCTCGGACGAGTTCGCCGTGAAGGCGTTGGTGAGCAAGACGCTCGACACCTACGGCGGACTCGACTTCGCCTTCAACAACGCCGGCATCGAGGGGCCGGAGGCGCCGCTGGCCGAGGTCGAGCTGGATACCTGGCACCAGATCATGGGCATCAACCTGATGGGCGTGTTCTTGTGCATGAAGCACGAGATCCCGGCGCTGCTCGAGCGTGGCGGCGGCGCCATCGTCAACACCGCTTCGGTGGCCGGTCTGGTCGGGTTTGAGAACCTCCCCGTCTACGCGGCGTCGAAGCACGGTGTCGTGGGCCTCACCAGGAATGCAGCGCTCGAATACGGCTCGCAAGGGATACGCGTCAACGCCGTGTGCCCGGGCGTGATCCGCACCGAGATGATCGATCGCCTCATCGAGAAGGGCGAACAGACCGAGGAGAGCCTCGCTGCAGCCACGCCGCTGGGCCGCCTCGGCCGACCCGCCGAGATCGCCGCCGCCGTCGTGTGGCTCTGCAGCGACGAGGCAGCCTTCGTCATGGGGCACACCATGACCATCGACGGTGCCTACGTAGCCCAGTGATCGTGCGAGACCGGCTGCGCGTGGCGCAACCAGCCTAGCGTGGCCGGTCCCGAGCGCCGACGACGGACCCCGGTGGTCGGTGTGCGCTCGGACGCCGCACGCGCACGTGGAGGGAGTGGCATGAACCGAACCATCGTCGGCGTTTTCTGGCTCGTCGTCTACCTGATCGTCATCCTCCTGCCGCTCTGCATCATGATGGTGCGGCCCACTCCTCCCGAGCGACCGTTCTGGGTCGAGTTCTCGTTGGCGCTGGGATTCATCGGTCTGGTACAGATCGCCGTGCAGTTCGCACTCGTCGCGCGGTACGAGAGCGTGACGGCGCCCTACGGCATCGACCTCATCCTGAAGTACCACCGGCAGATCGCGATCGTCGCGGTGCTGCTGCTCGTAGCGCATCCGATCATCCTGGTGCTCGAGAACCCAGATCTCGTCGATCTACTCAACCCGTTCGGGGGAACCCGGGCCAGCCGGGTCGGCAACTGGGGACTCTACGCGCTCATCCTGCTCGTGCTGCTCTCGGTCTTCAGGAAGCAGATCAAGCTCGACTACGAGCTCTGGCGCGTGACCCACGCGCTCCTTGGGATCTCCGCGATCGTGCTCGCCCACTGGCACATCCGTCTGGTGGGCCACTACACCGGTACGCAGTGGAAGGAGAACGTGCTGATCGTGTTCAGCGTGATCCTGGTGGCGTCCTTCGCCTACCTGAGGCTGATCCGGCCGGCGTTCATGCGTCGGGTCCCCTACAAGGTCGCGGAGGTCAAGCCCGAGCGCGGCGAGACCTGGAGCTTCAGGGTCACGCCGGACGGCCACGATGGGATGCGCTTCGCGCCCGGCCAGTTCGCCTGGCTCAAGCTCGGCGACTCCGCCTACACCTTCGAGGAGCACCCGTTCTCGTTCTCCTCGAGCGCTCGCGATGACGCGGGCATCGAGTTCAGCATCAAGGAGCTCGGGGACTTCACGAACACGATCGGCAGCGTCCCGCCCGGTACGACCGCCTACCTCGACGGGCCTCACGGCTCGTTTTCCCCGGATCACCAACCCGCCGCCGGGTACGTGTTCTTCGCCGGCGGCGTCGGCATCGCACCGTTCATCAGCATGCTGCGGACGATGGCCGACCGCCGCGACACCCGACCCATCACGCTCTTCTACGGGGACCAGCAGTGGGACGGCGTCGCCTATCGCGAGACCATCGAAGCGCTGAGAGCGCGCCTCGACCTGACCGTGGTGTACGTGCTCGAGGAGCCGCCGGACGGTTGGATCGGCGAGACCGGCTTCATCGACGCGGGCGTGCTGAAGCGCCACATGCCGCACGGCGGCGTCGAGAGGCTCCACTTCATCTGCGGTCCCACGGCGATGATCGACGCGGTCGAGGACGCCCTGCGCCAGCATGGCGTCCCGATGTCGCAGATCCGTTCCGAGCGGTTCGATCTCGTCTAGGAGGTGAGGCATGCGACACGTCTACGTCAACCGCGCCGCCATCCTCCTGGCCGTGCTCCTCGTGCTGGCAGCCGGGGCCTTCGCCTGGTTGCGCAGCGAGAACCGGCAGCTGGTGCTGCTGATCGACGAGGCGCGCATCGAGGAGGTCGAACCCGAGCCGGAACCGGACCCAGAAGAACCAGATGAACCCGAGCCGGAAGAACCCGAGCCCGAGCCGGAAGAACCCGAACCGGAGCCGGAAGAACCCGAACCGGAGCCGGAAGAACCGGAAGAGGTGCCGGTGCGCGAGACCGTCGACTGGGACTGGGAGGACACCGGAGAGTCGACCTGGGCCGGCCAGTGCCGCACCTGTCACTCGAGGCTCGAGCACATCCCGGATCTCGTCGCCGGAGAGGACGGCCGCGACTACCTGATCGACTTCCTGCTGTACGGCTACGAGGGCGAGATCGAGATCGAGGGCAGCGTCGACGCCATCAGCCACGTCTCGTTCGAGAGCCTGTCCGACGAGGAGATCGCGGCGGTGCTGAACCACATGCTGGTCAGCTGGGACAACGAGGAGGACTTGCCCGAGGGCACGGTGCTCTACGAGCCCGACGACATCGATGAGAGGCGCGACCAAGGCCTCGAACCCCAGGACGTTCCCGAGTTGCGGCCCGATGAGTAGCGAACGACCGTCGGCGCCGAGCAGTCGCAGCGGCAGCCCTCACCGGAGCCGCTCCCGTCGGTGGAGGGAGCGGTAGCCAACGGACCAGCACACGCGGAATATGCCATCGCGCGGCTGCCAACGCGCCGATATGGTCGCTGGGGAGGCCATGGCAGCGGCGCAGCGCCGACAGCACGCCATCGACTCCGCCGAAAGGAGTCGACCATGCGT
>SLRS01000147.1 GCA_007130855.1 Trueperaceae bacterium | reverse complement strand
TGGACCTCGCCGGCACGATCGCGGACGCCGGCATCATCCCCTTCGCCCACTCCAACACCGAGTGGCGCCCCGCCAACGAGTGGTTCGTCGGTGAGTTCCTCAACCAAGTCGCCGGACCGCAACTGGTGTACGAAGCGTTGGTCGGCGAGCGCCCCTGGACCGATCCTGCCTTCGTGCGCGCGATCGAGATCCTCGACATGATGCAGCAAGAAGGCTGGTTCATGGGCGGCCTCGACCGCTACTACACGGCCATGACCGACGAGCGCCGCGTGGTGTTCGGTGACGGCGGCGCAGCCATGGTGATCGAGGGCAGCTGGGCCGTCGGCTCCCACGATGCCTTCTTCGGCGAAGAGGCGGGCAACGCCAACGAGTGGGACTGGATCCCCGTACCCTCTGCGACGGGCGAGGTCTACTTCACCGTGGGCCTCGGGCATACCGTCTCCATCAACCGCAACGCCAGTAACCCGGATGCCGCCGCCGAGTTCCTGACCTACTTCTTCTCGTCCGAAGTGCAAGGCAGGCGCCTGGTGGAGTGCGGCGAGGATCCGGCTCCCGTCCGCATCGACATCGAGGAGTTCTTGGGCTCCGACCCCCGTCACACCCGCGTCGTCGAGGCCCTCGACGCCGCCTTCGCCCTCGGGAACTTCGGCTACACCACGTGGACCTTCTTCCCTCCCCGCACCAACGTCTACATCTGGGAGGAGATCGAGCGTGTCTGGGCAGGTCGCCTGACGCCGCTGCAGTACCTCGAGGGCATGCAGGCCTTGCACGAGCAGGAACGTGCGGCCGGTGACACGCTGATCGTCCCGGCGCGCTAGCGCTCGCGCGCCGAGCCGGTCATGCCCACGCGCGCGAGCACCTCCGCCGTTGCGCATGACCGGCTCGGTCTCCTCGACACGGGCCGCGGCGTCCAGTGAGGAGCACCATGCAGGATTCCGCAGTCCAACGACGCGGCCGGGCTGGCGAGCGGGCGGAAGTCGCCCGCGCACGGCCGCGGCGTCGAAGCAAGAAGTTCGTGGCGCTGCTCTTCGTGCTGCCGATCTTGTTGATCAACGTCATCGTCATCATCGGCCCGTCGATCAGCGCCTTCTACTACTCCATGACGGACTGGTCGGGCGTCGGCGCGGCGCGGTTCGTGGGCATCGACAACTTTCGTCGCATCATCTTCGACGACATCACCTACCGCGAAGCGTTCACCAACAACCTGATCTGGCTGGCCTTCTTCCTCACGGTGCCGTTCGTCCTGGCGCTGCTCGCCGCATCCTTCCTCGCTCCCATCCGCAAGGGTGGCCTGTTCTTCCGCACCGCCCTGTTCATCCCCTACGTGCTGCCCAGCGTGATCGTAGCCAGCATCTGGCGCAACCTATTGAGCCCGACGCTCGGGGTGGGCGTCCAACTCGACAAGATCGGGATCCGTGGTCTCGACCAGGCCTGGCTGGGCCGTCCGGACTCCGCGCTACTCACGGTCGCCTTCGTCGACAACTGGCGCTTCTGGGGATTCCTGATGGTGCTGTTCCTGGCAGCCATGCAGAACATCTCACCTGACCTGTACGAGGCGTCTCGCCTCGATGGCGCGACTCGCTGGCAGGAGTTCCGTTTCATCACCTTGCCCGGTATCCGTCCCACCATCGCCCTGATGATCTTGATGGTCTCCATCTGGTCGTTCCTGGTGTTCGACTATGTCTGGATCCTCACCGGAGGCGGGCCCGCCGGGTCGTCCGAGGTCCTCGGCACCCTGGTGATCAAGTACGCCTTCAACCGGTTCCAGGCCGGGTACGCAGCGGCCATCGGGCTCTCCATGAGCTTCTTCGCCGGCATCGTGATCACGATCTTCGTGGTTCTGCGCCGGCGCGGGTGGGAGGTCTAGCGTGCTTCGCCGGCTCCGACTGCGTCGACGGCTGTCCCTGTTCCCCAACTACCTGATCCTGAGCGTGCTCGTGTTCTTCTCGCTCGGACCGATCGTGATCCTCGGGTTCAACTCCTTGAAGAGCCAGGCAGAGGTGGGCCGAAACCCTCTGGGCCCGCCCCAGAACGTCATCTGGGAGAACTACCCGAACGCCTGGGAGATCGGGAACTTCGCGACGACGCTGCGCAACAGCTCGATCCTCGTGGTCGGCACCCTGAGCGGTGTGCTGGTCCTGGGCGGCATGGCCGCCTTCAGCATGGCCCGGTTGAAGCTTCCCGGCGAAGGCATCATGACCCTCTACCTCCTCATCGGTGCCAGCCTGCCGATCCAGCTCTTCTTGGTGCCACTCTTTTTCCTGTGGCGCAACCTCGGGCTGGTGAACAACCTCTTCGGGCTGATCCTGATCTACATCGCCGTCAACTCACCGTTCGCGATCTTCCTCCTGCGCTCCTACATGATCAACCTGCCCTCCGACTTCGACGATGCCGCACGGATCGACGGCGCGAGCGAATGGCAGGTCTTCACCAAGATCGTCGTCCCACTCTCGTGGCCGGCCTTCCTGACGGTCGGACTGGTCGTGGGCTTGGCGGTGTGGAACGAGTTCCTGCTGGCGACCGTGTTCCTGACCGAACACCGGCTCTTCACCGTCGTCACGAGCTACTACAACTTCACCAGCCGCTTCACGCGCGACTGGGGACTGACGAGCGCCGGAGCCGTGATGATGGTCCTGCCCGTCCTGATCCTCTTCCTCAGCCTGCAACGCCGCTTCATCGCAGGCATCACGCGCGGCGGCCTCGTCAACTGACGCCCTACGAAGGAGATGCGATGACGATCCCCCACGACTACCTCGAGCGCGTCTACGCAGGCGTGCTCGGCAAGCTCATCGGGGTCTACTTGGGAAGACCCTTCGAAGGCTGGAGCTTTGAGCGGATCGAGCGCGAACTCGGTGAGATCTACTACTACGTCCACGAGCGCCTCGACGTGCCGCTGGTCGTCACCGACGACGACATCTCCGGAACCTTCACGTTCCTCCGAGCACTACCCGATCACGGCAACCGCCTCGACCTGAGCCCGGCACAGATCGGCCGGACCTGGCTGAACTACATCATCCGGGAACGCACGATCCTGTGGTGGGGTGGCCTCGGCAACTCGGCCGAGCACACCGCCTACCTACGGCTCGAGCACGGAATCGAGGCGCCACGGAGCGGCTCGAGGGAGCTCAACGGCCGCATCGTGTCGGAACAGATCGGCTCGCAGATCTTCATCGATGGCTGGGCGATGGTCGCGCCCGGCGATCCCGAGCGCGCCGCCGACCTGGCGCGACGCGCGGCCAGCGTCAGTCACGACGGCGAGGCCATCTACGGCGCACAGGTGATCGCCGCGATGGAAGCGCAAGCGTTCGTGGAGTCCGATCTCGGCAAGCTCCTCGACGTCGGCGTCTCGTTCATCCCCGAGGACTCGATCATCTACCGACTGATCGCCGACATCCGCGAGTGGCACGCCGGCGAGCCCGACTGGCGCAAGACGCGCGCGCGCATCGCAGGCCAGTACGGCTACGACACCTACCGCGGCAACTGCCACATGGTGCCGAATCACGCGCTGATCATCCACAGCCTGCTCTACGGCGATGACGACTTCCAGAAGTCGCTCATGATCGTGAACACCTCAGGTTGGGACACCGACTGCAACTCCGGCAACGTCGGCTGCCTGCTCGGCATCAAGAACGGCCTCCAGGCCATCGACGTCGGACCGGACTGGCGCGGCCCGGTGGCGGACAAGCTCTACCTGCCCACGGCCGATGGCGCCCGCGCGATCTCGGACGCCGTGACCGAGACCTACCACGTCGTCAACATCGGCCGGGCACTCGCCGGCGAGCAGCCCCTACGGCCCAAGGGCGGCGCACGTTTCCACTTCGAACTGCCAGGGTCGGTCCAGGGCTTCGTGCCCGAAGACAGTGCCGAGTCGCGCGGCACCGTCGAGGTGGAGAACGTCGTCGGTCACAGCCAGGGCGGCCGACGCAGCCTCGCGCTGCACTACCACGGCCTCGCTCCTGGCAGGACGGCCAGGGTCTCCACCCCGACCTTCATCCCATCCGCCGAGGTGGCCACCTACTTCGACCGGCGCGGCTACTCCCTGATCGCATCACCGACCCTCTTCCCCGGCCAGTCGATCGAAGCGAGCATCGCCCTCGACCAGCGCAGCCAGCCCGTCGACGGCAACCTGTTCCTCAGGGTCTTCGACGGACCCGAGGATCGTGTGACGATTCACCGGGGACCGCGCCAGCGGCTCGATCCGGGCACCTCCCAGGAGCTCGTCTGGACGGTCGAGGACCTCGGCGGGGCGCCGATCGCGGAGGTCGGCATCGAGCTCAGCAGCGAGCGCGCCAGCGAAGGCACGGCCTACCTCGACACGCTGACCTGGTCGGGCACGCCCACGGTGACCTTCGCCCGTCCCGCCACGGGTGGCGCCATGTGGCGCCGCGCTTGGGTCAACGGCGTCGACCACTTCGTCGAAGTCGACAAGGAGGCCTTCCGCCTCGTCCACGATCAGGGCCGGGGCTTGCTCAGCCTCGGCATGGCCGACGTCTCGGACTACGAGATCGAGTCGACCATCGAACTCCAACTCGTGAAGGCTGCCGGCATCGCCGGTCGCGTCCAGGGCCTGCGGCGCTACTACGCGCTACTGCTCGGGGACGATGGCGTCGCACGCCTCGTCAAGGTCGTCGACGACCAGACGGTGCTCGCCGAAACCGCGTTCCCGTGGGAGCACGGCAGCGACCATACTTTCAAGCTCCGGATAGCAGGGAACCGCATCGAGGGCAGCATCGACGGCGAGGTCCAGCTGAGCGCGATCGACGAGGACTCGACCCTCGGTGCCGGTGGGATCGCCTTGATCTGCGAGGAGGGCATGATGGTGACCGAGGCCATCACGCTCCGACCGCCCGGCTGATCCCCGCAATCGCCTGCCGCGCGGCGAGCGCCCCCCACACGCCGCGCGCGCCGTCAGTACCGCTCGGGCACGAACGTCTGCTCCTTCAGCGGAGGCCGCACGTAGCTGCCGGCCTCCGCTCGAGGCGGCAGCGTCTTCACGCGCGGAATCACGTCCTCGTAGGGGATCATGCTGAGCAGGTGGCTGATGCAGTTGAGCCGCGCGCGGCGCTTGTCGTCGGCGTCCACGACGTACCACGGGGCCTGCTTGGTATCGGTGTAGGCGAACATCGTGTCCTTCGCCCGGGAGTAGGCCACCCAGTGCTGGCGTGCCTCGACGTCCATGGGGCTCAGTTTCCAGTGTTTCGTGACCCGCTCGAGTCGATCCTGGAAGCGGCGCTCCTGCTCCTCGGAGCTCACCGAGAACCAGTACTTGATCAGGATGATGCCGCTGCGCACCAGCATCCGCTCGAACTCGGGGCAGGTGCGGAAGAACTCCTGGTACTCCTCGTCGCTGCAGAAGCCCATCACGTGCTCCACGCCAGCCCGGTTGTACCAGCTCCGATCGAACAGCGCGATCTCGCCCGCCGCCGGCAGGTGCGCCACGTAGCGCTGGAAGTACCATTGGCTGCGCTCGCGCTCGCTGGGTTTGGGCAGCGCCACCACGTGGCAATGGCGCGGGTTGAGGCTCTCGGTGACACGCTTGATGGTGCCGCCCTTCCCGGCGGCGTCACGGCCCTCGAACAGGACCACCACCCGCAGGCCTTCCTGCTGGACCCAGGCCTGCAGCTTGACGAGCTCGACCTGCAGCTTGGCGAGCTCCTTCTCGTAGGTCTTCTTGTCGAGCCAGTCACGTTTGCCGCGGGGCGTCGGCGAACCCGTGGTCGTAGCCTCACGGTCTGCCTTCGCCTCTGCCTCGACCCGCGCGGCCGCCTTCGCCTTCGCCGCTGCGCCGCGATCATCGTCAGTCCGTGCCATCGACGCCTCCTATCACGTCCCGCACCCTACCCCTGCGCTCGGCCAGCTCCAGCATGATGCCCTTCAGGTGTGCCGAGGACACCTGCAGCGCGCCGGCGAGCTGTTGGACGGCGTCAGCTTGGAGCGGGGACATCGGCCCGTCGGCGGTCGCCACGTGCAGGACCGCCTCCATGATCGTCTCCCGCGCGCTCGGCGACAGCGTCGGCTGCAACTCGGCGAGCTGCCCGGCCGCCAGCCACACGTCCGGGCTCGCCCTCGCCAGCGCGCGCTCGAGCGCGTCGCCTCCCCAGGGCCCGTCGATGCGCGCGAGCGCCGACGCCAACGCCTCGCGCTCCCGCTCGCTGGGCACGGGAGCGCGCGCCACCGCCAGCATCGCCGCCAGCGCCGCCCGGACCAGGGCGCCGCGCGGCGCCGCTTCGTCCACGGCCGCGTGCTGCAGCACGCCTGGTTCGAACTTGGTCCGGCACGCTCCGCACTCGACGTAGTCCTGTGGCTCGCCGAGCTTCACCAGCGGCACCCAGTAGAGGTGCCCGTGATTCTGCGCCCGCACGAGCGCGTAGGGCCGCCGCGCCCGGCAACGGGGGCACCGGAACTCGCCTGCAGCCAGACGGTGGCGAACGGCGCGCGAGCCGAAGAAGAGGAACGGCATGCGGGGCTCATGGTACCCGGGCGCGGTTACACTCGTGGTGCCGAGCGAACGCACCGAACGAACCCCGAGGAGGAACTCCATGGCGTCTACCGTGCTCACACCGGCCGTGCTGCTCGAGCACTGGCTCGGCCATCGCCGGCTGACGCGCCGGACGATCGAGGCCTTCCCCGAAGAAGCCCTGTTCGAGCACCACATACCTGGCATGCGCCCGTTCGCCGCCATGGTCGCCGAACTCAACACCTTCTTGGTCCCGACGCTGCAGGGCGCCATCAGCGGCACGTGGGCCTGGCCCGACGGTACGCGCAAGGACGCCACCAGCAAGGAAGCGCTGCTCGCTGCCTTCGACGCCATGACGATCGAGCTCGAGCGGCTCCTCCCGGCGGTACCGGAGCAGCGCTACCTGGAACTCGACGAGCCGGTACCGGGCCGGCGTGAGCCGGTGATCGCCTCGCTGCTCTACTTCCTCGACAACGAGGTCCATCACCGCGCCCAAGGCTTCACGTACCTACGTCACCTCGGTATCGAGCCGCCGCCGTTCTTCGCTCGCTGAGCCGCCGGCCGAATGCCGGCCAATCAACCGAGCCACAGCAGCAGCCACACCAGCACACCCACGAGCAGCAGCAGCAGCCCCACCATCGTCAGCTCGCGCAGGAGCCCCTCCGCGCCGGCGAGCGAGCGCGCGAGCGAGCCCGCAAGCGCGCGCGCGAGCGCGGCGCGAGCCGGCGCGGTGTGTGGCACGCTCGGCGCGCGCGGCAGGCTCGGAGCGCCGAAGTGCGCCGCCGATCGTTCGAGCGGCACCACGATGTCGCCTTCGGGGAACCTCACGCCCGGCCGACCCCAGGCCCGGCCCAGCAGCACCACGGCGACGGCCAGCAGCAACGGCCAGAGCGCGACCCACACGTTGGAGAGCGTGGGCGCGATCAGGCTGCCGCTGCTCGCCGCCCACAGCCACGGGACGCTGAGCGCCGCCAGCGTCAGCAGCGCCCAGGCCGGGTGGAGAGGCTGCCCGGCGTCACGTTCGCGCATGGCCAAGACCCACACTCGCCACATCAGTAGCGCGGTGGCCGCCGAGGTGAGCGACACCAGCGTGTACGTGAAGGGCCACAGCTGACCGCCCCCGATACCGGCGTCCACGGCGCGCTTGAGCCAGGCCTTCGCCAGGAACCCGGTGGCCAGTGGCGCCGCCGCCAGCGACAACGCCGGCAAGGCCAGCAGCAGCATGCGTAGGCGCGAGGACCCCGGGCTGCAGCCGCACGCGAGGAACAGCGAGCCCTTGGTGAGGCCGTGGTGCAGCGCCAGCAGGCCCAGCGCCGCCAACCAGCGGTCGTCACCCGGGTCGAGGCTGAGCGCCGCGAAGCCCACCAACACCAGGCCCATCTGGCTGATGGTCGAGTAGGCCAGCACGGTCTTCAGCTTGCTCTGGGTCAGCCCCAGCAGCACGCCGGTGAACGCGGTCAGCAGCCCCAACGCCAGCAGCGTTGGCGCCCCGGCGAGCGTCTCGGCGCTCTGGGGCGGCGCCAGCTTGAGCCACCCGAGCAGGCCAGCCTTCACGATCACGCCCGAGAGGATCGCGCTGGCGGGCACCGGCGCGATCGGGTGCGCGAGCGGCAGCCACACGTGCAGCGGCACGATACCGAGCTTCACCGCGAAGCCGCCGATGAGCAACCAGCGCGCCTCCTCGAGCCCCACCGCATAGGCGGGCGTGGCCAGGAGCGCCAGCTGCACGTTGCCGTAATGCCCGGCCAGGATCAGCACCCCGCTGACGATGGCGGCCTCGCCGGCGAAGGCGAGCAGCAGGTAGACGCGGCCGGCGCGCCAGGCGGCGTCGCTGCGGGCGTGGATGATGATCATGTACGCCGCCAGCGACACCACCACGTACCCCAGGTAGAAGGCCACCAGCGTCTGCGCCAGCAACACCAGCGCCATGCCCCAAAGGCTCAGCGACCAGCCCAGCCAGAACCGGCGGGTGTCGCCGGTGACGGTGTCCAGCGCGAACCAGGCGGCCAGGCCCCAGGCGAGCGCCGTCAGCAGCACGAAGGGCGCGACCCACGGATCCACGCCGAGGTCGAGCCCCAGGAGCGCCCAGGACCAGCGCACCTGCTCGCCGGTGGCCAGCGGCAGCAGCAGCGCCAGCGGCGCGATCGGCGCCAGCCGTCGTCCCCACACGCCGGCCCGGCCGCCGAACGGCGACAGCAGGGCGCCAAGAAGTGGCAGCAGCAGCGCGACGGCGATGCTCACGGCAGGTACTCCCGCACGATCGCGATGGCCCAGTCGAGAGGGCTGTACGTCGAGCCGGCCAAGACTCCGAAGGCGATCGTGAGCCCGGCGGTTGCCAGCGCCGGCGCCACCAGCCCGGCCACGACCCAGCGGCTCGGCTGCGCGCCGCCGGTCCAGCGCTCCGGAGCGGGTCGGAACCACATGCGCGCGATGAGCGGCAGGAAGTAGCCGGCATTGAGCAGCGTGCTGGCGACCAGCACGGCGACCACCCAGGTCTGCCCCATGGCGACGGCGCCGGAGCCCAGGTACCACTTGCTGACGAAGCCCGCCATGGGCGGCAGCCCGATCATGCCCAGGGCCGCCACCGAGAAGGCCGCCGCGCTCCACGGCAGCCGCCGCGCGAGCCCATCGAGTTCGACGATGCGGGTCACGCCGAGGAGCGTGGCGAAGATGCCGGCGCAGAAGAACATGGTGATCTTCATCACCCCCTGGTGAACCAGGTGCACCATGCCGCCCACCGTCGCCAGCGGGCCGCCGATGGCGATCCCGAGGGCGATGTACGACACCTGGCTCACGGTCGAGTACGCCAGGCGCTTCTTCAGGTCGGTCTGCAGCAGCGCCAGCACCGAGCCGTACACGATGGTGAACGACGCGGCGATCGCCAGGGCCAGGCTCAAGCCCAGCGCACCGGAGAGCGCACTGCCGTAGACGTCCTCCACGAGTCGCACCAGACCGAAGGCACCGGCCTTCACCACCGCGACGGCGTGCAGCAGCGCGCTCACCGGCGCGGGCGCGACCATGGCGCTCGGCAGCCAGGCGTGCAGCGGCACCAGTGCCGCCTTCACCCCCATGCCGATGGCGATCAGCACGAAGATCGCCTGCATGCTCGTGACCGCCTCCAGGTCCAGCAGCTGCAGGCTGCCGCCGGCGATGAAGTCTTGCGGGCCGGCGAGGGCGTAGAGCCAGATCAGGCCGATCAGGAACAGCGCGCTGCCGCCGAGCGTGAACTGCAAGTAGGTGCGGCCGGCGCGTAGCGCCGCGCGGCTGCCGGTGTGCACCACCAGCGGCCAGGTGGCCAGCGTGAGCAGCTCGTAGAACACGAAGAACGTGAGCAGGTTGCCGGCCATGGCGATACCCATGGTGGCGGTCACGCAGATGCTGAAGTAGCCGAAGAAGCGTGCCCTATTGGCGTAGTGCTGCAAGTAAGCGATGGCGTAGACGGTGGTGACGAGCCACAGCGCCGCCGAGAGCGAGGCGAACAGCACGCTCAACGAGTCGGCACGCAGCACCAGGTCGAAGCCGGGCACGAGCGCGAAGCGGAACTCGGGGACCACGCCGCCGGCGACGAGCAACGCGATCCACAGCACCAGCGCCAGCTTCACCACCGCCGCGCTCAGGTTCAGCACGGTGCGCAGGCGCTGCCGCTGCTCGCCGAGGACGGCGATCGCCAGGCCCGCCAGCAGCGACACCAACACCACCACCACCGGGAGCGGATGGAGCGTCGTCTCCACCGCCGCCGCCGTCATGGCGTCGGTCATGGTGCCGGTCATGGCAGCATCCCCGGCGGCAGGCCCCGGTCGATGAGCGCGACCAGCGGGGCCGAGGCGAACCCCAGCAGGATCGCCAACACCGCGAGCAGCAGCGCAGCCAGGGCGGTCGTGTCGAAGCGCCCGCCGCCGCGCGCCCCGACCGAGGCACGCACCGACCCGCCCTTCGGCTGGGCGAAGGCGAGCGCGACCACGCGGAACACGTACACGGCGGCGAGCAGGCTGCCGAGGCTGATCACGGCCACCCAGCCCCAGCCCTGCTGTCGCCAGGCGGCCTCGAGCAGCATCCACTTCGCCACGAAGCCGCCCGAGGGCGGCAGCCCCATGATGCTCACGCCGGCCAAGGCGAACGCCAGCACGTTGACGCCGTGGCGCTGGTCGGCCCCCACCAGCCGCTGCAGGCGATCGCTGCCGAGGGCGTGCAGCAAGTTGGCGGCCGCCAGGAACATGGCCGCCTTGGCGACGCCGTGCGCCACCATGTGGAAGGTCACCGCGCGGAAGGCCGCGGTGGAGGCGAGCGGGAACAGCAGCATCACGTAGCCGAGTTGCGCCACGGTCGAGTACGCGACCAGCATCTTGAGGCGCGTCTGGGTGATCGCAGCCAGCGAGCCATGGACGATCGCGAGCGCGCCGAGCAGCCCGAGCAGCAGCGCCGCCCCGTCGCCGCCGGCTGCGCCGCCCGACCAGAACCACAGCCGGATCAGGATGTAGAGCGCCACCTTCACCACCAGCGCGCTGAGCACGGCGCTGACCGGCCCGGGCGCCTTGCCGTGGGCCGCGGGAAGCCACACGTGCAGCGGCACGATGGCCGCCTTCACGAGCAACCCGGTCACCATCAGCGCCAGGGCGATCAGCGCGAGAGCGCCATCGTCGAGGCGCTCGCCGACTTGGTACAGGTCGAGCGTACCGGTCTGGCCGTAGAGCAGGGCCGTCGCGAGCAGGTAGAACAGCGAGGCCATCAGGCCCAGCAGCAAGTAGCGCATGGCGGCGCGCATGGCCGCCGGCTTGCCGCCGATGGCGATCATCGCCACGCCGGCCAGCGTCACGAGTTCCAGCGTCACGTACAGGTTGAAGAGGTCGGCCGAGACGAACAGCGCGTGGACGCTCGCGATCAGGATCAGCCACAGCGGCCAGAAACGCTGCCCCGACTCGCTCGCCGGCGGGAAGCTGGTCAACGCGTGCAGGCTGACCACCAGCACGACCACCAGCGTCAGCCACAGCATCGTCAGCGCCAGCGCGTCGACGCGCCAGACGATCCCCAGCGGCGGCGCGAAGCCTGCGAGCGCCACCTGCACGGTCTCGCCTCGCCAGACGACCAGCGTGAGCGGCCAGAGCCCGAACGGCAGCGTCAGCAGCGCCGCCACCGCCACCGGCGCGGCGGCTCGGCGGGGCGCGGCGATCACCACGAGGCCCGCGACCAGCGGAGCGAACACCAGCAGCGCCAGGGCCTCAGTCGTCATCGTCGCGTCCTCGCAGGCTCGTGAGGCCCGTCTCCTGGAACATGCGCACGATCAGCGCCAGCGCGAAGGCAGTGGCCGCGACCGCGATCACGATGCCGGTAAGGATCAGCGCCTGCGCCACCGGGTCGGGACCCGCGGGCGTCGCGCCGCCCACGGTCAGGATGAGCACGAACACGGCGCTGCCCATCACGTTGAGCGACAACAGCTTGCGCATCAGGTGATCGGCGACGATCAGGCCGTACACGCCGACACCGAACACGGCGGAGGCCGCGAGCACGTAGACGAAGGCCGAGCTCATGCGCGTTCCGGTTCCAGCGCGCGCGCGCGAGCGAACAGGAGCGTCATGGTGACGGCGATCGAGAGCATCATCGCGGTCTCGATCAGGTACACCGCCCACGTCCCGGGCAGCGACATCGGGGCGCGTCCGAGCGCGACGGCACTGGCGCCGATCATCACGAACGCCGCGAGGCCCGCGATCACCAGGAGCTTGGTGGCGAGGCCGGCCGCCGCGCGCGGACGCACCGTGCCGGTGAGCACCAGCAGCACGCCGCAACCGGTGAGCACGGCGCCGGCCTGGAAGGCGCCGCCGGGCGCGTCGGTGCCGGCCAGGAGCAGGTGCACGGCGATCAACAACGTCACCGGCGCGACGGTGGTCAGCAGCGCCCCCACCAGCGGGGTCCTGCGATCGACCTGGTGGAGGCGGCCGGGATGCACCTCGCCGAGCACCGCCCAGGCGCCCAGCAGCGCGACGAGCAGCACCGCCATCTCCAGCATGGTGTCGAGCCCCCGGAACACCAGCAGCACCGCGGTCACCGCGTTGCCGAGACCGCTCGCGCCCAACTCCTCGAGCACGATCGTGCCGGCCGCGTCGGGCACGCGCTCGACGCCCAGCGCCGCCAGGCCGATCAGGGCGACGAGGGCGCCGGTGAGCACGGCCACCGGCACTGCCAGCAAGGGGGGGCGGCGCCGCGGCGCCACGTCCTCGGCCCCGCCCGCCACCAGACGCCGATAGGCCATCAGCATCAGGGCGCCGGTCAGGCCGGCGCCGATCGCCGCCTCGGCCAGCGCCAGGTCGGGCGCGCCCAGGCGCGACCAGCTGAGCGCGATCACCAGCCCGAACAGGATGAACAGCACGATGTCGCGAAACAACGCCCGTCCGGTCACCACCCGCAGGCTCAACCCCACCAGGGCCAGCGCCAGCATCAGGTCGACCAGGACGCCGATGGTCACGGCCGCTCCTCGCTCGACGTGCGACGGCTGCCGCTGTGGCGCGCGTGCCGCGCGATCAGGTGTGCCGACACCGCCGCGGCCATCAGCCCCAGCAGCCAGATGACGCCGAGCAGCGCCGCGACCCGCCAGCTCCGTGCCAGCACCGCTAGGCCGGCGCACACCAGCAATAGGCCCTGGTTGTCGGCCTTGGTGAGCGCATGCAGGCGGCTGTAGACGTCGGGGAAGCGTAACAGCCCGGCGGTTCCGGCGCCGTAGAAGGCGCAGCCCAGCAGCAGCAGCGCGATGCCGATCCAGTCGCCGGGGAGCGTGCTCGCGCTCGGGCTCACGGGCGCTCTCCGTCACGCGTGGTACCCACGAACGCCAGGGTGACGATGGTCGCCAGGACCACGAACAGCAGCGCCACCGTGCGCAGCGCCTCATCGCCCAACCACTGGGCCATGATCAACAGCACCGCCACCGTGGTGGAACCGAACAGCAGGACGGCCAGCATGCGGTCGGCGGCGGTGGGTCCCTGCCCGATGCGCCACAGGCCCGCAAGCAGGTTGAGCAGCAGGAACACGACCGCCAGTCCCAAGGCGATGGCCGTCACCTCGCTGGCTCCGCGCGCGCTTCGGGCGGGTCTTCGGGGAGCGCGAAGAGCCGGCGGATGCGGGCCTGCAGGAGCACCACCGAGGCCATTGCGCCGGGGGTGAGCGCGTGCACCACCAGCACGTCGCCGCCGCCTTCGAGCTCGGCGCTGAGCGTGCCGGGCATGAGGCTGAGCACGCTCACCATCAGCGTCCGTGGTTGCCCCTCGGGGAGCCGCAACTCGAAGCGATGGAACTGCGGCTCGATCGGGAGCGCCGGGTGCAACGCGCGCCAGGCCACGTCCAACCCCCCGCGCATCGACTCGATCACGAAGAAGAGCGCGAAGGAAGGCACCCGCAGCGGCGGCACGGGCCGCGGCTTGACGGTGGCCAGCCAGGCGCTCAGCGCCGCCCCCGCCAGGGCGGTGACCAGCCCTACGGGCCAGCCCTCCAGACCCGCGAGCGCCAGCCACATCAACACCAGAACCACGAAGATCTGCCGGGCCCAGACGAGCCGCTCGCGCTTGCCCAATGTGGTGGTCGGTTCGGACTCGGTGGGCACGCCCCGTAAGGATACCGAAACGTCGGCGGGAGTGGTGGGCGTGCAACCCCGTTCCCGGGCGTCGGCGCTGCCCCCAACGAGGTGTGGCGCGGCCCCGCGGGGGGCACGCCGAGCTGGCCGACCCGCTGGTGGCGCGCCCGCGACCGCGACCGCGAGGCCGTATCCGCGCCCTGCGGGGCACTGTGAGCGTTCGCCGAGATTCCTCGCGCAGCCTTGCAACGGCTCGCGCGAACATGTACCGTGGAGCACGCGTAGGAGCACGCAGCGGCTGTGGCCGACGAAGGGATCGGTGCGGCTGGTCAGGTGGCAGGTCGCGCTTGCGGCGCTTGCATGGCTGGGCCTCGCGCCACGCGAGCCTCGAGCCTCGTCGGCCGCGGGCTACCGGCGAAACCCAGGCAGCGCGGCTGCCTCGCTCTGAAGGGGTCACCAGTGTCCTCGACGCAAGCCTATCCACGACCTCAGTTCCAGCGCGCCGATTGGCTCTCGCTCGACGGTACCTGGCGCTACTCGACCGCTGCCGCCGTCGACGTGGCCGACGTCTCCTGGACGCAGCGGATCGAGGTGCCCTACCCGCCCGAAGCGCCGCTCTCGGGCATCGGCGACACCTCGTTCCACGCCGTGGCCTGGTACCAACGAACGTTCACGGTGCCCGCGGATTGGGCCGGGCGGCGCATCATCCTCCACTTCGGCGCCGTCGACCACGCGGCGCGCGTCTGGGTGAACGGGTGCCTGGTGGCCTCGCATGTGGGCGGTCACACGCCGTTCCGAGCCGACATCACCGACGTGCTCGGCGAGGGCGAGCAGACGCTCACGGTGCGGGCCGAGGACGATCCGCACGACATGCACAAGCCACGCGGCAAGCAGGACTGGCTCGCGGAACCGCACGGCATCTGGTACCCGCGCACCACGGGTATCTGGCAGAGCGTGTGGCTCGAACCCGTGGCCTCCCGGCATCTGGCGACGGTCCACTTCACGCCCGACCTCGCGAGCTTCTCGATCGCCGTCGCGGTCCGCTTCGGCGGCCACGTCCAGGGCACGCTCGCCATGGAGCTCCGCCTCGGCGACACGCTCCTCGCGGCCGACCGCGCGCAGGTCGACGGCACCTCGGTCGCGCGCACGTTCGTGCTCGCCGACCCCGGCATCGACGATGCGCGCCGGTCGTTCTTGTGGAGCCCCGAACACCCGACGCTGCTCGACGTGCGGCTGTCGCTCGAGTGCGACGGCACCGTCGTCGACGAGGTGCGCTCCTACACCGCGCTGCGCAGCGTCGAGGCGCGCGACGGCTACTTCCAGCTCAACGGCCGCCCGTACCTGCTGCGGCTCGTGCTCGACCAGGGCTACTGGGACGAGGGTCTGCTCGCCGCTCCCGACGACGCAGCCCTCCGGCGCGACGTCGAGCTCGCCAAGGCACTGGGCTTCAATGGCGTGCGCAAGCACCAGAAGATCGAAGACCCGCGCTACCTCTATTGGGCCGACACCTTGGGCCTGCTGGTGTGGGAAGAGCTGCCTAGCGCCTACGGCTTCAGCCAACGCAGCGTGGCGCACCTCACGCGCGAGTGGCTCGAGGTGATCGAGCGCGATTACAACCACCCCTCGATCGTCGCCTGGGTCGCGTTCAACGAGAGTTGGGGCGTGCCCGATCTCGCGCGCGTGCCGGCGCAGCAGCATGCCGTGGCCGCGCTCTATCACCTGGCCAAGGCGCTCGACCCGACCCGCCTGGTGATCGGCAACGACGGCTGGGAGCACGTCGTCACCGACCTGCTCACGATCCACGATTACAGTCGCGACCCCGAGACGCTGGCGCAGCGCTACGGAACGCGCGCGGCGAGCCTCCACACCGCCTTCCAGGTCCTCGAGCACGGCCGCAAGGGCGTGCTCGATCACGACGCCGAGCGCGGTCAGCCGATCATCCTGTCGGAGTTCGGCGGCATCCGCTACCATCCCGACGCCGACGGCTGGGGTTATCAACAGGCGGCCACGCCCGAGGCGCTCGTCGACACCTACGCGGCGATGATCGCCGCGCTGTCGCCGCGCGGCCTGGCCGGCTTCTGCTACACCCAGTTCAGCGACACCTTCCAGGAGCAGAACGGGCTCCTCTACTCCGACCGGAGGCCGAAGGCGCCTCTGGCAGCGCTCGAGGCGGCCACCCGCGGAGGGAGGTGGGATACCCGGCATTGACGGGCCGCCACGACCACCGAATCACGGGAGTTCCGCAACCTCGAACCCTGCGCCGCCGCGAAGCTCCCGCCGCCCGAGGTAACGTATGCCCAACCGTGTGACCATCGACACCGAGCGAACGATCGCGCCCATCGACCGCAACCTCTTCGGCGGCTTCGCCGAGCACCTCGGCCGCTGCATCTACGGCGGCATCTTCGAGCCCGGCTCGCCGCTCGCCGACGAGCGCGGCCTGCGCACCGACGTGCTCGCGGCCCTGCAGCGGCTGCGCATGCCGGTGATGCGCTACCCGGGCGGCAACTTCGTCTCGGGCTACCGCTGGCGCGACGGCGTCGGGCCGCTCGAGGAGCGCCCCACGCGCATGGAGCTCGCCTGGCACGACCTCGAGCCCAATAGCTTCGGCACCAACGAGTTCGTCGACTTCTGCCGCGCGCTCGGCAGCGCACCGTACCTGGCCGTCAACGCCGGTGACGGCGACATGCGCGAGGCGCGGGACTGGCTCGAGTACTGCAACGGCAGCAAGGACACCGCGTTCGTGAAGCTGCGCAAGCAGCACGGCTACGAGGCGCCGCACGGCGTGAAGTACTGGGGCATCGGCAACGAGGTCGACGGGCCTTGGCAGATCGGCTTCAAGACCGCCGAGG
Organism: Trueperaceae bacterium; assembly: GCA_007130855.1. GTDB lineage: Bacteria > Deinococcota > Deinococci > Deinococcales > Trueperaceae > CSSed10-48. The sequence continues at coordinate 23,581 of SLRS01000147.1, read as the reverse complement.
AGTATGCCCGCGCCTATGCCGAGTACGCCAAGGTGATGAAGTGGACCGACCCCAGCGTCATGCTCCTCGCCTCGGCCGTGTCGCTGTGGCAGCCCTCGTGGGTCGAGCGCGTGCAGCTGTTGATGGAGCACGCGGCCAGCCAGATCGACTACATGGCCATCCACTGGTACGTCGGCAACGATGCCAAGCGCGGCTACCGCGACGACGATTTCGCGAGCTACATGGCGATCTCCGAGAAGATGGAGGACATGCTCAGCGCGACGGAGGGCATCATCCGGGCGATGAGTTCGGCGCTGAAGCTCGAGCACGACATCCCCATCGCGGTCGACGAGTGGAACGTCTGGTACCGCGTCCACAACGAGGGCAAGCTCGAGGAGGTCTACAACCTCGAGGACGCACTGGTGGTGGCGATGCACTTCAACGCCTTCATCCGCCACGCCCACAGCGTCAAGATGGCGAACATCGCCCAGATCGTCAACGTGATCGCGCCCATCTTGACGCGCAGCGACGGCATGGTGCTGCAGACGATCTTCCATCCGTTCGAGATCTACAGCCGGACCTGCGGCGACACGGCGCTCGACGTCCACTGGTCGGGCGACACCTTCTCGACCCCGGAGTTCGACGCCTTGCGCGTCCTCGACGTCTCCGCGACACTCGACACCAAGGCCCGGAAGATCGCTGTCTACCTCGTGAACCGCAGCGAGAGCGCGTCGAGCGAGACCACCATCGAGCTCGGGAACGCGCGCTTCGCAGGCCCGGTGACGTCCCACGTCGTCAATGGTCCTGGTGTCAAGGCCAGCAACACCTTCGAGACACCGGGTAGCGTCGGCGTGCGTGAGCACAGCCTCGCTGCGACCGGCCGCTCCCTCACCCTCATGCTCGAGCCCCACTCGGTCACGGCGCTCGTGTGCGACATCGCCTAGCGCGCCTCACCGCGGCTTCACAGCAACAGCATCGCGATGGAGAGCGCGAAGATCACCCACAGCGTCGCGCTGATCTGCGACCACTTGCCGACGAGCACGCGGATGACCACGTGCGCCAGGAAGCCGAACACGATCCCCTCGGTGATGCTGTAGGTGAAGGGGATGGCGATCATGGCGACGAAGGCCGGCACCACGACTTCGTAGTCGCTCCAGTCGACGTCCTTGAGTACGCTCATCATGAACAGCCCGACCAGTACCAACACCGGCGCCGTCGCCACGGCCGGGATGAAGCCCAAGAGCGGCGCCAGGAACATGAACGGGAGGAACAGCAGCCCGGCGACCACCGCGGTGAGCCCGGATCGGCCACCTTGTTCCACGCCGGCGGCGGACTCGATGTAGGCGGTACCCGGCGAGGAGCCGAACAGCCCCGACATCGCGGTCGAGATGCCATCGATGAGCAACGCCTTGCCGGCGTTCTTGGGATGTCCCTCCGCATCCACCAAGCCGGCGACCTTGGAGACGCCGACGAAGGTGGAGATCGAATCGAACATGTCGGTGAACAGCAGCGCGAAGATCGGTGCGATCAGACCGACGCTCATCACCGCTACCAGGTCGAGCCGCAGGAAGGCATTCAGGGAGGGCGCCGCGAACATGGTCTCCGGCACGAACACCGTGTCGGCCACCCAACCGAGGGTCTGGAACACGAGCGCGAGCAGCGACACCGCCAGGATCGAGAGGACCAGCGCGCCCGGTATCCTCTTGATCAGGAAGAGCGCAGCCAGCACCAGCCCCAGGAAGAACAGCACGAAGCTGGGGTTGAAGCCCCCGAACGCGACCACGGTGGCCGGCGAGGCGACGATGACGCCTGCGTTGACCATGCCGATCAGGGCGAGGAACAGGCCGATGCCGGCAGCCACACCGATGCGCACTCCGGGGGGAACGGCGCGCACGATCTTCTCGCGCAGGTTCACGCCCGGCAGCGACAGGACGATGAAGACGAGGCCCGACACGAACACCGCCGCCAGCGCGGTCTCCCACGCGAGCCCCTGGCCCAGCACCAGCGTGTACGCGAAGTAGGCGTTGAGCCCCATCCCCGGCGCCAGCGCGATGGGTAGGTTGGCGTAGAGGCCCATGGCGATGCTCGACAGCGCCGCCACCATCACGGTGGCGAAGAGCGCCCCGTCGAGCGGCACCCCGGCGTCGCCCAAGATGAGCGGGTTCACGACGATGATGTACGCCATGGTCAGGAACGTCGTGAGGCCGGCGAGCACCTCGACCCTCACGCTGCTGCCCAGATGGCTCAACTCGAAGTACGCGTCCAGCCGCTGCTTCACGCCGGGTTCCCCTTCCCTCTTTCCGGGAGGCATCGGCAGGGGCGTCGTGCCAGACGTGACGAGGACGCCTGATCTGCCGGCGACAGCATAGCCCCGCGTGGCGCCTCGGGCGCCACGCGCGCGCTCGTCTGGTAGTCAGGCCCGGTCGGTGCGCGCTCGCAAGCGTCGCGCGCTGCCTACCACTCGTACGCCAGACCGAGCCCGCCGGGCGCGAGCCACCCCAACCGGGCACCCTCGCCCACCCTGAAGGCGGCGCCGAGGCTGAACGTCCAGCCGCCGGGGCGATAGCGCCCCTCGAGGCGCACGCGCGCGTCGCCGAGGTCGAGCTCGAGTTCCGCGCGGGCCATGGGCTCGAAGGCACCGTGCCGATAGCTGACGCCGGCGCCCAACCACCAGCGGCTGAGGTAGCCCGACATCAGATCGTGCTCCGACCACAGCGCCCAGCTCGCCGGGGTCGCTTCGGTCGCGACGCGCAGGCGGTACTCGGGCGAGAGGCGCACGCGCGCGCCGGGCGTGAGATCGTCGAAGCGCCACCACACCTCGAACTCGTGCCGCTCGCGGCTCGGCTCGAACCCGAACTCGATCGGAAGGTCCTGGTAGAGGTCGTGCAGCCACAACGTCGAGCGCGCCGCCAACGCGTCGACGTCGGGGCCGCGCGCCAGGACCGGTACGATCAAGTCGGTGTCGATGATGCTGGCGTGGGCTCCGGCCGTCGCCCGCAGCGTCTGCGGGATCCGCGGGGGGATCAGCCCCATCACCACGTCACCGGCGCCGGGGTTCTGCACGTAGCCGAACAGGTTCGGGGGCGTCGCCGGGAAGTACGCGTCGATCGTCAGCGCCAGCCAGGCGTCGGGCGTCAAGGCGCTGCCGTCGTAGCCGAGGGCGCCGTAGCCGAGCGGATCGTCGTCCGACAGGTAGCGGATGCCGTCACCATCACGCTCGAAACGAACGAAGGCACCCTGGACGAAGCCGTGGACACGATCGGCGTCGACCCGGTAGAAGGCGAAGTCGGCCCCCCCGTCGCGCGCGAGTTCCCTGGCGACGGCCGGCGCGAGCGCCGGGTCGCGCAGGTACAAGTTGGGGTACACGAAGTGCCGCCGCTCGACGCCGATGCGCTCGACGAGGAGCGGCTCGAAAGCGACCATGTCGCGAGCGAAGGTCATGCCGTGGTCGGCGTAGAGGATCAGGTTGAGCTGCTCGAGGTCGAGGCTGGGCAACAGCCGCCCGAGGTACGCGTCGAAGCGCTCGAGGCTGCGCCGGTGCGCCTCCTCGCCGAGCAGGTGGCCATAGGTGTCGGTGGCGAAGTAGAAGAACTCGACCACGCCGTAGCGCTCGAGCAGGTCCGGCACGTTCATGATCGCCAGGCCGGCCCAGGCGTCGAGGAGCGGGACGCCAGAGAGCATGTTCGACACCGCCCGTCGCGGCAACGATGCCACGTGCTCCAGGAACACCGTCACCTCGGCGATCGTCCGATCCGATTCCCGGTCGTAGCCGCCGAACGTCAGGCTTCCGCGCCCCGCATTGGACTCACCCGATCGCATGCGCGGGTAGATCACGGGCGTGGCTGCGAAGAAGAGCGTGGAAGCGTTCGCTCTTGCACCGTCCTCGAAGGCGCGCTGGAGGTTCGGGAGTCGGCCCTCTGCCCAGGCACGGTCGAAGTCGACCGCCGAGACGGCGTCGAGATGGAAGATCAGGAAGCGTGGAGCGTCGTTGCCAGCGACATTCGATGCCGCCAAGGCGCACACGATGCCGCATCCCAACAGCACTCGTGCGACGCGCGTGCAGATCTGCACAAGCGGCGTCATCTGTTCAGCATAGAACGTATCTCAGGACGACTGGCGGGCGCTCGTCACATACGCTGCCGGCGTTCCCGACGTCAGCGACGTGCGACACCGCGCCTGGCTCTGGCTCACGGCGACGGAAAGAGCGAGCGCGTGAGCGCAGCGGGCCGTCGCGGGCTGGGTCCCCCGCGTGGGCCCGGAGCCGCGCTATCGTGGGCTCATGAGCAACCAGCCGGTCGAACTCCTCAACTTCGTCGGAGGCGCCTGGACGCGCCCCGACGGCGCCCCTCGACTCGACATCGTCGACCCCGCCACCACCGTGCAGCTCGCCACGGTCCCGCTCACGCCGCCTGAGGCCGTGGGCCAAGCCGTCGAAGCCGCCCACGCGGCGTTCCCGGACTGGCGCGCCACACCCGTGGTCGAGCGCGTCCAGCACCTCTACCGCCTCAAGGCCTTGATGGAGCGCGACCTCGACGAACTCGCCCGCACCATCACCCACGAGAACGGCAAGACCCTCGCCGAATCGATCGGCGAGCTGCAGCGCGGCATCGAGAACGTCGAGGTCGCTTGCGGCATGCCGACCCTCATCCAGGGTTGGAACAACGAGGACATCGCCCGCGGCATCGACGAGCATTTGTTCCGCCAACCGCTCGGCGTGGTCACCGCGATCACCCCCTTCAACTTCCCCGGCATGATCCCCTTCTGGTTCCTGCCCTACGCCGTGGCCACCGGCAACTGCTTCGTCCTCAAGCCGAGCGAACGCGTGCCCATGACCATGCAACACCTGATCCGCCTGTGCGACGAAGCCGGCTTCCCCAAGGGCGTCATCAGCCTGGTCAACGGCGGCCGCGAGACCGTCGAGGCGCTGCTCGACCATCCGCTGGTACGCGCGGTCTCGTTCGTCGGCAGCACGCCGGTCGCCAAGGCCGTCTACACCCGCGCCACGGCCAATGGCAAGCGCGCGCAGTGCCAGGGGGGCGCCAAGAACCCTGCCATCGTCCTGCCCGACGCCGACATGGACATGAGCACCCGCATCCTGGCCGACAGCCTCTTCGGCTGCGCCGGCCAGCGCTGCCTCGCGACGAGCGTGGTGATCACCGTCGGCGACGCCAAGGCGCCGTTCACCGAACGCATCACCCACGACGCCTCCACGCGCCGCGTCGGCCACGGCCTCGACGAGGGCGTCCAGATGGGCCCCGTCATCAGTGCGACCAGCAAGCAGCGCATCGAGCGCCTGCTCGACACCGGCGTGAGCGAAGGCGCCGAACTCCTCGTCGACGGGCGCGGCAAGACCGTCGGCGGCTACGAGAACGGCTACTTCATCCACCCCACGGTGGTCGACAACGCCCACCCACACGGCACGCTCGCCACCACCGAGATCTTCGGCCCGGTCCTCACCATGCTCCACGCCGACAGCCTCGACCAGGCCATCGCCCTGGCCAACGACCGCGCCTTCGGCAATCAGGCCTGCCTCTTCACGAGCAGCGGAGCCGCCGCACGCGCCTTCCGCAATCAGGTCGACGCCGGCAACGTCGGCATCAACCTTGGCGTCGCCGCTCCGATGGCGTTCTTCCCCTTCAGCGGCTGGAACGAGTCGTTCTTCGGCGACCTCCACGCCCAGGGCCGCCACGGCGTCGAGTTCTACACCAACACCAAAGTCGTCATCGAACGCTGGCCCAGCGCCTGGACCCGCAGGTTCTGAAAGGCGCCGCTCGACGCGATCACGGGCCCCCGTAGTACGCGCGGATCGCCCGCTCCACCGTAGGCACGCCGGGGGCGCGCAGCGCGCCGATGCCGGCGGTGCCGGCCGGCAGCGTCCAGACGTGCGCGAGTTCGAGTTGGCCGTCCTTGAGGTTGCCGTCGAACGCCAGGGTGTGCCGCGAGATCACCGGCGTCCACCACTTGGGGTTCGCGGCGTCGTTGAGCGGGGCCGCGATCAGCGCCTCGTCGGCAGTCTCCCCGATCACCAACCAGGGCCGCAGCACACTACCGGCGTACACCGTCGACAAGGGCGAAGCGACGTCGCGCTCGAGCAGCGCGCCCGGCCGCACCACCTCCCACAGGCGCCGTCCTCCGAGGAGGCGTGCCGTGCAGGCGGCCCTGGCCTCCGGCTCGGGCGGTCCATCGACGAGCACGAGCAGGTCCTCGCCCATGGCGCCCAACCAGGTCGGTTCGCGGTCGACGAGGTGCGCGACCTGGGTGTGGCGATCGCCGGGCGCTCGCAGTGCCGCAGGGTGCACCACGATCACCAGGTCGCCGTCGGGCGGCAGGAAGCGCAGTGCCTCCGCGGCGAACTCGCTCAGGTCGACCTTGGTTCCTACCGCCAGCGTCGCCACCAGTCGCCCCGGACTCAGGCCGTCGGCTGACAGCCGGGACAGGAGTAGACGGTGCCACCCAGGTACTGCTCCTTCACGATGCCGCAGCCGCAGCGACGACAGGGCGTGCCCAGCGTCCGCCGGCTGCAGCGCGTCTGGTAGTCACCGGGGCGCCCGAACAGGGTGCGCTCGGTGTCTCGGCCACCGAGGAGCGTCATCTCAGCCAGGGTGCGCTTGAGTGCATCGAAGAGCCCGGCGCGCTCTGCGCCGGCCAGCGTCGCGACCTTGCGCCGCGGGTGGATGCGCGCGGCGTAGAGGATGTCCTGCAAGACGCCGTTGCCGAGGCCCGGGACACGCTGCTCGGTGGCGAGGAAGGCCTTGGCGCTCAGCGTCTGTACGCCCGGAGCCGCGACGAGGCGCTCGAAGTAGGCATGGTCGAAGCCCGCTGAGAGCGGCGACGGCGCGCGCCTGGCGGCCCCCAAGTAGGCGTTGTCGAAGGTGCCTTCGAGGTAGGCCCAGAGGCCACCGTACATCTGCACCGAGGCGCTGAGCGCGGCGCCGTCGGCGAACTCCACGAGCAACTGATGCTTCCGCGGCCGCGGCTCGCCCGGCGCCAGCAGGCGCAGGACCACACCCTCGGCGAACAGGAGCCTGGCGTCTCCCAACGAGAGCTCCACGAAGCCGCCATGGTTGGTCGACGCGTCGACGACCTTCCCTGCGAGGAACCGCGGGTACGCCGCAGGGTCGCCTGCGAACCAGGCGAAGGCGTGCGGCGTCGCGCCCGCCTCGATCTCGGCCACGCGCTTCCCGCGCAGAGCCGAGTCGAGCTGTCGCCCCAGCGTGACGGCCTCGGGCAGTTCGATCATGGCCTCGCCTCCCGCAGTCTCGAGCATAGCGCGCACGCGGGCGCGGCCGACGGCATCGGCGACCTCGGCTCGGCGGGCACTACCCGCACGAACGAGATCGCCCGGCGCGTGCCGGGCGATCTCGTTCGGGTCGAAGAGCCCGCTAGGGTGCTCAGCGGTTGCGGAATCCCGCCGCCGCCGGGGGGACCTGACGCTCCGCCGGCAGGTCGCGGAGCTCCTCGTCACTCATGTCGAGGTAGATGCGCATCTCGTCGCCGGCACCGCGACGGATGTTGAGCCGATCGAGGCCGATCCCCACGCTGTGGGTCGCGAGGCCGAGGAACCCCCCGACGTCGATGACCACGACCTCGATGCGGCCGTCTTCACCGACGACGACGTCGGTGACCTTGCCGATGCTCGATTCATGGCGGTCGTACACGGTCTCGCCCTCGAGGTGTTCGGCGCGCAGATCCGTTCCCTGCGCCTCGTCGGCGGGGTCGGTCTGCCGGGCGGTGGAGCGATCGCGTTCGGACATGGCAGGCCTCCATAAGAGGTGCACCTGTCCGGCTGTGCGACGGCAGGTGCACCAGGGTCATGCGACGCGTCCGGCGTATGTCGCCGGGCCTTCCCGGCGTATGTCGCCGGGTCTGGCTGGACTTACCTGCGGAACTCCGGCATCGCCTCGAGCTCTTCGACGGTCATGTCCAGGTACACGCGGACGTCATCGGTCTGCGCGTCGTACAGGATGTCGAGTCGATCGAGGTCGACCGCGACGGTGTGCGTGCCGATGCCCAGGAAGCCACCGACGTCGACCAAGACGGCCTCGACCCGTTCACCGTCGGCCGACAGCAACACGTCGCTGATGCCCGTGACGCGTTGGTCGAAGCGGTCGTACACCTCGGCGCGCTGGAGGGTATCGACCGTCAGCGCGGTCCACTCGACGCGCTCGAACTCCTCGCCGGGCTCGCCGACACCGAGACGGTCGTCTTCACGCTCGGCCGGGACGCGCTCGACTTCAGCTTCCTCGACCGGCTCTTCGGCGACGGGCTCCTCGGCGACCGGCTCTTCCTCGACGACGGGCTCCTCGGCGACCGGCTCTTCCTCGACGACGGCCTCGCGGTCGATGCGGCCCTCGTACTGGGCGGCATCCTCGAGCTCCTCACGCGACGCCATGAACACGACGAACACGCGCTCAGGATCGTCCATCTCGGCCTCGGCCAACTCGACGAAGCGCAATTCGTCCATACTCACGACGACCTGCCGCGCCTCGGTGCCGAGGTAGGTGCCGATGTCGATCAGCACGCCGATGAGCTCACCCTCTTGCGAGAACACGATGTCCTCGACGTTCGCGACGTGCTCCCAATCCTCGGGCTGGGCTTCGACGGCAACCGCGACGACTTCGGTCTCGGACACGAACACCTGCGCACCGAGCAACTCGGACGCGTAGATGTCGGTCTCCGCGCTGTACTGCCGGAAGCGGCCCTCGTGCTCTGCCTCCTGCTGCGCCAGCGCTCCCCCGAGTCCGAGGATGCCGATGCTCAATGCAACTAGAATCCCTTTCATACCTGTGTCTCCTTCGACAATGGATGTGCGATGGTTACCGACCTGCGTATCAGGCCGGAACGAGATGATGCTAGCACGGAGGTTCGGACGCTCGGGTAGTGGGCGACGGCACCCCAGACGATCGCGTGCTCATGATACACATGATCTCTGGAACCATCTCGACCGACCTCCGACATCCCCCGGCGTCTGGCGACGTCCGTATTGTTGCAGCAGAGCGACATCGGCACCGATCGCGCACGCGAGTTCGAGCCTTGGCCCGATGGCCCGCTTCTGTTCGCCGCTACATCGGTGGCCGGTGGCGTCGCGACGGCCCACCCCCGGCGCTACTCGCAAGCCGATGGCCGGCGACGCCGCCGACGGCTCGGTTGCCAAGGCGGCGGCGCGCCGGCCGCGGCAACCCGTGGAGGACGAATTCTATGTGCAGTGTGCACGTGGTAGCCCATCAGGCGAGCAACGGTAGACGGGGGCGCCGGCCGGGCGTTACGACCCAGGGCTACGGTGCGACGTCGCCGTCGTGCGCTACGGCCGGCGCTACGGCCCGGCCACGCGAGGAACGCAGCGAAGCCCAGGGCAAGGGGCTTCTCGCGGCGCGCGACCACGAATCGCCGTGTTGGACGCGCGCCGCGCAGCCTGCCCGGCGCGCGCGTGGGGACGCGTTCGCGGCGGTCGCTCCTGATAGGCGCTGAGGCGATTCATTTCCATTTCTCAGCCAGATGTACCGACGAGCCGGTCAGGGCATCCGGGAGCGGCGGGCGAACGGGGCTCGCACGTACCGGAGCCAGCGCGCAGCCACCGATCCGGTGGTCTCGTGCCGACCCGCTGTCGTTTGCCACACGTCGCCCAGCGGCTTGACGCTGCGGCCTGGGTCGCCTATATTTGCCACGTCCACCGGACGCACGGGGTCGTCGAAACCACCCGGAGAGGACGTGAGAACGGTGAACCGCGACATATTCGCAGGGAAATGGAAGCAGTTCCGTGGACGCGTCAAGCAGACGTGGGGCGACCTCACCGATGACGAGCTCGACCGGATCGACGGTAGCTACGACCGATTCGTCGGCGTGCTCCAGGAGAAGTACGGCTACGGCCGGGCCGAGGCCGAGTCGAAGATCGACGAGCACTTCGGCGACGCCTGACGCAGCGCCGAGCGGCCCCGTAACCAGCAAGGAGGCGATATGACCACCCGTCACGATCACACGCAGCTGTTGTCAGCCGGCAGCCTGAAGGGAACCAAGGTCGTCAATGCCGGAGGCGAGGACCTCGGATCGATCGAAGAGTTGATGCTCGACGTCGGTACCGGCGAAGTGGCCTACGCGGTGCTCTCGTTCGGCGGCTTCCTGGGCCTGGGCGACAAGCTGTTCCCCGTACCGTGGCAGGCGTTGAGCGTCGACACGGTCAACGAGCAGATCGTGTTCGACGTGCCCAGGGAGCGGCTCGAGAACGCGCCCGGGTTCGACAAGGGCAACTGGCCCACCACGGCGGACTCGGCCTACCTGAGTTCCATCCACGACTACTACGGGTACGAGTACCCGTCCCGGCGCCGCTGACCGCAGCGCAGTCCACGCACCGTTGGCTGGGAGGCGCTGCCATAGCGGCAGGGCCTCCATGATCCGTACCCAGCGCACCCTCTGGAGCGACATGCCGAAGCCTGACGACGAGCACGACACCAAGCGCGCCCGGCCGGTCGAGCAACCCGAGCCGCCGTTCCCGGAGCAGCGCCAGGAACCTCCGGGCCTCGAGGAGGAACTCGAGCCCCAACCGCGCTGGCGCGCCGAGCGCTACAAGGCCGCCGACAAGCTCGTGGGCATGGTGGCGTTGGTCACGGGCGGGGACTCCGGCATCGGCCGATCGGTCGCGTACCTCTACGCACGTGAAGGTGCCGACGTCGCCATCACCGCCTTGCCCGAGGAATCGGCCGACACGAAGATCACCAAGGATGCCATCGAAGCGCTCGGCCGGCGCTGCTTGGTCCTCGAAGGCGACTTGTCCGAGGCGAGGTTCTGCGAACACGTCGTGCTCGAGACCGCGCGCCACTTCGGTCGCCTCGACGTCCTCGTCCACAACGCTGCCTGGCAGAACCGCAAGCGCATCGAGGAACTCAGCGAGGACGAGCTCGATCGCACCATGAAGGTGAACGTCTACGCCTACTTGCGGCTCGCCAGGGCCGCCGTTCCTCGCATGCGACCCGGAAGCGCGATCATCGCCACAGGCTCGGTCGCCGGCATTCGCGGCTCCGACCGTATGAGCGACTACAGCGCCACCAAGGGCGCCATCCACAGCATCACCAAGAGTTTGGCAAGCGAGTTGGTCGACAAGCAGATCCGCGTCAACGCGGTGGCGGCGGGTCCGGTCTGGACACCGCTCAACCCGTCCGATACGGGCCTCGATCCGGACGATGTGGCCGAGTTCGGGAGCGAAACGGGCTCGTCGCAGATGGACCGTCCCGGCCAACCGGAGGAGATCGCCCCGGCCTTCGTGTTCCTCGCCTCGAACGCCGACTCGAGCTTCGTCAACGGCGCCGTGCTCGTGATCACCGGAGGTCCCACGTGAACGTGGCGCCCTCGTCCACGCGCATGCGCGCGTCGCTGCAGCGCATCAGCGCTGGTAGCCGGCGGCTACGCCGCGACCCGGCACCGGCGAGAAAGGGGTAACTACCCATGCTGGAAACCATTGCCATCATCCTGCTCGTCCTCTGGCTGCTCGGCCTGGTCACGGGCACGACCCTGGGCGGCTTCATCTACGTGCTCCTGGTCATCGCCGTGGTCTTGTTCCTCGTCCGCATCATCAGTGGCCGAAGACCCGTCTGACCTCCGCCAGGGAACGCGTAGCGCACGTGTCGGCCAGTGATGTCCGACACGTGCGCTGCTCATGGCAAGGCCCGCCGCCACTCACCGAAGCCGCAGGAGCACGCCGAGAGGTCATCATGGCCAAGGACCACGGACCCCAGATCAAGGACGATGAACGCTACGAGAAGCTACGCGAGGAGGGCGTGGGCAAGGAGAAGGCCGCCCGGATCGCCAACACACCGGCGTCCATCGCCGGCAAGCGCGGCGGCAAGGCACCGCCTTACGAGGAGTGGACCCGCGACGAGCTCTACGAGCGGGCCCAGGAGCTCGAGATCGAGGGCCGCTCCGGCATGCGCAAGGACGAGCTGATCGAGGCGTTGCGCAACCGCTGACGGCCGTTCGCGCCGCTTGGTCGGGTCATCGATCGCGCGCCGGTGGCACGATGCCGTGCAGCGGGTAGACCAACGCGTAGATCCGCTCGAGCGTGGCGTCGATCTCGCTGTCCACCCCGCCGCGCCGGCCTGCGTCGGAGAGCAGCGTGCGGTCGCGCAGGCCACCCGACCACTCGGTCGTTTCGAGCATCACGCCACCCATGCCGAAGCTCATCGCGTCGTGATCCTCCTGGTCGCCGCACAACACGCTCCAGCACAGCGCCCAGCCACGCACCGTGTTCTCGACGTGATAGCCGCCGCCACCGGTGGCGAGCAGCGGCTTTCCCAGGCCGCGGATCCGCTCGACCACGTCGGCATAGGCGTTGTTGCTCAGGTTCAGGTGCGCGAGCGGATCGCCCGCGAGCATGTCCATGCCGAGTTCCATCACGATGACATCCGGATCGAACGCCTCGATCACGGGCATGACGCCGCGATCGAACACCCTGAGCAGCGCCGCGTCGTAGGTGCCCACCGGCAGCGGGAAGTTGACGCTATACCCGCGGCCTTCGCCGTGGCCGATCTCCTCCTCGAACCCGGTACCCGGGAAGAGCGTCTTGCCGCTCTCGTGCACGGACACCGTCATCACGTCGGACCGCTCGTAGAAGGCGTCCTGGACGCCGTCGCAGTGGTGTGCGTCGACGTCGAGGAAGAGCACGCGCTTGCCCGCGTCGGCCAGCGTCATGCATGCGAGCACGACGTCGTTGACGTAGCAGAAGCCTGCCGCACGGCCGGGATGGGCGTGGTGGAAGCCACCCGAGGGGTTGAAGGCGATGTGCGCCTCGCCGCTCAGCAGCAGCTTCGCCGCGGTGACCGAGCCGCCGGCGGCAAGGCTGACGTACTCGTACATGTCGTCGAACAGCGGGCAGTCGGGTGACCCGAGCCCCATCCAGAGCGCGTCGAGATCGTGCTCGCCGCGGCCGGCGCGCTGCAGCGCGTCGAGGTAGGCCGGCTCATGGAAGCGCTCGAGCATCGTGCGCGTCAGGGCCACGGGGGCGATCACCCGCCGATCGGCGCCCTCGAGCAGCCCCGTGCTCCGCAGCGTCCGGTAGGTCATGCCCGCACGCGAGGTGTTGAAGGGACACTCCCTCGGGTAGCCGCCGCGGTCGAGCGCCTCGTCGTGGACGAATACCTTCATCTCCGAGCTAGCACCTCCCGAGCGCGAGCGCGCTGGAGACGCGCCGGCGACACACCGTACGTGCCCCCGCGGTCGCCATCGTGCGGCATCGCTGCGTACCGTAGCACGAGGTCGCCCGGAGGCGCGCACCGCGCGTCCTCCCGCCGCCGGGCAGCACCTTTCTGGGACGCCGGGCGGCCGTCCGGCGAGCCCCTCGTCAGCTTGGCTCGTGAATCCCGGCACGCATTGGGTACCATGGGCGCGTCGTCCCACGTGTGGGCGGTATGGAGGCCAGTCGATATGCTCAGGTCTTTGCTGTATCCCGAATCCGTCGCCGTCATCGGTGCCTCGCGCACCCCCGGCAAGGTCGGTTACGCGATCGTCGCCAACCTCAAAGACGGTGGCTTCGCCGGTGCGATCGTACCGATCAACCCAGCGGCCGATACCGTCCTCGATCTGCCGTGCTACCCGGATCTGCGCACGTACGGGAAGCCGATCGAGATGGCGGTGATCGCCGTGCCCACCCAGCACGTGCAGGGTGCCGCCGAGAGTGCCATCGACGCCGGCGCCAAGGCGCTGATCGCGATCACCGCCGGCTTCAAGGAGGTCGGTGCCGAGGGCGCCCATCTCGAACACGAGCTCGAGCGACTGTGCACCGCGCGCGGCGTGAAGCTGCTCGGCCCCAACTGCCTCGGCTTGATCAACACCGACCACGCGATGAACGCGTCGTTCGCCAAGCACACGCCGAAGGCGGGGAACATCTCCGTGATCTCCCAGTCGGGTGCCTTGTGCACGGCGATCCTCGACTGGGCCGAGGGGCGTCACCTGGGGCTCGCCAAGCTCGTCAGCATCGGCAACAAGGCCCAGCTCGCCGAGACCGACTTCCTGAGCGCCTTGGCCCAGGACGATCAGACCAGCGTGATCGTGGGATACCTCGAGAGCATCGTCTCCGGCGACGACTTCATCAGGGCGGCACAGCAGGCCACCTCGAAGAAGCCCGTCATCGTCTTCAAGGCCGGCACCACCGCGGCAGGCGTGAAAGCGGCCTCGTCGCACACGGGTAGTCTGGCCGGCACCGACACCGCCTACGGCGCCGCTTTCGCCCGCTCCGGGGTGATCCGGGCCGAGACCTTCGAGTCGATGTTCGACTACGCGCTGGCGTTCTCGATGCAGCCGCTGCCGAAGGGTAACCGCGTGGCGATCATCACCAATGCCGGCGGTCCCGGCATCATGGCCGCCGACGCGGTGGAGCAGTCCGGGATGCGGGTGGAGCCCTTGGGCGTCGGTGCCGACGAGCTGCGGGACAAGCTACCGGCTGCCGCCAGCGTCGGCAACCCGATCGACGTGCTCGGTGACGCCGACCCGAAGCGCTACGTGATGGCCGTCGACGCGGCCCAGGACGACCCCCAGGTCGACGCCATCGTGGTGATCCTCACGCCCCAGGCGATGACCAACCCGGCCGAGATCGCCCGCGCGATCGCAGCCTGCAACCGTGGCGAGAAGCCGATCCTGGCCTCGTTCATGGGCGGCGCCGACGTGATGCCGGGCCGCGCGGAACTCGTTGCCGCCAACCTGCCCGACTACCCGTCGCCCGAGCGGGCCGTCGCCGCACTACGGGCCATGCTGGACTACACCAAGTGGCTCGACCGGCCGCCACGCGTCATCACACGCTTCCGCGTCAACCGGCGCCGAGTCCAACGGATCATCGGACGGCACCTCAAGACCGGCCACTACCAGGTCGGCGAGGCGGCGGCGAAGTCCATCCTGCGCGCCTACGATTTCGACGTGCCGCCCGGCCAGATCGCCATGGACGCGGACGAGGCCATCGAGGTGGCCGAGAAGATCGGCTATCCGGTGGCGATGAAGATCGCCTCGCCCGATATCATCCACAAGTCCGACATCGGCGGGGTGCGGCTGGACCTGGGCTCGGCCGAGGCCGTGCGCGACGCGTACGACTTGATGATGATGCGCATCCGGCAGCGCGAACCCAACGCCCACATCGAGGGCGTCTACGTGGAGGGCATGGTCGGGCGCGGCCGCGAGATCATCCTCGGGATGACCCGCGACCCGCAGTTCGGGCCCATGCTGATGTTCGGCCTCGGCGGTATCTTCGTCGAGGTGATGAAGGACGTGACGTTCCACATCGCCCCCATCACGAACGAGGAGGCGCTGCAGATGCTGCGTTCCACCAAGTCGTTCGCGCTGCTCAAGGGGGTGCGCGGGGAGGCGAGCGTCGACCTCGACGCGATCGCCACGGCGCTCCAGCGCATCAGCCAGCTCGTCACCGACTTCCCCCAGATCGAGGAGATGGACATCAACCCGTTCATCGTCGGCCCGGTGGGCACCCAGTCGATCGCCGCCGACGCGCGCATCACCCTCCAGGAACCCGGGGCATAGAGCATGTGTGCATCACGCGTGACCACGTTCGATCCGGCTTGGCAGGACATCTACGCCGATCTCATCGAGACCCCTCAGGAAGCCGTCGCGCGCATCCGGCCCGGACAGCGCGTCTTCATCGGTACGGGCTGCGCGCAGCCGTTGCGGCTCGTGCGGGCGCTCGTCGCGCGCGCCGACTCGCTGGCCGACATCGAGATCGTCCACCTGCTGACGTTCGGCGATGCCCCATACGCCACCAAGGAGATGGCGGCGACCTTCCGCATCAACAGCTTCTTCATCGGTGAGAACGTGCGTGAGGTCATCCAGGCCGGCATGGGCGCCTACACGCCCATCTTCCTCTCGGACATCCCACGCCTCTTCAACAGCGGTCAGCTGCCGCTCGACGTCGCCCTGATCCAGGTGACGCCACCCGACGGCAACGGCTTGTGCAGTCTGGGCATCTCGGTCGACATCGTCAAGGCCGCCGCCGAGAACGCCTCGCTCGTCATCGCCCAGGTGAACTCGAAGATGCCGCGCACGCTCGGCAACGGCTTCATCCACGTGCACGACATCGACGTGCTGGTGAAAGTCGACGACGACCTGATCGAGTACGCCTCGCCCACGCCCCTCGACACCACCGATCGCATCGGCGAGTACGTGGCCGGCCTGGTCGACGACGGCTCCACGGTCGAGCTCGGCATCGGCCGCATCCCGCAGGCGATCATCAAGCACTTCGTCGGCAAGAAGGACCTCGGCATCCATACCGAGATGTTCACCGACTCGCTGATCGACCTGGTGGAGTCCGGTGTCGTCAACGGCCGCCAGAAGTCGCTCGACCGCAACAAGGTGGTGGCCAGCTTCTGCGTCGGCAGCCGCCGCCTCTACGATTACGTGCACAACAACCCGACCTTCGCGTTCCATCCCACCGAGTACGTCAACGATCCGTTCGTCATCGGCCGCCAGACCAAGCCGGTGGCCATCAACACCGCCCTCGAGGTCGACCTGACCGGGCAGGTGGGCGCGGACTCGCTCGGGGGCGTGTTCCATTCGGGCATCGGCGGGCAGGTGGACTTCAACCGCGGGGCGGCCCGGGCCAACGACGGCAAGGCCATCATTGCGATGGCCTCCACCGCGAGGGACGGCGCGGTCTCGCGTATCGTCACGCGCCTGAGCGCTGGGGCCGGCGTGGTCACCACGCGCGGCGACGTGCACTTCGTAGTGACCGAGTACGGCGTCGCCTACCTGCACGGCAAGAGCGTTCAGGAGCGCGCCATCGCGCTCATCTCGATCGCGCACCCCGAGTTCCGCGGCAAGCTCCTGCGGGAGGCCGTAGAGGCGCGCTTCCTGCACCCGGAGTTCGCCAGGATCGAGGGCAAGCTGGTCGTGGGCCCTCCCGAGTTGCGCACGAGCCGGCTGCTCGACGACGGCACGCAGGTGACCTTCCGTCCCATCCACCCGGCGGACGAGCCGGCCCTGGTGGACCTCATCTACGCGCTCTCGCAGGAGACGATGTATTACCGCTTCATGTCGCGTTCGAAGCGGGTCCCGCGCAGCGAGATCCAGGACTTCGTGTTCATCGATCACCGGAGCGAGCTGGCGATCGTCTGTACCGTGCCCGAAGCCCACGGTGAGGACATCATCGCGGTCGGCCGCTACTACCTCGACGAGAAGACGAACATGGCCGAGGTCGCCTTCGTGGTGCGCGACGACTGGCAGAACCGCGGTCTCGGCACTCAGTTGCTGCGCTACCTTGGACAGGTCGCCATGCGGAACGGCATCCGCGGCTTCACGGCCGAGGTGCTGCGTGAGAACCGACCGATGCAGCGCGTGTTCCACAAGACCGACTACAAGGTCACCAGCGAACCGCATGAAGACGTGATCAGCTTCGTGATCGAGTTCCAGCCGCCTACCGCGTAGCGGCTGACAGGGCGATGGCGGCGCGCGCTCAGGAAGGCGCGGCGCAGGCGCCGCGCGCCTGCGCCCCAAAGCCCCCGCGTGCGCTCGTGCGAGGGGGACCGAACGCCATCAGTTGCGCAACCCCTCGTTGAGCGCGTAGTAGACGTCGCCTGCGCGGAGCTCGTGACGCAGACGCCGCAGCGTGGTGGCCCGGTCGATGACGACGAGTTCCACGCCGGCGATCTCGGCGAAGTCCTCGACGTGCTCGGTCGTGAGGTCGAGGCTGAAGCCGGTATGGTGCGCCCCGCCGGCATGGATCCAGGCGGCGCAGGCGGTCTTGAAGTCGGGGTGGCACGCCCACACGGCTCTGGCCACCGGGAGTTTCGGCAACGGGGGATGGCCGACGGCCTCGACCTCGTTGACGATCAGGCGGAAGCGGTTGCCCAGGTCGACCAACGACACGTTGATGGCGGGCCCCGACTTGGCGTCGAACACGAGCCGCAAGGGGTCTTCCTTGCCGCCGATCCCGAGCGGGTGGATCTCGAGCGAGGGTTTGCTGGCGGCGATCGTGGGGCACACCTCGAGCATGTGCGATCCGAGCACCTGCGACCCATCGGGGTCGAGGTGATACGTGTAGTCCTCCATGAACGAGGTGCCCTGCGGCAGGCCCTTCCCCATCACCTTCATCGCCCGCACGAGCGCCGCGGTCTTCCAGTCGCCCTCGGCGCCGAAGCCGTAACCAGCGGCCATCAGGCGCTGGACGGCGAGGCCCGGCAGCTGGCGCAGGCCGTGGAGGACCTCGAAGCTCGTCGTGAACCCGCTGAAGCCGCCGTCCTCGAGGAAGGCGCGCAGACCGATCTCGAGCCGCGCGCCGTAGCGCAAGGCACCGTGACGTTCGCCGCCCGCGCGCAGTGCAGGGGCGACTGCGTAAGCCTCCTCGTAGCGCTCGACGAGGTCGTCGACGGCCGCCTCGGAGGCGTCCTCCACGCGCTCGACGAGGTCGCCGATGCCGTAGCCGTTCACGGCGAAGCCGAAACGCAGCTGGGCGGCCACCTTGTCGCCTTCGGTGACGGCGACCTCGCGCATGTTGTCGCCGAAGCGCGCGATCTTGGCACCCTGCAAATCGTGCCAGGCGTGCGCCGCGCGCGCCCAGGCGGCCAGGCGCTCGTGCACCTCGGGGTCCGACCAATGGCCGACCACCACCTTGCGCGCGAGTCGCATGCGAGTGTGGAGGAAGCCTGCCTCACGGTCGCCGTGCGCGGCCTGGTTGAGGTTCATGAAATCCATGTCGATCGCGTCCCACGGCAGCTCGCGGTTGAACTGCGTGTGGAGGTGGCACATCGGCTTGCGGAGCGCGGCGAGGCCGCCGATCCACATCCGCGCCGGGGAGAACGTGTGCATCCACAAGATCAGGCCGGCGCAGTCACCGTCGGCGTTGGCCTCGAGGCAGGCCTGGTGGATCTCCTCGGGCGTGGTGAGTACCGCCCTGAAGCGCACCGGCAGCGGCACGGCCGCAGCCTCGTCGAGCGCGGCGGCGACGCGCCGGGCGTTGGCAGCGACCTCCTCGAGCGGGCCCGGGCCGTAGAGCCGCTGCGAACCGCAGACGAACCAAACGCAGGGAAGGCTCAGGTCGTTCATGCGCTGCCCTCGTCCCCCTTCGAGCGCCCCTCGCGCAGGCGCTTCATCACCCCACCCGCTTCGTCGCGGCCGCTGCGGCCGAAGAGGTCGTGGAGGAAGCAGTAGTCGCGATAGAGCGCCTCGTACGCGCTCACGTGCTCCGCCGTGGGCCGGTAGACCTTGTCGCTCAAACCCCCCATGCGTTGCGCCGCCGCCTCGATGTCGGGGTAGACTCCTGCCGCCACGGCGGCATGCATCGCCGCGCCGAGCGCCGGCGCCTGGTCGCTGCCGACGAGGTGGATCTCGCGGTCCAGCACGTCGGCGTAGATCTGCATCAGCAGCGGGTTCTTCGCTGGCAGACCGCCGGCGGCGACGAGCGTGGTCACGGGCAACCCGCTCTCCTCGAAGGCCTCGATGATCACACGCTGGCCGTAGGCGGTGCACTCGAGCAGCGCCCGGTAGATGTCTTCGGCCCGCGTGGCCAACGTCATCCCCACGATGAGACCGCTGAGTCCGGCGTCGACCAGCACGCTGCGGTTGCCGTTGAGCCAGTCCAGCGCCAGCAGCCCATGCTCGCCCGGCCGCTGCTTGGCCGCCTCCTGCGCGAGGTAGCCGTGGAGGTCCAAGCCCGCGGCGTTCGCGCGCTCGACGTAGACGCCTGGCACGGCGTGCTCCGCGAACCAGGCGAAGATGTCGCCGACGCCGCTCTGACCCGCCTCGTAGCCGTAACGTCCGGGCACGATGCCGCCCATCACCACGCCGCACATGCCCTCGACCTCGTGGAGGCCCTCGCCGACGAGCACGTCGCAGGTCGAGGTGCCCATGATCATCACCATCGTGCCCGGACCGACGCTGCCCGTCACCGGCAGCGTGACGTGCGCGTCGACGTTGGCCACCGCCACGGGCGTGCCCGGCGCCAGCCCCGTCCAACCCGCCGCCTCGTCGCTGAGCCCTCCGGCGCGCGCGCCCAGCGGCAGGAGCTCGCGCGACATCTTCTCGTCCACCACGTCGGCGAAGTCCGGGTGCAGGGCCGCGAAGTAGGCCCGGCTGGGGAAGTCGCCGTCCTGGTGCATCGCCTTGTAGCCGGCCGTGCAGGCGTTGCGGGTCTCGACCCCCGTGAGCTGCCAGACGATCCAGTCGGCCGCCTCGATGAGCCGCTCGGCCCGCCGGTAGATTTCCGGCGCCTCGTCGAGGATCTGCAGTGCCTTGCTGAAGAACCACTCGCTCGAGATCTTGCCGCCGTAGCGCGACAGCCAGGGCTCGCCGCGCTCGCGCGCCACCCGGTTGATCGTGTCGGCGTGGGGCTGCGCGGCATGGTGCTTCCAGAGCTTCACCCAAGCGTGCGGGTTCGAGCGGAGCTCGCGCAAGCGGCACAGTGGCGTGCCGTCTCGCAGCGTGGGCAACATGGTGCAGGAGGTGAAGTCGATGCCGATGCCGTCGATCTCGCCGGCACTGACGCCGGCCTGCTCGAGCACGCTCGGCACGGTGTGCTTGACGACCTCCACGTAGTCGTCGGGGTTCTGGAGCGCCCAATCGGGGGGCAGCGGATCGCTGCCGCCCGGCAGCCGCTCGTCGATGACGCCGTCGCCGTACCGGTGCACGGCGCTGGCGATCTCCGCACCATCACGGACGCGGACCAGGAGTGCTCGTCCGGACTCGGTGCCGAAGTCGATGCCGATGGTGTACATACGCGCCCTAGCCTCCTCGTTGGTACTCGATCACGCGAACTGCGGCAGCCAGCGCGCCTGCCGTTCCAGCATCTCGGCCACCAGCGCATGGATCTGCGGCAGCGTGCACACGGCCGCCGTCAGCGGATCGAGCGCCACGGCGTGGTGTACCGCGTCGGTGTCGCCGGCGAGGGCCGCCTCGACGATGAGCTCCTGGACGTTGACGTTGGTTCGGTTGAGGGCCGCGAGCTGCGCCGGCATGGCGCCGACGATCGTCGCTTGCACGCCGTTGCCGTCCACCAGGCAGGGGACCTCCACGCAGCACTCGTCGCTCAGGTTGGTGATCGAACCACGGTTGGGCACGTTGCCGTTGACGTGGATGGGGACGTGCGTCTCCATCGCCTCGATGATGTACGAGCCGTACTCGTGGGTACGCACGGTCGGAAGCGCCGCAGCGCCTCTGATCAGGTCGTCGATCTCGCGCTTCGACGCATCGAGCCGCGCGAGGCAGTGCTGCAAGTAGCCGCCCGTGCGGCCCTGGCCGAACCAGCTGTTGACCGGGTCGCTGAAGCGCGGCACCAGCTCCTCGTCCACCATCTGGCGGCTCTTGCGCCAGTACGGCAGGTACTCGCTGGCGTGGCCGCTCGACTCGGTCACGAAGTAGCCGAAACTCCTCATGATGTCGACGCGCACGGGCTCCTCGGCGACCACCTCGGCGCGCTCGATCGCCTCCCAGAGGCGCGGGTAGAGGTCCTCCGCGCCGCGCCTGAACTCGAGGTAGAAGGCCTGATGGTTGATGCCTGCGCAGCGGTAGATCACCTCCTCGAAGGGCACGTCGATCCAGCGGGCCAGCATCTCGCTCGTGCCCTGCACGCTGTGGCACAGGCCCACATGGGGCCGGCCGGTCGCCGCATCGACCGCCCAGCAGTTCGCAGCCATCGGGTTGACGTAGTTGAGCAGCAGCGCGTCGGGCGCGAGCTCGTCCATGTCGTCGCAGAGGTCGAGCAGCACCGGGATGGTGCGCAGCGAACGGAACACGCCGCCCGGTCCGAGGGTGTCGCCGACGCACTGCTCCACGCCGTAGCGCTTGGGGATCTCGATGTCGAGTTCATACGCCTCGAGCCCGCCCTGTTGGAAGGTCGTGACGACGAAGTCGGCGCCCCGCACCGCCTCACGGCGATCGGTGGTCGCCTCGACCCGAGCGGGGAGAGAGCGGCCGTCGATGAGCGCCTGCACCAGGTCGCGTGCTTGCCGCAGCCTCGCCTCGTCGATGTCCATCAGGCTGATGGTGCTGTGCTGCAGCGCCGGCGCGAGCAGGATGTCGCTGCAGAGGTTGCGTGTGAACACGGCGCTGCCGGCGCCGATCAGGGTGATCTTAGGCATGCTCGCTCCTGGGGGCGACGTTCGGCCGCACCGGGGCGGCGTACTCCGGCAGCCAGTCGCCGTGGGCCTCGATCAGGTCGTCGACCAGCGACCAGATCTGCTCGAGATCGAGCTCCGCCGCCGTGTGCGGGTCGAGCATGGCGGCGTGGTAGATGTGCTCGCGCTTGCCGCTGAGCGCGGCCTCGACGGTGAGCGCCTGGACGTTGACGTTGGTCTGCATCAGCGCGGCGAGTTGCGGCGGCAGCGCGCCGATACGGGTCGGTTGGATGCCGTTCTTGTCGACGAGGCACGGCACCTCGACGCAGCAGCCCTGGGGGAGGTTGTCGATCAGGTGGTCGTTCGCGACGTTGCCGTACACCACCCGCGGGATGCCCGTCTCGAGGCTGTGGATGATGAGCGAACCGTACTCGTGGCTGCGCTCGACCTTCAGCTCGGTCGCAGGATCCTCGAGCGCGCTGCGCAGGCTCTGCCAGCCCGCGAGCTGGTTCTGGCAGCGCGTGATGTACTCGTCGAGCGGGATGTTGAAGTCCGCGATCAGGTCGGGACGGTCGCGCTTGATGAAGTAGGGCACGTACTCGCTGAAGTGCTCGCTCGACTCGGTCACGAAGTAGCCCAGGCGCTGGAACATCTCGTAGCGTACGCGGTTCCAGTTCGGCACCCGTCCCTGCGCGACCACCTCGTGCAGGCGCGGATAGAGGTCCTCGCCGCCGCGCTCGAAGTTCAGGTAGAAGGCCATGTGGTTGATGCCGGCGCAGCGATAGTTGATTTCACTGAGCGGAACGCCGATGTCGCGCGCGAGCTCCCCCGCCGTCCCCTGCACGCTGTGGCACAAGCCGATGGTGCGGATCCGGCTGGCCCGCGACAGGGCCCAGCAGTTCATCGCCATGGGGTTCACGTACTGCAAGAAGGTGACGTCCGGGCAGAGCCGCTCCATGTCGTGGGCCATCTCGAGCAGCACCGGGATCGTGCGCAACGCGCGCATGATGCCGCCGACGCCGAGCGTGTCGGCGATCGTCTGGCGCAAGCCGTAGCGCTTGGGGATCTCGAAGTCGGTCACGGTGCCGGGTTCGTAACCTCCCACCTGGATCATGCAGATGGCGTAATCTGCGCCGTCCAAGCTGCGCTCGCGGTCGGTGGTGGCGTGGATGCGGGGGTGGGCGCCGAGCGTCTCGGCGACCTTCCGGGCCACCACCTCCGAGGTCTGGAGCCGCTCCGGGTCGATGTCGAAGAGGCTGATCTCCGACTCGGCCAACTCGGGATACGACAAGATGTCGCCCAAGAGGTTCTTCGCGAAGACCGTACTCCCCGCACCGACGAAACTGATCTTCGGCATCTCGCGCTGCTCCTTCCGGTACGCCCGAAGCGGCGTACGGCTCCGTACCCGGAGGTCCATGGACCGTGCCGGGAACGGGGCTAGAGGTGTGACGTCGTGTCCACGGCGTCCCTGAGGCCGTCGCCCAGGAAGTTGAAGGCGAGCACGGTCACCAAGATGGCGATCCCGGGAAGCATGATCCAGGGGTTGCGGCCGAGCGTCTCGAGCGTGGTGGCGTCGC
>SLRS01000254.1 GCA_007130855.1 Trueperaceae bacterium | reverse complement strand
TGCGCTGCGGCGCCGCGTGTTCGCGGCGGGGGGCGCGAGCGGTGCGAGCGGCATCACGAGCCCCACCGATGCTGGCGGCCGCCAAGCGGCGAGCGCGGTCGCGACCATGGCCGCCGCCGTGGCCGAGCGCCTGCCGGCCACCGCGCACGATCGAGGCGACCTGGTCTGGGACGAGGTGCTCGCGGTCGTGCCGTTGGGCGAGGCGCCGGTGTTCGACCTCACCGTGCCGGGCCCGGCCTCGTGGTTGGCCGACGGGATCGTGTCGCACAACTCGGGTGCCATCGAGCAAGACGCCGACCTGGTGATGTTCATCTATCGCGACGAGTACTACGACCCGCACTCGGAGAAGCAGGGCATCGCGGAGGTGATCATCGGCAAGCAGCGCAACGGTCCGGTCGGATCGGCGGATCTGCAGTTCCACAATGCTCATGTTCGCTTCAACGACCTCGCGAAAAGTCACGCTGGGGCATGACGGCGTGCCATTGCTATCACGGTGTTATACCTCCTCCTGGACGGGCTTTCTGCCGTTTTCGGCGTTCCCGGCCCCCATGTGCGCACCGGAGTACCGACCAGCACGGGGCTCGGTGCGAAATTTTCACCCGAAGTGGGGCCAACGCGGTGGTAGAGTCGCTCAGGTCCTCAGGGAGGAGTCATTATGGCCTCATCGCGCGATCGCTTCTCGCGCTTCCTCAGACCCAGGATCGACGCCATAGGCCTCGAGATCGGTACATCCGCCCTCAAGGTCGTGGAGTTGCGTCCGGGGAACCCGCCGAGCCTCGCGGCTCTGGCGCTGCGGCCTATGCCGCCGGGGTTGGTGCAGGAAGACATGGTCGTCGACATCCCTGGGCTCGCCGCGGAGGTCCGTGCCCTGCTCGACGAGGCGGGCATCCGCAAGCGGCACGTGGTCACCGCGGTCAGTAACCGCCAGGCGATCACGCGCAACATCATGGTCCCGAAGATGACCATCGCCGAGCTCGAGGAGGCGATCAAGTGGGAGGCGGAGCGCTACATCCCCTTCCCGATCGACGAGGTGGAGCTCGACTTCTTCGTGCTCGACAACCCCGACGACATCGAGACCGGCGGCCAGCTCGAGGTGATCATCGCCGCCGCCCGGCTCGACCTGCTGACGCAGCAAGTCGAGGTGCTGCGCAGCGCCGGCGTCGAGACCCTGGTGATCGACATCAAGCCGTTCGCCCTGCTGCGCTCGCTCAAGGGTGCCCTGCTCGGCGAGCACCTCACCAAGACCACCCTCTCCGGCGGCAGCTACACCGAGTCCAACGAGATCGGCGTGGTGCTCGAGATCGCCGCCAGCAACACCACCATCACCCTGGTGCGCGGCGACCGGGTGCTGATGAACCGCAACATCGGCGTCTCCGGCGACGACTTCACCGCCGCCGTGCAGCGCTCCTTCGGCCTCGACTTCGACAGCGCCGAGGACGTCAAGCTCCAGTACGGCACCGCCACCATCCCCTCGGAGGACGAGGAGGAGCTGCTCAACTTCGATGCGAAGCGCGAGCAGTACAGCCCCAGCCGCGTGTACGAGGCCTTGCGGCCGGTGCTGATCGAACTCACCACCGAGATCCGGCGCTCGCTCGAGTTCTTCCGAGTCCAGACCGGCGACGCCACGATCAACCGGATGCTGGTGACAGGCGGCGGCGCGAACCTGCGCGGGCTGCCCGAGGCCATCGGCGACACGCTCGGCGTGCGTGTCGAGCTGGGCGACCCCTGGCTCACCGTGGCGGTCGACCCGAATCGCTACGACAGCGCCTACCTGACGCAGATGGGCGGCGCCTTCGCCGTCCCGCTCGGGCTCGCGCTCCGGGGGGTGACGGCGCTTGATTAACATCAACCTGCTGCCGAAAGCGCTCAAGCGCATCCGCGAGCCGGGCTACTGGCGCGTGCTCGCGGTCGCCTTTCCCCTGCTCGTCGGCGGTGTGATCGGCGGGATCACGTACCTCACCAACCAGACGATCATCAACCTCGAGCGCGACGTGCAGGTCCGTGAGGACCAGCTCGCCCTGCTGCAGCCCTTCCTGGCCGAGCAGCGCGACCTCCAGCAGCGGCAGCAGGCACTGCGGCAGCTGATCTCGATCGCCGAGGAGGTGCGCCGCGGCCGGGTGGTGTGGACGGCCGAGATCGCCGGCCTGCTCGAGCTGCTGCCGCCGCGGATCGACGCCGACACCCCCAGCATCGACTTCCGCAGCCTCAACATGCGTTCGGTCTACCCGCCGACGAGCGACCCCAACCGCTTCGAGGGCGCCGCGATCATGACGGAGATGTCGATCGGTGGCACGGTCGACGGGCCCGCGACGCTCGCACGCTTCGTGCGCTCGCTCGAGAACGCGCGCGACTTCGGGGTGCTGTTCCAGAACGCCAGCCGTAACGCCGACACCGACCTGTTCACCTACAGCCTCACCGTCGGCGGCTTCAGCGGAGGCCTGCGATGAGCCTCAACCTGCGCAAGCTGCGCCAGCGCGACATCGCCATCGTCGTGCTGGTGTTGACCGTGATCGCGGGCGCGCTCTGGTACTTCTACCTGTACCAGCCCTCCCAGGAGCGGATCGCGGAGCTCGAGGCCACCATCACGCGGCTCGAGACCGACATCCGGCGCGGTGAGGACGCCCGCCGCAACCTGCCCGACCTGCGCCTGGCGGTGGCGATGCTCGAGGAGGAGCGCCGCGTGTTCCTGTCGCAGCTGCCGAAGGAGTCGCAGGTGGCCGACCTGATCGACGCGCTGCGCAACTCCTCGGAGGCGGCCGGCGTCACCATTCGCAGCTTCGCCCAGGGCAGCGGCCAGTCGAACGTGCAGGACGTACGCGCGATCGGCTTCAACGTCTCGGCCGACGGCCGCTTCGCCGAGTCGATGGGCTTCATCGACCTGCTCGAGAACCTGCAGCGCTTCACGAAGCTCAACACGGTCGGACTGTCGGTCGCGAGTGACGACAGCGACGACCCCGATCTCAACACCGCGGTCGGCTTCACGGTCTACGTCTTCACCGGCACCGACCCAGGGGAGCGCTGACGCCATGACGCTCTCACGCACCGCACGCATCCTGCTCGCGCTCATGCTGCTCGCCGCGGCGGCGTTCTTCTGGGTCAACTTCTTCACCCAGTCGCGCATCATCGCCGAGGAAGGCGAGCCGCCGACCACCGCAGCCGCTCCGAGCGTGGCCACCCCGGCCGCCGCGGTAGCCGAGGCCGAAGCGGCTGACACCGCGGCTGACACCGCGGCCGACGCCGAGGCCGGTGCCGAGCCGGCTGCGGACGTGGCTGCGGCCGTCGCCGTCGCCGAGCCGGAGGCCGACGTGAACGGCGACGCCGAGGCCGACGGCCCCGTGGTGGTGACCGCCCGCGCCGAGGACGACCCGGTGGTGGTCATCGATCCGCCGTTGACCGTCGCGCGCGACGTCGAGGTGGCCGAGTTCCCGTTCCTGGTCACCGAGCCGCCGGCCCCGCTCCCGGCCGATCCCACCGCCATCGATCCGCTCGCGGCCGAGCGTGCCCTCGCGGCCGCCCGGGCGACCGTGAACCCGTTCTCGCCGATCGTGGTGCGGCGCGAGACCGCACCGGTGCGCGACGTCCCCGCCGCGCCGGTCGTGACCGAGGTGGCCGTGCCGACCGGGCCTCCGCCCGAGCCACCGCGCGTCGCCACCCCCGCGCCGCGCGCGTTGGCGCCGACGCCGGTGGTGAGTCCCGACTTGCCGCCCGCGCTGCCGAGCGGCACGCCACTGGCGGCCACGCCGAGCCTGCTGCAAGAGCCGCGCACCATCGACAGCATCGACCGGGCACCGGTGCCCGAGATCGTCGTCACCCGCCTGCCCGAGGAGTCGAACGAGGCGCCCGTCGTCGAGGCCGTGCGGGCCGGCGACAGCATCGCCGCCGACGTCCCCGAACTGCGCGGCACCGAGGAGGAGGCCGAGGAGGCGGCCGTGGTCGCGGCCGCGGTCGTCGACGCGCCGGTGGTCGCCGCCATGCCGGCAGCCGGACAGGCGCCGCTCGCCGCCGGCACCAACCGCCTGGCGCGCTACCTGCGAGACAACGGCTACAGCTTCACCGGCAGCGTGCTCGGCCCGGTGAGCGTGGGCATCTTCCGCAGCAACGCCGATCCGGCGCCGCAAGTGGTGGCGCTCGGGCAGACGCTTCCCAACACGGAGATCGTGCTCACCGACCTTCGCGGTCAGCAGGCCGAGCTCACGCTCGACGACCTCTCGCAGATCCTCATCCTGGACATCAGGCGGTGACCATGAAGCGAATGCGTACGCT
>SLRS01000139.1 GCA_007130855.1 Trueperaceae bacterium | reverse complement strand
GCATCCTCCTGATCAGCCGGCGCTTCCCGAACGTGCACCTCGACGAGCACGTCGTCTTGGTCGGCGACCTCAACCTCGCGGCGTTCATCCACCTCGAGCTCTGGGGCGTGTCGCTCGGCCCGCGCTACCTGTACGTGATGCTGGCAGTGCTGCTCGTCAACGCGCTCTTCATCTGGCGCTTCTTCAAGGAGCTGAAGCTCACCACCTTCGACCCGACCTTCGCGCGGCTCCAGGGTTTCGGCGTGCGCAGGCTGCACTACGCCTTCATGTTCCTCGTCTCGCTCACCATCACCGCCGCCTTCTACGCGGCAGGCTCGATCCTGACCGTCGCGCTGACGATCGTGCCGGCCGCGACCGCGCACCTGCTCACCAGACGGCTCACCAGCATGCTGGCGCTGACGGCGCTCATCGCCGTGCTCGGAGCGCTCGCGGGCTTCGGCGTGGCCTATGCCCTGGACGCGGCCACCTCCGGCGCCATGGCGCTGCTCTTGGGCGTCGGCTTCGTGCTCGTGTTCGCATCCGTGCGGCTGCGCGCCGCGCGTCGCTCGCGCCGCGAGGCTCGCGCCGCCTCGAGCTGACCGACGAAACGTCGACAGCCGGAGCGGTCGCCGGTCAGCGTCTGCGGCCGGGCCCGGCGACGGCCAGGACGAGCACGATAACCACGCCCTGGACGATGTCCTGGGACCCCGGAGGCAGGCCGCCGATCTGCATGGTGACGATGATCAGCACCAGGAGCACCGCTCCGAAGAGCGTGCCAGCGGCGGTCGCCGAGCCACCCGCGATCAACGTGCCGCCGAGCACCACGGCGCCGACGGTCTGCAGCAGGTAGGGCGAACCCATCTCGAGGAAGGCGCCGCCCGAGTAGGCGGAGAGGAGCATGCCCGCGAGCGCCGCGAGGACGCCGCTCGAGGCGAAGGCGACGGTGATGGTGGTGCCGACGCGGACGCTCGCGAGGCCGGCTGCCGTCCAGCTCTGGCCCGTCGCGGAGAGGTGGCGCCCGTAGGCGAGGCGGGCGAGCGCGAGCGCGATGACGATGGCGAGGAGTAGGGCGATCAGGGCGACGACCGGCACGCCGCCGAGGCGGCCGGCGGCGAGATAGGCCAGGGTCTCGGCCGTGCGTCCGGTCTTCACCTGTCGGTTCGCGAGCAGCGTGAGCGTGGCGAGCATGTAGCCGGTCGCGAGCGTGGCGATGATGGCGGGGATCCGGAAGACGATCACCAGGGCCGCATTCACGAGCCCGGTCCCGAGCCCGAGTGCCGCGACGGCGAGGAGTGTGACCGGGAGGTTCGTGTCGAGGCCGGCCGCGATGATGACCGTGAGGTACGCCGAGAGCGTGATGACGCTCGGGATCGAGAGGTCGATGTTGCCGCGTCCGGTCGTGATCACGAGCATCTGGCCGAGGGCGGCGATCAGGAGGAAGGCGGCCGTGGCAGCGACGCCGGAGAGGGCGTGCAGGCTCACCCGCTCGGTGAGTAGGCTGAGGGCGGCCCAGAGCAGGAGCACGCCGAGCGCCGCCCAGACCCAGCGATAGCGGGCGAGGAAGCGAGCCGCGTCAGCGCGCATCGCCCTGCCTCCAGTTGAGGAGGGTGCGAAGTCCGAGGATCAGGATGAGGAGGCTGCCCTGCACGAGCGCGTTGTAGTCGGTACCGACGCCGAGCATGGCGAGGGCAGCCCCGATCAGCGCCAGCGTCACCGCGCCCGCGACGACGCCGAGCGGCGAGATGACGCCGCCGAACAGCGCGCAGCCCCCGATCACGACACCGGCGACGCTCAGGAGGGTGTAGGCGCTGCCGACGTTGATGTCGCTCGCGTGGTTGGTGGCGGTGAGGTAGAGACCTGCGGTCAGCGCGAAGCCGCCCGCGATCAGGTAGCGCCAGATGCCGTAGCGAAGCGGCGACCAGCCGAGGCGGGCGAGCGCCTCGGGCGCGGAACCGAAGCCGCGTAGGACGACGCCGAGCGACGAGCGGTTGAGGGCGAAGGCGACGAGCCCGGCTCCGAGGATCAGCACGACGGGCGTGGGCAGACCCGGAATCGTCCAGGCGAAGAGGTCTGGGAGCCACTCCGGGGCGCTGCCGCCGGGGCTCGGCTGGATCGTGCGGCCGATGCCGAGCCAGATGAACGAGGCCCCGAGCGTGACCACGATCGCGGGGATGCCACGCAGCTGTATCAGCACCGCGAGCAGCGCGTAGCCGGCGAGGCCGCCGACGAGCATCGCGGCGCCGAGCGTGGGTTGGCTCACGAGCAGCGTCGCGCTGATCACGTTCACCATGCTCACGAAGCCGCCGACGCCGAGGTCGATCTCGCTGCCGCCGACGATGAACATCTGGGCGAGCGCGACGAGGACGAGGACCACCGCGGGCCCGAGCAGGAGTTGCATCCCGAAGGACGACAGCACGAGCGGGTTCCTGCTCGCCATGAGGGCGACGAGGATGGCGAGGCCGATGAAGGGGATGGCCTCGAAGACCCGCTCCGGCGTGAGGAGGGCTCGTCGCGCCGCGGCGGCGCCGGGCTCCGGCTCGGCGAATCCGTGGCCGATGATGGCCTCCTCGGTCACCGCCGCGCCAGCGAGGTCGGCCACGATCCTGCCCTGCGACAGGACCAGCACCCGATCGCATTCGAGGAGCTCCGCATCCTCGGTCGAGTGCCAGATCGCGAGGCGCCCCTCCTGCGCGACGTCGCGCAGGACACGGTAGAAGTCGCGCTTGGCGCCGATGTCGACGCCGCGCGTAGGGTCGTCGAGGAGCATGACCGGCGCATCGCCCACCACGCCGCGGGCGAGCAGCGTCTTCTGTTGATTGCCGCCCGAGAGATCGAGGATCGGATCGGGGAGCCGCTCCGTCGCGAGCGAAAGGCGCTCGGCACCGCCCGCGGCGGCGGCGCGCTCGGCGGCGAAACGGATGGGCGCGAGAGCGGGCTGGCGGGCGATGCGGCCGATCGCGACGTTGTCGAAGACGCTCCAGAGCGGGAAGACGCCCTCGCCGCGCCGATCACCCGAGACGAAGGTGGCGCGCCCGGTCCGGGCCGCCTCGCCGCCGCGCGCCGCGGACGGCGCGAAGAGCCGGCGGAGGAGCGCCTTCTGCCCGCCTCCTTCGAGGCCGGCAAGGCCGACCACCTCGCCGGCGCGGAGCTCGACCGGCCGGCCGAGCGGTGCGGTCAGCGTCCCGGAGAGGCGCACCAGGACCGCGCCGGCGGCGCCGGCGGCGGCGTCTTGCACGAGGGCGGCCGCTGCACGCCCGCCGACGGCCTCGATCAGGTCGTCGAGCGTGACCTCAGCGCGCGGGCGGTCGGAGACGATGGCGCCGTTGCGCATGGCGACGATCCGGTCGGCGACGCCGAGCACCTCTTGTAGCTTGTGGCTGATGAAGATCACGGCGAGGCCTTCGGCCGCGCGTCGGGTGACGTAGCTGTGGAGTGCGCGGGCCTGCTCGGAAGAGAGCGACGAGGTCGGCTCGTCCAGGATCAGGAGGCGCAGGCGCGGGTCGTGGGCGGCCCGGGCGATCTCGAGCATCTGCCGCGCGCCGATGTCGAGCCGGCCGACCCTCACGTTCGGATCGAGGCCGAGACCCGGGAAGACCGCCGCCATGCTCTCGCGGACCGCGCGGCGGTACGGCGCGAGCCAGCGCGGTGAGGTGCGCCGGTGCTCGGGCTGCTCGAGGAAGAAGTTCTCGGCCGCCGTCAGGTTGGGGCAGAGGGTGAGTTCCTGGTGGACGATCCGGATGCCCATCCGGTGGCAGGCGCGCGGGCTGAGCTGGGACCAGGCGACCGCCTCGCCGTCATAGACGAGGCGGCCGGCATCGGGCTCCGTTCCGCCGGTCAGGACGCGCATCAGGGTGGACTTGCCGGCACCGTTGGCCCCGATCAGGCCGACCACCTCGCCCGGAGCGACGCGGAACGTGACGTCCCGGTTCGCCTGGGTCGGCCCGTAGGCCTTCGAGATCCCCTCGAGCAGGACGAGCGGCGGCGGCGGTGCCGCCGCTCGGGTTACGTCCTCGGCCAGTCGTCGCGCCTCCGCCAGATCGTCCATTCCGCCCCCGTCGGGACCGGGGCGGAGGGAGGCCACCCCGGATCATGCGTCAGTCGAGCAGGTTCTGGCTCACCCAGTCACGGTCGTAGCTCGGGCTGAGGATGAAGCCGGGCGAGAGGCCCTCGGCAAAGGCGGCGAGGTTCTCGGCCTCGACTACCGCGACGGGCATGGTCATCTCCATGTCGGGCTCGGCGCCCTGCGTGATCTCGTAGGCCAGCCAGAAGGCCGCGCCGCCGATCCCGGGCGTGGTGTTCATCGAGGTGGTGCGGTACTCCTGCTCCTGATTGCGCTCGTTCCACCAGATGATGAAGTCCGACGAGCCGCCGCCTTCGATCACCGGCATGGCGTCGGCATAGGGACCGCCATACTGCTCGAAGGCGCGGGCGATGCCGTAATCGTCGCTACCGCCCTGGGCGAGCACGGCGTCGACATGGGGCAGGCTCGGCAGGATGCCCGCGATAGCCTGCTGGGCGACCGACGCCGTGGCTTGGCCGAAGACCTCGGCGACGACGGTGACGTTCGGGTACTGCTCGAGCACGCCCATCTGGGCAGCGTACATCTGCTCGTCGGGACCGGAGCCGCGGACGCCGCGGACGAGGATCACGTTGCCCTCGTGCCCGATGAGCTCGAGCGTGGCCTCCGCCTGCTCGGCCTTGTAGCCGAGGAATTCGAAGCCGAGCTTCCAGGCGCAGGCATGGGTGACGAGGCTGTCGAAGGCGACGACGACGATCCCGGCGTTGCAGGCCTGCCCGATGATCGAGTTGAGCGCCGTCTCCGAAGCCGCGTTGATCACGATGGCGTCGACGCCGCGCAAGATGAGCTCGGCGAGCTGGCTGTTCTGCTGGGCCACCGAGCCGTCGCCGTTCAGGACGACGAAGTCGGCGATCAGGCCCTCGGCCTTGGCGGTCTCGGCCTGCTCGGTGAAGGCGTCGACCATCTGGCGGCGCCAGACGTTGCCATAGAACGAGTTCGACAGCGCGATGACGGGACCGTCCTGCGCCAGCGCCACGCCCAGACCGCCGAAGGCGGGAAGGGCGAGGGCGACCGCACAAGCCAGCTTGACGAAGGCCTTCATGTGGTACCTCCTATGATGGGGACGCAATCTGCGACCCCATGCCTGCGTTACGCGGCAAGATATCAGTAAGACATCATATGCGCTGCGACGCGGTTAGGCATCGACATTCGCTTGAGTCAGGCGAGCACTCTAGCATCCGACGTCCAACTCAGCCACTCCGAACCAGCCGGTAGGGGGTTGGTAGGGGTTTGGTAGGGGTTGGCGTGCCAGCCTGGACCCCCGTGCCCGGAGGAGGGAGGTATCGAGACCGGGGCGCACCGTTGGCCAGCCAGCCACTCTGCACGGATCAGGGGAGGTGCCCCTGAGCCGGTTCAGCGCCAGGGGAACCCGGAGCTGTCGCGAAGCGGTGCGGGCTCATCGGCCGGAGTTCAGACCATGGCATCGAGTCCCGAATGGAGGTAGAGCAACATGCGGCGTTCCCACACGGCTGTGGCGACTGCGCTTGTTGGCGGCGCCATCGTGGCGCTAGGCCTGGCACTGGCGCAACAGGAGGATGTGCACGCGATCGAGGCGCTGCCAGAGCGGATCGTGGCGGCGGTCGACGCACGCGACGCGGAGGCCATGGCGAGGCTATACACGGAAGACGCACTTCGATTCGAAGCCGGAGGGCAGGTCACCGAGGGTCGGCAGGCCGTGGCTCAGTTGTACCAGGCGGCGTTTGAGCAACCACCGGCCCAAGTCTTCATCGTAGCTAGCGAAACAGTGGTCCACAACGACAGTGGCTACCAGATCGGTACCTACAGCGTGGCCGACGAAGATGGTGAGACGCTGATCCAGGGCTACTACCTCCTCGTCCTCAATCGCGTGGATGGTGAGTGGCTCATACACCGGCAAATCAACAATATGGTCTTGCCGGAGATGCCAGCGCTTGAAGGGGAGAACGACGGGATGTAGCCCGACCGTCGTCAGCGAGGCGGAGCCCGGAAGCGCGTCTGGATGCGCGTAGCCGGGCGAAGGGCCTCAGGGTGCCACAGGCTTCTAGGGGTGAGTCTCGGTCGTGAGGTCAGGTCCCTCCGGCAGCGGGGGCAGCTTCCTCGCACGAGCGATGGCGCCGACGTATACCGCGACGATGACCAACGTTCCGCCGACCACGACCTCCACCGTGATCGGCTGATCGAGCATCACCGCGCCGAGCCCGGCCGTCACGACCGGCATTCCGGCCACGGCGTAGACCGTGGCCGATGCACTCCAGCGACGGATGACGTAGAGGAAGAGCTGGAAGAGCCCCACCGAACCCAGGAGCA
Source organism: Trueperaceae bacterium (assembly GCA_007130855.1). Taxonomy (GTDB): domain Bacteria; phylum Deinococcota; class Deinococci; order Deinococcales; family Trueperaceae; genus CSSed10-48. Next base: position 9,182 of record SLRS01000139.1, on the reverse strand, counting down.
CCAGCCAACCAAGGGCCAGCAGGGTTGGCGTCTCGTTCGGCAGCAGCCACCGTTCGCCCAGGAGTAAGGAACCGAGCGCGAGGAAGAGCGTACCTGCGGCCATCCCGATCGCGTTCAGGCTGATGGGATGCACGTCAGGGAGGGTCTTGACGAACACGCTGGACGCCGCGATGGTGACGGCGCCGAGGACGGCCCCAAAGAGGTAGACGGCGCTGAACTCGCCTCCCAACGTCCCTAGCGACAGCACGGCGATGCCGGCGATGACAAGGACGCCCCCGATGATGCCACGCGCCGAGAGGCGTTCCTGACCGACGATGACGGCGATCGCGAGCGTGAACAGCGGCACGGATGCAACGATCACCGCTACCTTCCCAGCTGCGAGGCCCAGGAGTGCGAAATAGAGCAGGGCGTACGAAGCACCGAAGGCCAGTAGCCCGTAGACCGCCGCTCCCGCCGCCGCCTGTCCGCGCGCCCAGGGCACGTGAGCGATCTGGGCGATCAGGATGAAGACGGCCGAGGCCAGGCCGAACCGCAGGGCAGCGCCAAAGAGCGGCGGCAGCTCCATGTTGCTGAAGGAGACCGCGATGAAGTTCGCACCGCCGATGAGCACGGCGCCGAGGAACGCCGCGTAGGTCATGCTGCGTGCATTCTGTTTCACGAGACCGCCTCCCCTGTGCTCGTCTTCGACGAGGTCTGTGCGTGTTCGTTGGTGCAGGCTAGGCCCGTTGGGTCGGCCTGCCATCGGGTGTTGGCCCTATAACGAGCCGTGCTGCATGGCGAACACCGCCGCTGCGGCTCGTGTGGAGACACCGATCTTGTCGTAGATGTGGTGCACGTGATGACCGGCGGTCTTCGGCGAGATGCCGAGCGCTTTCGCCACCTGCTTGTTGGAGGCGCCGCGCGTGAGGAGCGACAGCACCTCCACCTCCCGGTCGCTCAAGCCCGCGGGCCATGCCCGGCGTCGGCCGGCACGTGCGTGCCCAGTGGCGGCGAGGACCGTCTGCACCGCTTCACCGTCGAGCCGTCGGCGTCGAACGTCTGCGAGCAGCTCCTGGACGGCTTCCTGGGTTATGAGTTTCGTGCGGTAAACCCGCTGGTGCGTCATCGCGTGGCAACTGTCGGCGACCGCGAGTGCTGGTTCGACGAAACCGCGGCGCACGGCGTCTCGATACAGGGCCACGCGCGGTTCGGTGCGCGGCGGGCCCCAGACGCGCCCGGGGTCCGTGTCGCATCTGTTGCGGAGCGACGTGTCGGTCGTGCCTGGGATGACGACGACCGGGTCCGGCGGAGCCATGTGCCCCTCCTTAGGGAGCGTGCGTACCGGGTGGGGTCAGACCGCGGGCGCGCGCCGGCGGGTGAACGCTGGCGCCACTGTGCGGCGGCGGCGCACGCGCTGTCAAGCTGCCTGAGCACGAGTCTGGGATCGTGCCTCGCCGCGTCGACGCAGGCCCCCAGCTGCGGATTACGAGACGCATCTCTCGAGGAGGTCTTGCATGAGGGCCTTGGTCAGGTTGGCTTGTGCGTGCATCCTCGCCCTCCCCGCCCATGGCGGCACGGCCACAGCTCTGGCGCAGAGCCGCCCCGTCATCGCACTCTCGAACTCCTTCAACGGGAACCCCTGGCGCCGGCAGCTGGTCGGCGCCTTCACCGAGCAGGCGGAGGTCGCCAAGGTCGAAAGCCTGATCTCCGACTACGTCGTCCTGAACGGCGACGGCTCGGTGGCCCAACAGAACGGCCACCTCACCGAGCTGATTGCGGCATCGCGCGGGCCTTCGAGCAGGATCGCGGCCCCTTCGCCGAGAGCACGCCGGTCATCGAGGGCGGCGGCTCGTCGGACTTCATCATCTGGTGGAACGAGCGCACCCAACACGAGGAGTTCCGCACCACCTCGATGAGCTCGACGTCTCGTTCCGCGTCACTCCTGGGGAGGTCGTCGACCTCATCGGGGCGAACGGTGCGGGCAGGTCGACCCCGATGCGCGTCCCGACCGGCGGAACGCAGCCCGGTTCCGGCCGCCTCGTCCGGCCGATGGCCCCTTGGCACGCAATGGGCGTCTCGCTGCAGTGATCCGCCGTCTTGATCCACACGAAGGGCGTAGCTTGGTCGTTCCTCTCGCTGGCGAACGCGTCGATCGTCTCGACGAGGGCGCGCTCGCCGTCGAACGATCCGCGGCGATGAGCCTGGCGAGTGAGGATGCCGAACCAGGCCCCGATGTGATTCGTCCAAGAGGCGCTGGTGAGGGTGAACTGGAGGTGAAAGCGCGGGTGCTGCGCGAGCCAGACCTCTACGGCCGGGGTCTCGTGGGTCGAAACGTTGTCCAGGGTCAGGTGCACTTCGCCCTTGGCGAAGCCGCGCGCGATGCGCTTGCAGAACGTCAGGAAGTCCGCTCCCGTGTGCCGCTTGCGGGTGTCGTGCGTCGCCTGCCCCGGACCCTGCTGGGCCTTCACGTGGGTGGTTCGAGCACATCGACCGAACCCCACGTCTCGTGCTCGAGGGCCTGGTGGAAGGCATCAATGTCGTGCGTGGAGAAAGGAACGGCGAGAACCACCAATGCCCTCAGCGTTGGATCCGAGGGCATTTCCGTCTGCGACGTCGAAACTCGTGGTGGGCGGTGCGGGATTTGAACCTGCGACCCCTCGCGTGTGAAGCGAGTGCTCTTCCGCTGAGCTAACCGCCCAGGTCATCAGCGCCCCAAAGTGTACGCGCCCGATGCGCCGCTCGTCAACGCGGCGTGGATCGGAGCGCGCAGACGATGCGTGGGCGCTTCAGGCAGAACGCACCAGTGCGAACGAGCGCACGAGCGCGACGGCGAAGGAGACGACGACCGCGGCCACGAGGCTGAGTGCGATGAACTCGTCGTCGAGCGTGGCGCCGGCGAGCCACGCGGCCACGGCGGCGACCACGACGACGCCGCCCCCGATCAGCATCGTGCGGCCCACGATGCGGTTCGCGCGGTTCCCGGCCTGACGCGCACGCTGGGTTCGCGGGATCCGTCCGCCCGACCACAGCGTCGGCGCCACGATCCCGCGCGAGAACGCCAGTCCCAGGGCGATCATCAACGCTCCGATGGGCACGAACACCAGCACGATCGTCATCCATACCTCCCTCGTTGGGCCGTGCCCACACGCGCCAGGTGGCCCGGTAGGCGTACCCTCGGTCGCGCCCAGCGGGGCCGTGCGCCGTCTCGATGTCTGCATGGTACGCGGTCGATGGGCCTTTGGCCTAGCGGCGCGAGCGGCGCGCGCAGCAAGCGATCCTGCGCGGTCGCCCAGTTGCATTCACGACCGACCCGTCCGGCCTGCGTGAGTGAATGGGTCGCCCATCATCTGGACACGTCAGACACGCCGCAGGCGCGCGCCGACCCCTATCATGGCGCAGTGATCGCTCGCATGCGCAGTGTTTGGGAGGCGCTCAACTCGAGCTACTGGTTCGTGCCGGCCTTGCTCGGCGTCGGCGCGTTGGGCTTGTCGCTGTTCACGCTGTGGCTCGACCAACGCCTGAGCGACCAGTGGCTCGTCGGCCTCGATCTGCACTACCTCCCGGTGATCCAGAGCCAGGGGGCACGTGCCATTCTCACCACGGTGGCCTCGTCGATGATCACCGTGGCCGGTGTCGTGTTCTCGTTGACCCTGCTGGTGTTGACCCAGGCGGCACGGCAGTTCGGTCCGCGCCTCCTCGTGAACTTCATGCACGACCGCACGAACCAGGTGGTGCTGGGCGTGTTCGTGGCGACGTTCGCGTACGCCCTGTCGGTGTTGCGAGTCGTGACCGATGGTGACAGCGACGCCGGTCTCGAGGCGTTCGTACCGCAGCTCTCGCTGCTGATCGCCCTGTTCCTGACGCTGGTGACGGTCGCGGTCCTGGTCTACTTCTTCCATCACATCGCCCAGAGTGTGCGGGTCACCCACGTCCTGGCCGACGTCGACGAAACCCTCATGCGGCGGCTCCGGGCCCTGGCACCCTTCGCCGCCGACGACGATGCCGATGCGGTCGAGGCGGCGGCGCTCCACGAGCGCTTCGGAGACGACTTCGGCGTCCTGCGCTCGCGCCGCGGCGGCTACCTACAGGAGGTCGACAGCGCGGCGCTGGTCGAGCTCGCCGCGGAGCACGACGCCGTCATCCGCGTCCGGCCCGTGGTCGGCTCCTTCGTGATGCGTGATACGCCGCTCGCCGACGTGCATCCCACCAGGGCAACCGACGCGCTGGCCGACGGCGTCGATGTCGCGATGTCGCTCGGCGAGGACCGGAGCCTGACGCAGGATCTTGGCTTCCTGTTCGACGAGCTGCTCGAGATCGCCTTGCGCGCGCTGTCGGCGAGCACCAACGATCCGTTCACGGTCCGGTCCTGTATCGACCGGATCGGTCAGGGCCTGCTGCAGCTCGACCGGCGCCGTCTGCCCGCGCAGGTCCGTCACGACGACGACGGCGTCGCGCGCGCGTTCGTGCCGATGCAACGCAAGGGCCTCTTGGCCCGCAATCTGCTCGCCGAGCTTCGCCGGAGGGGCCGCGACCGCTTCCTCGTGACCGAGCACCTCGTCACGATGCTGACGACGTTGCGCCGCGAGGCGGGTGATCCCGCGATCCTGGCCGCCGTCGAGGAGGAGCTCGAGGCGACGCTCGATGCCGCCGCGACCACGCTCGCCGAGCGCGACCACGCCAGGTTGCGCGCCATCGCCGCGAGGACCGACGCCGACGCCGCCACCTTCTCCTAACCCCGTCGGCCCAACGGCGCTCCGTGGCGTCGACGCCCTCCTCCTCGGCGAACTCGATGATGTCCGGCGTCGTAATGCAACGCGCAGCAGCGCTGTCCTCGCTGGCCTGCCGCTCAACGCGAAGAGGCGAGCAAGTCCGTTGCTAGCGCCCCGCCGGCCTCACCTCCGGCAGCAGGACGAAGCCGTCGAACACCAGCGCAGGCGGCTCGGTATCGATGCGCGGCAGGTAGTTCACCACCACCCGCTCGTGGGAGAACAGCTCGTCGTCGAGCGGCAAGAAGGCTACGACGTCGCCGACGACTTCTCGCATGATCCGGAACAGCTCATTGGCGGGTGAGTCGGTGGCCACGTCGAAGCTGCGCAGGCGCTCGCCGAAGACCTTCTCACCGCTCGCTGGCACCACGGCCAGCACGAAGGTTCGCCCCTGCGCGTGGGGGCTGCTGCGCACCAGGTGCTCGGCCAGCCACACGGCGACGGTGCCGTCACGGCGCGTCTTCTGCGCGTGGTAGAGGCCGACGTTCACCACGGTGCCACCACTGCCGCGCGCCAGCTGCCGATCGACCAGTGCCTTCATCAAGGCCTCGCGCGCCTCGTCGCGCCGGCGGCCCGCAGGGAACAGCCGCACCTCGAGCGAGCGCCGTTCCGCCTCGACCAGCGCCAGGACCGCCTCGTAGCCGCCCTCGCCCCAGGCCCCTCGCAGCCGCTCCTCGTCCGCCACCAGCGCGGCCTCCAGCGCGCCGAGCGTCGCGTCGCGCGCGGCGCCGGCCTCGATCGACTCGATCGCCTCGGTCAGCACGCGCGGCAGACCGAGCTGGTGCGCCAGGCCGCGAAACGGTGGTAGGAAGTCGTCATCGCGCGCGTTGACGTCGATGGCGTGCACACGCACGTGGTTCGCGGCCGGCAGTGTGGCGTTGAGCGAGCGCACACGCTCGAGGAGCGGCCCGTAGGTCCGGAGCGCGCCCTCGCCGGGGGTGTCGAGGATGCCGCGGGCATAGCCGTCGAGCAGCCAACCGTAGGCCTGCGGGAACTCCAGCAGGAGGTTGCGGAAGCCGGCCGCGTGGAGGCCGGCGACCAGCTCGCCTACGAAGGCGTCGTGCTCGGTGATGCCGTGATACTCGCCGACCACCACGACCTCGTAGCGCGCCAGACGCTCGAGCAACTCGGCCGGCAGCGCCTCGTTCGCGAACGGCACCGTATCGCGCTGCACCACATCGCGCAACCGCTCCGACGGAACCGTGCCCCGAAGCGTAGGTCCGCAGCCGCTGGCGCCGAGCGTGCTCACGATCATGCCCGCGAGCAGCAGCCACGCGAGCGCGCCCGGACGAACGCCGCCCGGACGAGGGCGAGCGCGCCAGGCGCTCACCGAGGTCCCTTGGGGTGCCTCGCCTTCGCGGCGACGGGAACCGCCCGAGTAGGCGCACGTGACTTCGTCAACGGACTCGATGGTGGGTGCACGAACCGGTGCACCAGCACCACCAGGGCCGAGCCGCCGAGCGCGGCGCCGAAGAGCGCTAGCATCCCGCCGATCGACTCGAGGACGTGCGGAAGCCAGAGCATCGCCACCGCCAGCGCCAGCATCACGCTGCCGCCGATCAGCTTGAGGATGCGCCCCTCGCGCTCCTCGAAACGACCGATCTTCATGGTCACGACCACGCCGCCGAAGATCAGCAGTTCGAGCGCGAGGTACACCAGGATGTACACGGCCAGCAGCATCACGAAGGTCGTGGTCATGGTGGCGACGCCGGCACCCGTCAGCAGCGTGCTCCACAGTACTGGCAGGCCCGCGGTGCAGGGCAACTCGACCAAGGTGACGCCGAGCGCGAGACCGGCCGTGGCGGCCATGGTGGCCGGGATCGACCCGCGCGCCTGCATGACGTTGCGCATGCGGGCGTAGATGCCCGGCTTGTGCTCGTCGCTGATGGTGAAGCTGATGCCCTGCTTGTAGGCGAAGTAGTCCTTGATGTTCACCGCCGCGAAGCCGAGCGCCAGGATCGCGACCACGACCCTGATCCAGTCGAGGTAGGCGACGTAGCTGAAGACCGAGAAGATGCCCGCGATGAAGAGCCCGTACACCGTCGCGGTGATGATCAGGAAGGTGAAGCCCACCAGCAGCACCTTGGCGCGCGAGCGCGTGTTCAGGACCACGCCCAGGAGCAGCGCCAACACCCACAGCGAGCACGGGTTGAAGCCGTCGACGAAGGCGATCAGCAGCGTCGCGACGAGCAACGGCTGGTGGCTGAGGTCGATCATGCCGACCAGCGGGATCTCGATGACGGCGTTGCCCGACGGCCGCGGCGGCGGCGGGGGCGCGTCGGCGGCGAGCAACTCCTCGCGCATCGTGGGGTGCAGTCGGTCGGCGGCGTCGGGCGCCGCGTAGGTCCGGTACGCCTCGACGCTGGCGCTCATCTGCTGACCGGCCACCTGGTTGAAGCCGACCCACGAATCCTCGCCGATGAAGGTGACCGGCACGCCCGTGACCGGCCGCCCGAAGGCGTCCGCGAACGCCTCGAGCAGGGCCAGGTTGTCGCGGTCGTACCAGACCTCGAAGGCCTGCACGGTGACTTCGGGGTAGCGCCGCTCGAGCTGGTCGAGGAAGGTGCGTTGCTGCACGCAGACCGGGCAGCCGTCACCCCAGAAGTAGTACACGTTGACGCCATGTCCGGCGCCGCCGGCGGCGCCCGTCGCATCTTGCGCCACGGTCGGCGTGAGCAGCGTCAGCAGCAACGCCAGCACGGCCGTCGCCGCAGCGAGGTGCGGCCAGCCGACAGGGCGTCGACTCATGGGCGCCTCGCCTCCATCATCACTCCTCGGTCGGCGGCTCCGGCAGCAGCGCGTCGCGCAGCTCTGCCGGCAGCCGGTCTGCCGGGTCCGGGGCGTCGTAGGTGCGGTACATCTCGACGCTCGCGGTCATCTGCCGACCGGCGACCTGGTTGAAGCCGACCCAGGAGTCTTCGCCGATGAACGTGACGGGCACGGCGGTAACGGGCCGGCCGAAGGCGGCGGACATCGCCTCGAGCAGTGCCCGGTTCTCGGTCGCGCGCCACACCTCGAAGGCATGGACCTGCACCTCGGGGTAGCGCTCCACGAGCGCATCGAGGAAGGCCGCCTGCTGGACGCACACGGGACAGCCGTCACCCCAGAAGTAATAGACGTTGACCGTGAAGGTGTCGACGTCCGCGGAGGCGTCTTGCGCCGTCCCAGCCGCGAACAGCATCAGCAACGCGATCACGGCGATGGCGAAGCCGCGCCGCGGCGGGTGGGAGTGACGGGTGGCCGTCTTGGGGCTGCGCATCCTCCAAGCTTTCGCCACGCCCCCTTCGCTCCGGTAGAGCCGCGCGTCCCGCTCAACTCGGCGGCGCATCGGGCTCCGCGCAAGCATCGCTGACGATGCGAACGTCCTCCTCGAACACTGGGGCCAGCGCGTGCAGCTCGTCGAGCCTGAGCCACCGGAGATCGGCAACCTCGTCGCTGACCGGTCGCGCTTCGCCACCGAGCAGCGTGCAGGTCCAGAAATGCAGCAGATAGCGCCCGTCGCGGCTCGCAATGGTGGCGACCTTGGCGCGGGCCTCGACCTCGAGACCGACCTCCTCGCGCACCTCGCGCCGCAGGGCCTGCGGCTCGGTCTCTCCCGGCTCCAGGCGACCGCTGACCGGCGTCCAGTAGCCGACCGCGCCGCGCGCCGCCGGCGAGCGCCGCACGAACAGGACCCGCTCATCGCGCCGCACGATCGCGACGACCGCGTGCATCGGCTCGGCGTCGGCGGGCGTTGCGAAAGGTGGCGTTTCGTCCGGCATGGTCGAGAGCGTAGCGAATGGCGTCCAGGCAATGGCTGCAAGGCCAGCCATGACCGCGGGCTCCTTGGTTCGGGCTGCGCGTTGGGTGGGGTGGAGGACGCAGCCACGGTCCGGAGGGACGGGGGGTCCGCCCGGTGGACGTTCCTGATGGGGGATCAGGGGGGTGGGGTCCGTCCAAGGAGCGCACCGCGGTCGGGCCGCCAGGTGGGGGCGGCCGTCGGCCGTCGCGGCGGGGGCCGCGCCGACCAGACGCATGGTAGCGCACGCGGGCGGCGCTCGTGAGCGGCTGTTACACCGCCCGCGAGACCCCGGGCGGCAGCGACCGAGCCGCAGGCGGCCACCAACGAGCGCATCTCGGCGCGAGCGGTCGCCGTCGTGCAGGCAGGACGCCGGGCGAGCGACACTCGCCCATGGCGGCCACCACCTCGTCCGCACGCTGGTCGGCGCCCGGGCCCTGGCGCGTGCGGCGGCTCCAGCGCTGGTACCCGCTCGGCACAGCGCTGCGCTGGTGCCGCCTGACGCTGCTCGTCAGCGATCGGCGCGTCCCGAGCGGCGAGGCCGCGCTCGGAGCCGCGCGACGCGCACTCGCAGCGGGCGCGCACGATGCGAGCCCCGGCCTCGTGACGCTCGTCGAGGCGAGTGACCGCTATGGTCGGGTCGCCTGGCGCGGTGATAG
>SLRS01000094.1 GCA_007130855.1 Trueperaceae bacterium | reverse complement strand
GGTCGCCACGTCGGTCCCTGGCGCATCGAGGTGCCCGACGTCAGCCTGCTGGCCGAGCCGGGCGCGTGGCTCGACGGCGGGGGCGACGGCAGCGCGCTGACGCTGCTCGCGCCCGGCATCCGCGTGTCGGGTCTGCTCGTCACGGGCGTCGGTCCCGACGCCGACCTGTACGAGCCCGACGCGGCATTCCGACTCGAGCACTGCGATCACTGCGTGCTCGAGGCCGTGCGCGCCGAGGGCGTCAGCGCCGCGCTGCGGGTGGAGGCGAGCGACGGCGTGGTCGTCTTCGGCCTGCATGCCACCGGCAGCGGCGCCGGACCCGGCGTCACCGCCTACCACGCGCCGGGCCTGCACCTGCGCGAGTTGCGCCTCGACGGATTCCTCGACGGCCTCTACCTGGAGCGTAGCGACGCGCTGCGCGTGGAGGACGCGGCGGTGCAAGGATCAGAACGATACGGGGTGCACCTGATGTTCAACCGCGGCGCGCACGTCGAGCGGGTGACGGCAGAGGGCGGCGGCGTGGGATCGGCCGTGATGTACGGTCGCGACACGCTGCTTCGTGACGTCGCCTTCGGCGGACACCGTGGCCCGATGGCGTTCGGGCTGCTGGTGCAGGAGGAGGCGAACGCGCGGATCGAGGGTGCCACGCTGCGAGGCAACACCATCGGGTTGCTGGCGCTGGCTTCGCCCGGGCTGGTGGTGCACGGTGCCCACTTCGACGCCAACGGCTTCGGCACCGTCTTGCAGCGGCTCCCGGCAGCGTTCGACGGCGGCGGCCCGGAGCACCGCACCACGCTGCTGATCGAGGCCAGCCGCTTCACGCGCAACGCCTTCGACCTGGCCCTCGACGACGACGCTGCCGACGTGCGCGTGCACGGCAACGCTTACGACCGGGCGCCGCCGCTCGATCTCGACGGCGACGGCATCCTCGACGCGCAGTACGTGGTAGGCACCTCGCTCGGCGCGCTGGCGGCGCGTCTGCCTGACCTGTCGCTGCTGGCCTTCGGGCCCGCCATGCTGCTGTGGGAGGCACTGGAGTCACGCGTGCCGGGCGCGCGCTTCGGGATGCTTGCCGATCCCGCGCCGCGCGCGGCCACGACGGCCCGCGAGCCAGGCAGCAGCCGCACCTGGGCCGTGGCGCTGCTGCCGCTCGCCGGCGTCGGCTGGGCGTTGCGGCCGGGCCGCCCGGGCAGGCGCAGGTGATCCGCTTCGAGGGCGTCTCCTGGCGCGGCCGCGTGCACGATGTGACGCTGCGGCTCGAGGCTGGCGCGTGCGCGCTCGTGGGTGCCAACGGGGCCGGCAAGAGCAGCCTGCTCAGCCTGCTCGCCGGGCGCGCCAGCCCCGACCGCGGGCGCGTGTCGCTGGCGGGTGTGCCGGCTCGCGCTCGGCAGGCCGCGGCGCTGCGCGGCTACGTGCCCCAGCGCATCACGCTGCCGCCGGGTGCACGCGTGGCCGAGGTCCTGGCGGTGGCCCAATACGTGCGCCGGGCCGACGCGGCGGCGCTCGAGGAGGCCATCGAACGGCTCGGGCTCGCGCCGCTGCTGCCGCGCCGCGTCACGCGGCTCTCCGGCGGCGAGACGCAGCGCGTCGCGGTGGCCGCCGCACTGCTGGGTCGGCCGCGGGTCTGGCTGCTCGACGAGCCCGCGTCGGCGCTCGACGCCGAGGGCCTCGAGCGCTTGGCGGACTGGCTGCGCGACCACGTGGCGCAAGGCGGCGGCGCACTCATGAGTGCGCACCGGCTCGACGAGGTGGCGCGCCTGGCCCAGCGGACCGTGCGGCTCGAGGGCGGCCGGCTGGTGACGGGCGTGAGGGGCAAGGTTTAACGCTAACGCCCAGGCCGGTTGTTGATGACGCGTGAGACCGTTTGGGTTGATACTCCAGCAACCCTCGCGACTTCGACGATGGTGACCTTTTCCAAGCGCTGCTCCCAACACCATGTTACTCGTACGCAACGCTCGAAAAGCGGTAGCCCTCGGTGAGGAGAACCGTCGCCAAGATCGCGGCAGGCCGTCAGTTCGAGGCACGGCCTAGAGCCGACGACCCTCTAGAGGTCGGTCGCTGCGGGTGCCTCGCGCGCCCTGATCAGTCGAGGCTGACCAGGACGAACGGTTCGGGTTGGCCACGCTCACGTGGCACCAGCAGGTCGCCGTCCGTCACGCCGCCCAGCACCATGGCCTCGGGCCCGAGCCAGGGCCAGGCCGTGAGCGCTTGGCCGCGCTCGTCGCGGTGGCTGCCGACGCGCCAGGCACGCGTCACGACGCCAGCGCGGTCGACGCGGCGCAGCAGGATGTCCAGGAACGTCGATCCAGCCGTGCCCGGGAGGTCGATCGTCACGACCTGGCGGTAGACGCTCACGACACTTCCGGAGGCCGTCACGGCGACGTGGGTCAGCAGCGCAGCGGCTGGCGCGGCCAGCGTCCAGGCCACCGTGCCGTCGGGCTCGAGCGCGATCAGCTCGTCCGCCACGAGCAGCCAGCGCCCGTCGGCGTCGACGGCGAGGCTGCCGGCGTCGATGCGGCCGGGCGCCTGGTGAGCCCAGGCGCGTACGCCCGCGCGATCGAACGTCACCAGGAACGCATCGGCCACGCCCGTGACCGGAGCCGCCACCTCGCCCGCCGTCCAGCCGCTCACGCCGACCGTCCCGTCGGGCGCCACCGCAACGGCGGCGCCACGCACGTCAGCGGCGTCGGGGCCCTCCGCGGCGACGCGGCGCTCCCAGCGCAGCGTCCCGTCCGACGCGTAGCGCCGCACGAAGGCCTCGACGAAGCCGTCGGCCGTGCGGGCCGAGCCGGCCACGACCAGGTCGCCATCGGGGTCGAGGGCTACGGCCGCGACCGTCACGAGCGTCGCAGCGGGGTCGTCGGCCCCGGCCCGGTCACGCCAGCGCTCGTTGCCCTCGGCGTCGACCGCGAGGATGGCCGCGTCGTTGGGACCGAGCGGCGAGCCCACGGCCACCATCGCACCGCCCGGCTCGACGACGAGGCCCCGGATTCGCAGCGGCAGCCTGAACTCGCCGAGCACGCCGAGCTCCGGATCGAGGCGCACGACGCGGCTCCAACCGGTACTGCGCAGGACCGCCACCAAGGTGGCGCCGCCCGGCTCGACGGCGAGCGCCTCGACGCGGGCGTCGGAGGCGTCGGGAAACTGCCGCCCGAGTTCGTCGCACAGCATGACCGTGACGCCGGTCACATCGAAGGCGGCGAAGGCGCCGGCGTCGCTGCGCATGGTGACGTACGCCGTCGCCCGGACCGAGCTGACCCGCGTGCCACTGCCCACCGTCAACACGCTGTCGTCGAGGGGCGGGTCGAAGGCGTCGGCAGGATCGCTGATGATGCGGACGTCGCGGGGGGCGGGCGCATCGCTGCCGTCGTAGAGGTGCCAGGTGAGCGTCACCTCATCCTGGGCACATACCGCCTGCGGCGCGATCTCGAGCCAGCCCCGGGCCGGCGGCGGCGGGCTGGTGGCCAGCAGCGCGGCGATGCCGGCAAGGCCGACGAGGGCCACGGCGGCGGCGCGCCAGCGGCGCGGGCGTGGCTCGTGAAGCGCCCTCACCAGCGCACGGCTCCGCTGCGCAGTGCGTGCGTGCCGACGACGAGCGCCAGCACGCCGCCGGCGGCGGAGGCCGCCAGGTCGAGCGGGTCGAAGGTGCCCAGATGCGCATGCCGGGCCAGGATGCTCGTCACGCCCGCGAAGGGGGTGTCGGTATGGGGCCCGGCAGGATGCGGCAGCAACGCCATCGCCACCCGCGGGTGCTGCAGCAGCTCGAACGCCCAACTCACCGCGAGCCAGGCGCCGGCCGAGCAGGCGAGACTGGCGCGCGACGGGCCCCAGGCCGCGGCAGCGAGCAACGTGAACCCCAGCGTGAACGTGAGCGCCGGCACTGCGCCCGTCAGGGACGGCCAGGGATCGAGACCCAAGCCGCCCGGCAGCGAGCTGGAGCCGGCTTCACGCGCGACGAGGTACACGCTGGCGCCGAGGCCGAGCGCGAGCCCGGCGGCGGCGGCGAAATGGCGGGCCGTTCGTGAGCGCTCGCCGTGACTGCAGGTGCGCATCGATGCCTCCTCGCGGCTTCGCGTGGCGACACCGTAGCACCTGGCCGCGGGTCGAGCAGCGCGTGTTAGTTGCGTGTTAGGGGCGCACCGGGCAGGCTCCTCGCTGGACTCCATGGCGAGAGGAGGTGTGTCGAGGCAGCACCATCCGACCTTTGCGCACGATCGACACGAGTGAGGAGACAGCGACCATGACCACCACCCACGCACGTCAGCGCCCGGCACTGGATGCCGGTGAACTGCAGGCGAGCCTTCGCGGGGCGCTCATTCGACCGGAGGACCACGACTACGACGAGGCTCGGACGATCTACAACGCCATGATCGACAAGCGGCCGGCGCTGATCGTCCGCTGCGCGAACGTCGCCGACGTGATCGAGGCGCTGCGGTTCGGCCGCAGCGAGGGCTTGCCGATCGCGATCCGTGGCGGCGGGCACAACGGCGCCGGCTTGGCGTTGGCGGACGATGCCCTGGTGATCGATCTGTCGGCGATGAAGGGCATCCGCGTCGACCCGCAGGCGCGGACGGTGCGGGTCGAGGCGGGCTGTACCTGGGGCGAGGTCGACCATGCCACCCACGCCTTCGGGCTGGCGACGGTCAGCGGGGTCATCGGCACGACCGGCGTCGGTGGACTCACCCTTGGCGGGGGCCACGGCTACCTGACGCGAAAGCACGGCCTCACCATCGACAACCTGCTGAGCGCAGACGTCGTCCTGGCCGACGGCAGGCTGGTCCAAGCCAGCGAGCACGAGCACCCGGACCTGTTCTGGGCGCTGCGCGGCGGTGGCGGCAACTTCGGGGTGGTGACCTCGTTCGAGTACCGGCTGCATCCGGTGACGACGGTGTTCGCCGGACCGATGTTCTGGCCGCTCGAGGCACTCGAAGACACCCTGCGCTGGTATCGAGACTGGCTGCCACAGGCGCCGGAGGACGTGTACGCCTTCTACCTCACCGCCGAGGTCCCCTCGGCCGAGCCCTTCCCCGAGCACGTCCGGGGCCTGAAGGTGTGCGGCCTGGTGTGGTGCTGCACGGGGTCGGAGGAGCAGGCCCAGGCGGCGCTCGCGCAGGCCCGTGCCGCGGCCGAACCGGTCTTCGAGCACGTGGGCGCGATCCCCTACCCGATACTGCAGGGTCTGTTCGATGGGCTCTATCCGCCCGGTGACCAGTGGTACTGGAAGGGGGACGTCGTCCGTGAGGTCAGCGACGCGGCCATCGCCGAGCACCGGCGCTTCGCCGAGGTGCCGACGACGAAGTCGACGATGCACCTCTATCCGATCGACGGCGCCGTTCGGCGCGTCGCCGAGGACGAGACCGCGTGGCGCTTCCGCGACGCCACCTGGTCGATGGTGATCGCCGGCGTCGACCCGGATCGTGCGAACAGCGCGACGTTCACGCGCTGGGCCCGCGACTACTGGGAGGCGCTGCACCCGCACTCGGCCGGCGGTGCCTACGTCAACTTCATGATGGAGGAGGGCCAGGAGCGCATCCGCGCCACCTACGGTGGCAATTACGAACGCCTGCGACGCGTCAAGGCCGACTACGATCCCGCCAACGTGTTCCACGTCAACCAGAACATCGAGCCGGACCGCGGCGAGTGATCGTCGATCGGCACGACCGGCACACCCGCCGGAAGTCGCCGCTACGTGCTAGGCGCCGCTCGTCGCCGGGCCCTGGAGGCGCCGCGCCGCGAGCGCCACCACCAACGCCAGCCCGACGCACCAGGCCAGCGCCACGAGGAGGTCGCCGCCGACGTCCGCCAGGCCGGCCCCGCGGCTGGTGACCGCCACGATCGGGTCGAGGAACCAGTAGGTGGGGAACAGGCGGGCGATCCACTGCGGCCAGTCGGGGAAGAGGTAGAAGAGCACCGGCGCGACCAGCAGGATGTTGATGGACTTGCCGAGCGTGAACAAGGTCGCGGCGTCCTTCGCCAGCGTGCCGAACAGCAGCCCCAGCAAGGCCGCCATCAGCCCGCCGACCAGCAGGCTCGCGAGGAGCGCGGGCGGCTGCCCGACCAACGCGCCGTTGAGCGCCAGCGTCGCCACCACGATCACCAGGCCGAGGAACAGGCCGAGCACGGCCTTCGCCACGAGCACGTCGGCGAGCCCGGCGGGCGTGACGAGCAAGGCGTCGAGGGTCTTGCGTTCGCGCTCCTCGACCAGGCTGAACGCCGGGATGAACATGCCGGCCACCAGCAACGCGACCAGCACGACCAGCGGCAGCAGGCGCTGGAGCAGGCTCTGCTCGTCACCCTCGCCGGCCCCGATCAGCGACACGGTCACCGGCGACGTGCGTCCCTCCACCACGCGCACCATGTCGAGCGTGGTCATCGACACCAGCACCCGATCCGAGGCGAGGCTCTCGCCGGAGAGGTAGAGCGGCAGCAACGGGCGCTCGCCGGCGCGCACCGACTCGTCGAAGCCCGGTGCCAGCAGCAGACCGGCGTCGAGGTCGTGGCTGCGGACGAGTCGCAACAGCGTGGCGCCGTCGTCGATGCGGCGCACGTCGAGCTCACTGCTCCCGAGCAGCGCCTCGGTGAGCGCCGAGGTGCCCTCGTCCACCACCCCGAGCCGGGGGCGGGTGTCGAACAGGGAGCCGAACACGCCCTGGAGCAGCACCGTCCACACGACCGGCAGCAGCAGGCCCCAGGCGAGGATCGGCGAACGAGGACCCACCGCCAGATCCTTGCGCAGGATCGTCAGGATGTTGCCGATGTTCATGCGCGCGCAACCCTCCTGGCCAACACGAGTCCACCGAGCACGAACAGGCCGGCGGTCCAGGCCAGCGCCGAGGCGAAGGCGCCGCTCAGATCGGCGAAGCCGAGCCCGAACGTGGCGCCGCCATGGAGCGCCTCGAGCACCCCGAAGCTCGGGAGCGACTGCATCCACCACGAGGCGCTGCCTGGGAACAGCAGCGCGAACGCCGGGATCATCATCGGGATCAAGAACAGCACGCCGATGAACAGCGTGGTCATGAAGTCGCGCCCGGCGGCGCCGGCCAGCAGCGACACGCCCGACACCAGGAGCGCGCCGAGCAGCACGGCCGCCAACACCACCAGCGGCTGCGTGCCCAGCGCCTGCAACACCACCAGCAGCACCAGCGCCTGCGAGAACGCCAGCAGCGTGCCGGTGAGTCCCTTGGCGATCACGACATCGGCGACGCGGGCGGGGGTGGCGACGATCGCCGCCACCGTGCGCGAGCCGACCTCCGTCGCGATCAGCGACGCCAGCGCCAGCGACTCGGTGATCAGCACGAAGAACACCGCGAGTGGCCTGACCTGCTCGCGCAGCGATACCTGCGCGCCGGCGCGGTCCCTCCCCACCACCATCTCCTCCTCGGGCAGCAGCGTGACGGGCACCGGAGCGCGGGCGAGCATGAACGCCAGCTCGCGCACACCGCCCTCGAGGGCGCCGCGCACCTCCGGCGGCACGTCGGCGTCCATGAACACCCGCACCTCCGTCGGGCGACCGGTCACGATCTGTAGCAAGAAGCCGCTCGGGAACGCCAGGCCGGCGGTCAGGCGCTGGTCGGTGGGCACGTCGTCGCCCAGCACCGCGGCCGCCAGAGCGTCCTCGTCGTCGAAGCCGATCACCCGCAGGCCGACCTCGCCGTCGGCCAAGGCGAGCTGCTCGAGACTCGCGGCGAGCGAGGCCGGGAAGACGCCGATGCGCAGGGTCTCGTCCACACGGTCCGGGAGCAGCCAGAAGATCGCGATGGCGAAGACGAGCACCAGCGGCGTGAGCACCAGCCACACCTTGTCGCGCGAGAGCTCGGTGAGGTCCTTGCGCATGATCGCCATGACGATCGCGGCGCGCGACGCGCGCGGGTGGCTCATGCCAATCCCCGACCCGTCATCTGGATGAACACGGCCTCGAGCGTTGCCTCCTCGGTGTGCACCGTGAGCAGCTCGCCGTCCCTGGTCGCCTCCGCCAACGCCGCGGCCGAGGACGCGCCGGACCACTCGATCACGCGCTCCTCGACCTCGCCGCCGCGCCGCATCCTCACCCGGACGCTACGCTTGCCGTGCGCCAGCTTGAGGGTCTCGGGCTTGTCGATGGCGTAGATGCGGCCGTCGTTGATGAACGCCACGCGATCCGCGAGCGCGTCGGCCTCCCACATGTCGTGGGTGGTGAGGAGCACCGCCGCACCGCGCGCGGCCTGCTCCTGGATCACGCCCCGGATCGTCTGGGCGGAGACCGGGTCGAGCCCGTCGCTCGGTTCGTCGAGCACGAGCACGTCGGGGTCGTTGACCAGCGCGCGGGCCATCATCAGCCGCTGGCGCATGCCTTTCGAGTAGCCGCCCACCCGGTCGCGTCCGCGGGTGGCCAGGCCGACGCGCTCCAGCAGCCCCTCGGCGTCGACCTTGCGGAGCCCGTGCAGGCGCCCGAAGAAGCGTAGATGCTCGACGCCCGACATGGTGGGGTAGAGGTTCTTCTCCTCGAAGCAGACGCCGAGCCGCGACTGCACCACCGCGCGCTCACGCACGACGTCGTGCCCGAGCACGCGGATGCTGCCGCGCTCGGGCCGGTACTGGCCGATCAGCATCTTGATCGTGGTCGACTTGCCGGCGCCGTTGGGGCCGAGGAACCCCAGCACCTCGCCGGGCGCCACCTCGAAGCTGATCCCCCGCACCGCCGGACGCTTGCCGTAGGAGAAGTGCACGTCGTCGACGGCGATCGCTGCGGTCGCCGCGGCCTCGCGCTGCGTCGCCGTCCTCGTGACCGGAGCCTCCATATAGCCTCTCCTTCGGCTACGCCGGAGGCGGCTGAGGCACGCCCCGGGGCAACGCTCATCGTAGCGCCACCTGCCAGGCCCCGATAGGGGCGATCGCCTGCCGCGGCTGACGTAGGCTATGGCGCGATGGCTACCGATACGCTCCTCGTGTTCGTCATCCTGGCCGTGACCGTCGCGCTGTTCGTGAGCGATCGGATCCGCCTCGACCTGGTGGCGCTGATGTCGCTGTTGGCGCTCCTACTGACGGGCATCCTCACTCCCGCGCAGGCGCTCGCGGGCTTCTCCGACCCGCTGGTGATCATGATCGCGGGTCTCTTCGTGGTCTCGACCGGCCTGTTCCAGACCGGCATCGCTGCACGTCTGGGTCGCTGGTTGGCACGTGTGGCCGGCACCAGCGAGGTGCGGCTGATCGCCCTGGTGATGCTGGTGACGGCGCCCCTGTCGGGGATCATGAGTTCCACGGGCACGGTGGCGGTCATGCTGCCGCTGGTGGTCGCCCTGGCATGGCGCGCGCGCATCAGCCCGAGCAAGCTGCTGATCCCGCTCACGATGGCCTCGCTGATCGGCGGCATGACGACGCTGATCGGTACGGCGCCCAACCTGGTGGCCTCGAACCAGCTCGTGTCACAGGGCCTGCCGGGCTTCGGCTTCTTCTCCTTCACGCCGCTCGGCCTGGCGATGCTCGCCGTGGGCGTCTTGTTCATGACCACGATCGGCCGGCACTGGCTGGTGGCCCGGGCCCCCACCAGCCCCGCGGGTGACGATGGGCAGCCATCGCTGGCGGAGTTGGCGCAGCAGTACGACCTCCCCACCCACGTCTTCCGCGCCGTGATCAACGCGGAGTCGAGGCTCGTCGCCGCGACACTCGAGGAACTGGCGCTGCCCGAGCGTTACCAGGTCCAGGTGCTGGCGATCGACACGGAGCCCGCGGCTGCGCGGAACCACGTGCGCTCCCGGCGCCAACGCGAGCGTTCCAAGCCGGTGGGACCCAACACGCGTCTCGAGCGCGGCGACCGCCTGGTCTTGCAGGGCCAGCGCGAGCAGATCGACGCACTCGCAGCCGAGTACCACCTCCAGGTCGAGCCGGTCGATCCCCACCAGGAGGGCGTGATCCCCGCCGACCTCGGCTTCGTGGAGGTGCTGCCGACACCGCGCTCGCGCTGGCTGGACCAGAGCCTGGCGGAGCTGCGCTTCCGCGACCGCTACGGGGTGCAGGTGGTGGCGGTGCGGCGCGACGGCGCCAGCATCACCGAGGGCCTCGCCCGACTGGTGCTGCGCTTCGGCGACACGCTGCTGGTGGAGGGATCGCGCAAGGCGATCGAGGTGCTGCGGCGCGAGCGGCTCGACGCGGTGGTGCTGGCCGACCCCGGGGCGATGGAGGCCGAGTCGCCGCGCGCGGACCGGGCGCCGGTCGCCGTGGCCGTGATGCTGGTGATGCTCATCGTGATGACGTTCGGCTGGATCCCCAACGTGGTGGCGGTGCTGGTCGCCTCGGTGGTGATGGTGCTGACCGGCTGCCTGACCATGGACGACGCCTATCGCGGCATCAACTGGGAGGCGATCGTGCTGATCGCCGCGATCTTGCCGATGGCCACCGCGCTCGAGGTGACCGGCGGGCTGCAACTCGTGGTCGATGGCCTGGTGGGCACCGTGGGCCCGCTCGGTCCGCTCGCGATGCTGGCCGGGCTGTTCGTGCTCACGTCGGTCGCCAGCCAGGTGATCAGCAACACCGCGACGGCGGTCCTGCTGGCGCCGATCGCGTTCCAGGCGGCGGCGATGCTCGAGGTCTCGCCCTACCCGATGCTGATGACGGTGGCCCTGGCCGCCTCGACCGCGTTCGCCACGCCGGTGGCCTCGCCCGTGAACATGCTGGTGCTGGGGCCGGGCCAATACCGCTTCGGCGACTTCCTGCGAGTCGGGGTGGCGCTGCAGGTGCTGGTGTTGATCGCGACGGTACTGCTCGTCCCGCTGTTGTTCCCGTTCTAGCCGTTCGCGCCGCAGTGCAGACCGCGCTCACGCTAGCATGGCGGCCGTCCGTCGCCGCCATGCGGCCGGTCGTCTCGATGCTGCCCGAGGAGGCTCCATGACGTGGTCGTCGTCGCCCTTCAGCCTGGCGCTCGTGATCACCGCGGCCACGCTCGGCCTGCTGGCGGGTGTGGCCTGGACGCGCCGGCACTCCACCCGTGGGGCCCGCAGCTTCACCTTCTTCATGCTCGCCGCCGCCCTCTGGGCGCTCGCCGCGGCGTTGCAGGGCGTCGACCCCGACCCGCTGCGTGCGCTCACCTGGCGCCAGCTGAAGTACCTCGGTATCGCGGCGCTGCCCGTGGCGTTCGTGGTGTTCGCGCACGACTACACCCGCGGCGCACGGTGGCTCGACCGCTATGCGGTGGCGCTGCTCCTGGCGGTACCTGCCGTGACCGTGGGGTTGGCCTGGACCAATCCGGTGCACGGCTTGATGTGGACCGAAGGCCTGGGTGCGCCCGACCAGGCGCTGCTCGAGATCCTGGGACGGGGCGCCTGGTTCTGGGTCCACACCGGCTTCTCGTACGCGCTCTTGAGCCTCGCATCGTTCTACCTGGTTCGCGGCTTCCTGCGGACGCCGCGGCCGTATCGGCCCCAGGTGACCTGGGTGCTGGTGGCCGTCGCCATGCCTTGGGTCGCCAACGTGGTGGTGGTGGCGGGCGGCATCGACGTCCACGGCATGGATGTGACGCCGTTGGCCTTCGCCTTCTCCGCCTTCGCCTTCGCCCGCAGCCTGTTCTCGCATCGGTTGCTCGACATCGTACCGGTGGCCCAAGAGGTGGTGGTGCGTCACTTGGGTGACGCCGTCATGGTGGCCGACGAGCGCGGCCGCACGCTGCAACTCAACCCGTCGGCCGCGACGCTCCTGGGTGTGACCGACCCGCTGACGGCGGTGGGGGTCCCACTCCGGCAACTCGTGGCCCAGATGCCCGAGCTGGTCGAGGCGCTGCGCTCGCCGGAGGACGCCCGGCTCGACGTCCGCTTCGGTGCGGCGGAGGGGGCTACGCGCAGCTTCGAGGCCGAGCTGCGCTCGCTGACCGATCGGCGCGGGCGCGTGACGGGTCGCCTGATCCGGTTGCAGGACATCGAGCGCCAGGTTCAGGCCGAGCGCACCCTGGCGCTGGCCGAGGTCACCTTGCACCACCAGGAGTCGTACGTGCTGGCGCTGCAGCAGGTCACCGAGGGGCTGATGCAGCGCGCGCCGCTCGCGACCCTGCTCGAGACCGTGCTGCACCATGCCGGCGAGGTACTCGAGGCGCCCAACGCCTACCTCGACCTGGTCGATCGCCGGATCGGCATGACCGTGCGCGAACGCGCACGCGGACGCTTCGTGGGTCTGAGCGGCACCACCGTGCGTATGGGCGAGGGCCTCGCCGGCAGGGCCTGGGCGGGACGCTCGCCCGTGCGGGTCGAGGACTACGCCGCCTGGGAGGGGCGCCTCCGCGGCGTGGATCTCGCTTGGGTGAGGGCCGCGCTCGCGGCACCGCTGGTGAGCCGCGAGGGCGTGCTGGGGGTCATCGTGCTGGCGCGCGGCCGTGACGACAGGACGCCCTTCACCTCCGCCGACGAGGCCGAGCTGGCGCGCTTCGCCGCGCTGGCGGCCGTGGCGGTCCTCAACGTGCGGCTCATCGAGGAGCTCGAGGGCCGGCGGCGCGAGTCCGAACAGCTCGCGCGCATCGGCAACGCCATGCAGGAGGTCGGTAGCGTCGACGAGCGCATGGCACTGGTGCTGCAGGCCATCCCGCACGTGGTGGGTCTCCAGCGCGCCGTGATCTGGCTGCCCGACGACGAAGAGCGGACGCTGACGGCGAGCGCCTGGGTGGGCTTCGGCGGCGAGACGAGCGGCCTGCGCGTGCCGCTCGACGGCACGGTGCCGCTCCTGGAGGAGGCCTACCGCCACGCTCGCGAGAGCCTGATCGAGGCGCACGAGGCGTTGCCCGCGTCACTGCGGGCAGCCGGCCCGTTGCGGCACCACCTGCTGCTCTACAGCCGCGCGGCCGTGGTCCTGCCGCTGGTGGCGCGCGGGGCCGTCGTGGGCGTGCTTGCTGCCGATACGCCGAGCCCGGGCCACACGTTGCGCGAGAGCCTGGAAGTGCTGCGGCGCTTCGCCACGAGCGCCGCCGTCGCCATCGACGCCGCCAGGCTGCTGAGCGCCGCGCAGGGTGAGCTGGTCGAGCGGCGCCTGGCGGAGCAGGAGCTGCGCCGCTCGGAGGAGAAGTACCGCGGCATCCTCGAGCAGATCGAGGAGGCCTACTTCGAGACCGACTTCAGGGGCCGCTGCACCTTCGTGAACCCGGCACTGCTGCGCAGTCTCGGGACCACGCGCGAGCGACTGCTGGGGCGCTCGTTCTGGCCCTTCGTCGACGGCGAGGGGCGCCGCGCCGTGCTGGAGACGTTCCGCGAGGTGGCTCGCTCCGGTACGCCGGCGCTCGCTGTGCAGTTGCGCTACCGCAACGTGCTGCGTGGAACGATGTCGCGCGCAGAGATGTCGATCAACCTGGTACGTGGGGAGGACGGCGAGCTCGTCGGCTTCCGCGGCGTGGTGCGCGACATCGAGGACCGCCTGCGCTACCAGGAGGAGTTGCAGGCGGCCAAGGACGCGGCGGAGGCGGCAAACGCGTCCAAGAGCGAGTTCCTCGCCAACGTCTCGCACGAGCTGCGCACCCCGCTCACCTCGATCCTCGGCTTCGCCCGGCTGATCGAGCGGCGCTTCGACGAGGTGCTCGCGCCACACCTGGCGGCGATCGACGAGCCACGCGTGCAGCGCGCCGTGGCGCAGGTCCGCGGCAACGCCGCCATCATCGGGCGCGAGAGCAGGCGCCTGACCACGCTGATCAACAACGTCCTCGACCTGGCCAAGATCGAGGCGGGCAAGGTCGATTGGCACATGGAGCGCGTGGCGCCGCTGACGGTGGTCGAGCAGGCGCTCGAGGCCACCCGCGGACTGCTCGACGCCAGCCCCCGCGTGCGCGTCCGGTTGGAGTCCCAACACGACGTCCCGGACGTGATCGCGGATCGCGATCGGTTGGTCCAGGTGGTGATCAACCTGATCTCCAACGCCGTGAAGTTCACGCCCGCGGGCGAGGTGCTCGTGCGCCTCGAGCGCGCCGGCATGGAGGCGCTGGTCAGCGTGCGCGACGAGGGCGTCGGCATCGCCCGCGAGGACCACGCCACGGTGTTCGAGCAGTTCCGTCAGGTGGGCGACACCCTCACCGAGAAGCCCCAGGGCACCGGCCTCGGCCTGCCGATCTGCAAGCAGATCATCGAGCACCATGGTGGTCGGCTGTGGCTCGAGAGCGCGCTTGGCGAAGGCTCGACCTTCGCCTTCGCCGTGCCCGCCGCGCCGCCGGCGGACCGCGATGGCACCGCCTTGGGCGCGTCGGTGCTCGCGTTGGAGGCGACCGTGCAACTGCGGCGGCATGTCGAGGCCGTGCTGGCTGCAGCGCTCGGGCGGGGAGAAGCCGAGGTCCGCCCGGCCACCGCCACGGTGCTCGTGGCCGACGACGACCCGCACGTGCGCACGCTGCTGCGCGAGGCGCTCGAAGAGGCGGGCCACCGGGTCCTCGAGGCGAGCGACGGCGAAGCGGCACTGGCGCTGGTGCGCGCGGAACGGCCCGACTTGCTGGTGCTCGACCTGATGATGCCGAAGCGCTCAGGCTTCGAGGTGGTCGCGATCCTCAAGCGCGATCGCGCCACCAGGGCGCTCCCGATCGTGATGCTGAGCGTGGTGGAAGAGGCGCCGAGCGGGTACCGCCTCGGCATCGATCGCTACCTCACCAAACCCGTGGACGTGTCGGCCCTGCTGGTCGAGGTAGCAGCGCTGCTGGGGCCCCAAGGTCCGCCCGCGGGTGGCCACGCCGGCACGCACGTCGCCTTGGTCGAAGACGAGGGCGACTCCGCTGGCGAGCGGTCGCTGGCGTTGCGCGCCGAAGCGGCGCTCGGACGCGCCGGCTACAGGGTCTCGCGCGTGCCCTCGATGGCGGACGTCAGCGCCCTGGAGAGCGTGGCCGTGGTGGTGCTCAGTCGCAGCGCTGCCGGGCCCGACGACGGCGTGGCTCCGAGCGAGCGCCATCCGCAGCTGCGCGACGCCGCGGTGGTGATCTGGTCGTGACGCCCGTGCCGAACGGCGCCCCGTCGCTGCGGCGGCTGCTCCCGAGACGCGATGCCGTCGCGTTGCTGCGGGCCTTCGCGCCGCTGTTCCCAGGTGGGGTGTTGCGCGTCCTCGACCGCGACGGGATGCTCGTGGCCGAGCACGGCGAGGATCGTGCGGCCGGCGCCGGTGGCGACGCCGGTGCTGGCGCCGGTGGCGACGTCTGGCAGAGGTCCTTGCGGCTCGGGCCAGCGGCCGTGGGGACCGTCGAGTTGCGTGGTGGCGCCGGCGTTCCCGTGGCGCTCGACGACGCCGGCCATACCCAGCGCGAGCGCGCCGCGGGCGCGCTGGTGGCCGCGCTGGAGCTGGCCCTCGCCGGCGGAGCGCTGCGGCGCGAACTGGCGGCCGAGACGCTCGAGCGCTACCGTGAGGTGCACCTGGCGTACCGCCTGGGCGAGGTGCTCGCCGCGGGCCTCGACCCCGAGCGGCTGCCGCAACGGGTGCTCGACGAGGCGCTACGGGTGGTGCCGGCGGCGGCCGCGCTCGTCGTGCTCGACGAGCCGGAGGGTGTCCGCGTAGCGGCCGCGACCGGCGTCAGGCCCGAGGATGCCGGCGCCCTGGAGGCGCTTCGCGCCGCCCGCACGGCGGCCGCCCCCGGCCGCAGCGTGATCCACGTC
>SLRS01000225.1 GCA_007130855.1 Trueperaceae bacterium | reverse complement strand
GCGTCGACTGCGAACGCTTCGTGGACGGCCGCGTCGCCCTCCTCGGCGACGCTGCGCACGCGATGGCGCCGAACCTCGGCCAGGGAGCCAACAGCGCGCTCGTCGACGCCGCGGTGCTCCTGGGCGCGCTGCGCGACGCCGATGACGTGGAGTCGGCGCTCGTGTCGTACGACGCCCGGCGGCGGCCCGCCGTCCGGTGGGTGCAGGACCAGTCGGACCGGCTCGGGAGGATCTCGGAGCGATCGGACGCCGCCTGGCGTACGTTGCGCGACCGGCTGCTCATGCCAGCGATCTCGCGCTTCGGACCCGATCGCTCGCTGCGGACGTACCAGGAGTCGCTCGATGCGCTGCTCGACATGAGTGCTCCCGGTCACGCGATCGACGTCCTCCGCTAGGCTCAGGCGCACGACGTCGGGTCGTCGTCCGGTCGCTCAAATCAGAGCAGGCGCAGTTCGCGGGCGCGGGCGACGGCGTGCGTGCGCGACGTCGCGCCGAGCTTGCCCAGGACGCGGGTCAGGTGCGTCTTCACGGTCGCCTCCGCGATGCCGAGCTCCGCGGCGACGTCGCGGTTGGTCAGGCCGCGCGCCACGAGCCGCAGGACGTCGACCTCGCGCGCGGTGAGCGTCTCCCCGGAATCCGGGATGGCCCGTGTCGTCGTGAGCGCTCCGGCGGCGTCGACGGCTGCGATCACGGCGTCGATCAGGTCGGCGTGGAGCCCGACCGCGGCGCAGCGCGCGAGGAGCGGTCGGTGGGCCTCGACGTCGGTCAGCAGGATGCCGGCGCCGTAGCGTGCCGCGGCTTGAAGCGTCGCCTCGGCGGCGTCGACCGCGGCGGTGGCCCGCCCTGCCTCGAGGAGCAGCGAGCCGCGTTCGAGTCCTGGGAGGCCGTGACCGAGCCAGGCCCGCGTCGCCCTCTGGACCTCCTCGGCGGCGGTGAGTGCGGCGAGCGGCTCGCGGCCGTCGGGTGCGGAGCCCTTGGCGACGGCGAGCCAGGCCTCGGCCATGCCCCGCACGATGGCGTCGCTCGGCGCGCAGTCGAGGAGGTCGTCCGGGAGGTAGCGCGCCGTCAGCGCCCGCAGGGCGCGTGCGTCGCGCCCTGGCGACGCCGCCCGCAGCGCCTGGTACGCGTACGCCGGCCACCAGCGATCGTAGATGGGCGACACCGACCTCGCTTCGGCGGCGGCGTCCACCGTTGCGAGGACCGCAGCGCGTTCGCCCCGCACCAGCATCGGTGTCAGCAGCAGCGCCTCGGCGTCCTGATGGGTCCAGGCGAGGCGGCCGACGGCCTCGGAGGCGGCGAGGACCGCGCGCAGCTCGGCCTCGGCACCGGAGACGTCGAGGGCGAGCAACGAGGCGGCGGCGCGGAACGTGCGCAGTTGGAGACGCGCTGTCTCGTCGTGGGGCGCGAGTCGCGCGTCGAGCCGCTGGGTGCGTTCGAGGAGCGAGGCGACGCCTGGAGCGACGAACAGCAGCGGCGACGTGAGGCCCATCGCGAGCACGTTCGCGGCCGCGCCAGCGCCGTCGTGCAGCGCCAGCTCGAGCGCCTCCTCGAGCAAGGCGCTCATCGCCGCTGCGTCGCGTCGGTTCCACTCGCGCCAGACGCGGCTCGCGAGGACGACCACGCGCCGCGCCGGGTCGAGTTCGCGCCCCTCGAGGTGGCGCAGCACCTCGTCGCAGGCCTCCATGTCGCCGAGTGCCAGGAGCGAGCCGACGAGCTGGAGGCCGAGATCGATCGCCTCGTCGTCGCGTCCATGGGCGACCAGGCGTCGCCACGTGGGCTCGACCAGCGCGCGCGCCTCGCCGCTGCGGCCCATGATGTCGGCGTGCCAGGCACGCAGCATGGCCAGCCTCGGGTCGGCGGACACGACCTCGTGCGGCAGCCGTTCGAGCCACGGCATCAGGTGGGGCAGCATGGAGCTGTCGAAGCTGGTGAACATGATCTCGACGATGCGCTCCGCCGCCGCCTCCAACGCACCCGCTGCGAACAGGTGCGGCAATGCCCCGAGCGTCGGCAGCGCAGCGGCAGCGCGCCGGTGCAGGTCGGCGACCTCCGCGGGGCCGCGCTCG
Source organism: Trueperaceae bacterium (assembly GCA_007130855.1). GTDB lineage: Bacteria > Deinococcota > Deinococci > Deinococcales > Trueperaceae > CSSed10-48. The sequence goes on along the minus strand of SLRS01000225.1, from coordinate 13,637 downwards.
CGTCGGAGCCGATCACGCAGGAAGTCGGCGAACAGGTCGTGGTAGCGCCACGCATCGCCGTCCGGGCGCCTGAAGCGGGCGACGAACAGGTCGCGCGCCTCGAGTTCGGCGAGGACGTCGGCGGCGTCGGCGCGGCCCGTGACGGCAGCGCAGACGTCGGCCCGGAGTTCGTCCAGGAGCGACGTCTCGAGCAGGAAGCGGCGCAGGTCGGTCGGCTGTTCGCGCAGCACTTCCTCGGCGAGGTAGTCCCACAGTTCGGCGCGGACGCGGTCGTTCGGCTCGCCTTCGACCTCGTGGGCTTCGGCGGCGACCGGCAGGGCTCGTGTGGCCAAGCGGACCGCGGCGGCCCAGCCGCCGCTCAGGTCCAGGACGCGCGCCGCGGTGGCGTCGTCGCTGAGTCCCTGACGCGCCAGGACGCGGCGGACGTCGTCCAGGTCGAGCCGGAGGTCAGCTGCGCCGAGTTCACCGAGCTCGCCCCGTACGCGGAGGCGGGCGACCGGCAGCGGCGGCGCCGAGCGGCTCGCGGCGAGCATGCCGACGTGCGGTGGTAGGACGTCGACCAGCTGCGCCAGGAACGACGTCGCGCCGGGGCCCATGGCGTGGAGATCGTCGAGGGCGAGCACGAGGCCGCCGGTGCCGGCCAGGTCGTTGACGAGGGCCGTCGCGAGCGCGCGAGGATCCCTGGCCGTGCCTCGGCCAGCAAGCAGCCCCGGTACGCGCCGGCCGAGCGACGGCACGACGCGGAGGACCGCGGCGTGCAGCGCCGCAGCGAGGATGTCGGCGTCGATGTCGCCCGCGTCGACGCGCAGCCACGCCACGCGCTCGTGCGCCGCTGCCGCCCACGCGGCCAGGAGCGTCGTCTTGCCCGAACCCGCCGGCGCGCGCACGAGCACCACACGGTGGTCGCGCAGTGCCTGCGCGAGGCGCCGCACGAGCTGGCCGGCGACGTCCGTGTCGACCACCGGCGGCAGGAACTTCGTGAAGGGAAAACGCTCGGCGGGATCCGTGGCGGCCGGCGCGTCAGGCGCGAGGTCGTGCGGGACGGCGTCGGCGGCAGCCCGGTCCATGGGCTTCATCGTACCGGTTGCTGCTCGGCCCTGGCGGAGTACCGGCGGCCGCCCGTGCCGGCCGCAGTGAGGGCGGGGGTGGTGCTCCCCCCGCCCTCACTGCCGTGGCGTTCAGGTGTTCGCGCTAGCGCTGCTTGGTGACCAGGTGCAGATCCTGGAAGGTGGCGGAGGCGTACGGATGCACGCTCCAGCCGTCGATCCAGTCGTGCACCACGCCGATCTCCTCGGAGTTGTTGATGAAGGCGAACGGTACGTCGGTCATCAGCAGCCGCTGGATCGCCTGGTAGTTGGCGATCGACTCGGGAGACCCCGGCGGCAGCGTCCGCCCGAGATCGAGCAGCACGTCGACCTCGGGATTGCCATAGCCGATGTAGTTGTTGTCGCCACCGGTCTTGAAGAGCCCGTAGGTGGCGTAGTCCGGGTCGACGTTGCCACTCCAGCCGAGGATGTAGAGGTCGAAGTCGGCGTCGGGGCCGAGGATGCGGTCGATGAACGCTCCGAACTCCTCGATCGACACGTCGATGTCGATACCGACCTGGGCGGCCTCGAACTGGAGGATCTCGGCGATCTGGATGCGCACCGGGTTCTCGTTGGTGTGCAGTCGAACGGAGAACCCGTCCTCCAGCCCAGCCTCGGCGAGCAGCGCACGGGCGCGCTCGGGGTCGTACGGGTAGCGCGGGATGTCCTCGGCGAAGTAGATCGAGTCCGGCGTGATCGGCCCCACGCCGAGCGTGCCGATGCCATTGAGCACGCGTGCCACGATCGCCTCGCTCGGAATCAGATGGGCCAGTGCCTGGCGCACGGCATCGATCGCCACGGTCTCGTTCCGGAAGTTGAAGCCGAGGTAGGCGTGGCCGAGGCCGGTGGCACGCGAAACGGAGATGCCTGGCGTGTCCTCGAGGCGCGGCACCTCGGCCGGGGTCACCTGGCCGTGGAAGAGGTCGAGCTCGCCGGCTTCGAACGACAGCAAGCGCGTGCCGTCCTCCGTGATGGGGCGGAAGACGACCTCGTCGACGTTGGCCCGCTCGCCCCAGTAGTCCTCGAAGGCCTCGATGACCATGCGGTCGTCGCGCACCCACTCGACGAACCGGAACGGACCCGTCCCGATCGGGTTCGTGTTCCAGTCGTTGGTGTCGCCGATGTCGGCGGGCAGGATGTGGAGCCGAGCCAGCGCATTCATGATCCAGACGTTCGTCGGATCGACGGTGATGCGTACCGTGAGATCGTCGACCACCTCGACGTCGCTGATGTTGACGTACAGGTTCCGGATCAGACTCGGGTTGTCCTCGTCCCGGACCCAGTCGATCGTGTACTTCACGTCCTCGGCCGTGAGGGGCTTGCCGTGGTGGAAGGTCACGCCTTCGCGCAGCTCGAAGGTGATGACCGACCCGTCTTCGCTGAACGACCAATCGGTAGCCAGGCGCGGCCGATAGCCGAGGTCCTTCTCGAACACGATCATCGGTTCCATCATCGTGTAGATGCGCTGGTACGAGTACACATCGGTGACGAGCCGCGGATCGAGACCTGATGCCTCCGCGACGGTCGCGACCACGAGCCGCGTCTGCGCGAGCGCGACGCCTCCCGTGACCAGGAACACGCCGAGCAGTGCGAGCGCGAGGTGCCGGATGCGCATGTCTGGGTGACCTCCCATGGTGGTGTGCCCACGCCAACGGCGACGATGCCGCAGGTCGCGGAGCCACGATCCTACCGTAGGGCTCGGCCGATAGTGGGATGCGGCGCCGTCAGAGGCCCCACGGATAGGTGGCGGGCGGACCCGCCTCGCGGGGCTCGACGTGCAGCGGATGGAGCGCCTGCGTCTGGTCGAGGTGGACCAGTGCGTCGTAGCGTTCGGGTAGCCGTGTCGGCACGTAGTTGCCGTAGCGCTCGGCGCCCGGATCGTAGACGACGCCGATCGCCCGCTGCCCTCGGGGCCGCGCAGCGGCCTCGAGCAGTCGATCGGTCAGCAGCAGGGCGTCGCCGTCGAGCGACCGGTGCAGCACGTCCTCCCACGATCCGGCCTGGGCCCGCGGTACCGTCATCGTCTCCATCGGTGCTCCCCACGAACGTCCCGCGATCACGCTGCCGCGGTGGCTGCCGAAGCCGACCAGCACCACGGCCTCACGGCCGCAACGCTCCCGGGCGAGTTGTCCGAGGTTCACCATCCCGGCAGCGGCCATGTCCGTCGCCCGGGCGTCGCCGATATGGGTGTTGTGTTCCCAGACCACCGCCTTGGCGTCCGGCCCGTGATGGTGCAGCAGCGCATCCAAGGTCTCGTCCATGTGCCGGTCGCGGATGTTCCACGACTCGGGGCCCGCTCCCACCATGGCACGGTAGTAGCGCTCGGCGCCAGCGGGCATCCGCATACCCCTTCACGTGCCGGTTCACGACGTAGCAGTCGGGCCAGTCGCCCTCGACCGCGACGAACGAGAAGCCCTGCTCGCGTACGAGCCGCTGCGTGATCCGGCTACGCCAGCTGTAGTACTCGGACGTGCCGTGGCTCGCCTCGCCCAGCATCACCACTCGGGCGTCGCGGACGCGCTCGAGGAGCGCGTCGAGATCGCGCCCGTCGCGAAACGGGAGCGCGACGTTGCGGATCGCAGCTTCGAGGTCGCTGTCAGGTTCGTTCATCGGTGGCATCGCTTCCCTCCCGTGGTGGTATCGCGCGACGCAAGGGCTCGTCAGGGCACGGTCTCGAGCGGGTTGTCCGGGTCGCTGGCCCACACCACCAGCGAGCCGTCGTAGAGCGCCACGTCGTCGAAGCCCATGAGGTGCAGGACGAAGACGATGTGTGCCGCGTAGTAGCCGCCGCCGCAGTAGACGATGGTCCGGCGGTCGGGATCGAGCCCGAGCCGCCCGATCATCCGCGACAGGGCCTGGGGCGAGAGGACCTCGAGCGACAGCACGTCGACGGTGTCCGGGGCCGGTAGGTTGAGCGCGGTCGGGATGTGGCCGGGTCGCCCGTAGGCGATCACTTCGCCGGCGTAGTGGGGCCAGGGCAGCGCGTCGACGAGCGCGACCTCCGGATCGCCGATCGCTGCGCGTACGTCGTCCGTGGACGCCAGCCAGCGCGGCTCGGTGCTCACGTGGAACTCGGCTGCCGCGATCTCCGGCGGCTCGTTCGCGAGCGGCTGACCAGCGCGGAGCCACTGCCGCAAGCCGCCGCTCAGCATCCTGACGTCGTCGTGACCGTGCAGCCGCAGCGCCCACCAGAGCCGCGCGGCCCAAGTACCGCCGTCGGTGTCGTAGATCACGACCGTCGCGTCGTTGCCGATCCCGAGCCGGCCCATCGCCGCCGCGAAGGCCGCCGAGGGCATGATCTCGGCCACAGGCCAGATGTCCTCGAACATGTTCACGAACACGGCGCCCGGGATGTGGCCTGCCTCGTACAGCGCGCGCTCGAAGGGCATCCGCGCGTCGACGATGCGCAGGTGCGGATCGCCTGTGCGCGCGGCCAGCCAGGCGACGTCGACGATCGCCTCGGGTCGCGCGTAGGTGTCGCGGAAGGCGAGCGGAGCCGGGTCCAGCTCCGCGGCGAACGCGGTCCACGCGACCAGAGCGACGAGGAGTGCGCCCACTGCGAGCGCGATCGTGCGCTGTGGAGCGCTGGAGCGTCGGCATCGGCGCATCGGTGCCACCACGACCAGCCTAGCGGTGAACGCCACCGCTGTCGCCCCAGCGTGTACGAGCTGATGGCCGAGACCGCGGCGCCCGGTATCACGGCGGCGAACGCCGAGGCCGCGGTGCGCTGACGCGACGCTAGCGACGCTCAGGACCGGATACGCGGTTCCTGCGCATCACCCAGAGGCCCGGGAGGATGCTGCCGGGGACGCTGGCCGCGACGGTCTCGAAGCCGAAACGCTCGTAGAGCGGCACGTTCGAGTGCTCCGTGGTCTCGAGCCAGGCGGGGAGGCCCTCGACGTCGCAGCGCTCGAGGGTCCGGTCGAGCAGGCGCCTGGCGACGCCCTGGCCGCGATAGGCCGGATCGGTACCGATCACCGCGAGGTACCAACTGGGCAGGCGGGTACCACATGGCGACGCGCCAGCCGTCCGATGCGCAGCACCGCGGCCAGTGGCTCGGTCACCGGCATGCGAGCGGCTTTCGATCAGCCCGGGCGCCGCCGAGCGCGCACCGTACCCCCCACCGCCAGGGCCGCGGCGATGATCACCAGGTTCTTGATGATGTACTGCCCCTCCATGGTCGGTGCGTAGGGCACCCGGCCGCTCTGGAACGTAATCTCGCTGAGGATCACCAGTGGCATGAACGCTCCGACCATCTGCAGGAACAGGAGCGCGATCGCGATCCTGAGCGTGCTCCGGAACAGGAAGGTCACCCCGATCGCGACCTCCCACCAGCCGATCACGGCGAGCCAGGTGTACGCGTCGAAGAGCGGCATCCACCCGACCGTCGCGAGCACCAGCGGCTCGGCAGGCGAGAGGCCGAGCGGCTTGAGCAGCCCGAACCAGATGAACACGATGCCCAGCGTGATCCGGAGCAAGATGCTGCCCCATCGGGCCATGTGCGTCGAGATCCAGCGGTCGAGGCGATCGTAGCGTGCGACGAGTTCATGGCGAGCGCTGTGCGTAGGCGAAGCCATGCACCAAGGTACCTCGTGAAGATCGCTACAGACGAGGCGCGGCTACCGCCGCATGCTGCGTGCATGAGAGTGCCGCCGCTAGGGCGCACCATCCCCGTGCAGGTGCTGGGGTTGCTCGTGAAGAGCGTGGCCCTGCGTCCAGTGTTGGCTGGGCGTCAGCCATAGCATAGGGCGCAGCGCATGGGGGACCACCTCCTTCCACGGCGCCCGGGACGGAGCCAGAGCGTGACCACGGCAACGATCGACCGCGTCGCGGTTTCACCTGACAAGTTGAGGCGTCTGCGCCGCTTCAACGGCATCATGGGCCTCTTGCACCTCGTGCAGGGCGTCTTCATGATCCTCGTCAGCAACGACACCACCTACCCGATCTTCACGAACTTCCTCAGCTTCGACGTCGAGACCTTCACGCTCTCCACGGACCCGCAACTCTTGTTCGAGCTCCGCTTCGGCCCCGCTGTCGCGTCGTTCTTGCTGATCTCCGCGGTCGCACACGGGTACCTGGCGACGATCGGGTTCGAGCGTTACGCCCGCGACCTGCGCCGCGGCATGAATCCCGTGCGCTTCTACGAGTACGCCCTCAGTTCGTCGGTCATGATCGTGTTGATCGGCATGCTGGTCGGGCTGTGGGACCTGGGCGCCATCCTGCTCATCTTCACCCTGAATGCAACTATGAACCTGTTCGGGATCATGATGGAGTACCACAACTACTACACGAAGCGTGTCGATTGGACGGCCTTCATCTACGGCTGTATCGCCGGCATCGTGCCCTGGATCGTGATCTTCCTGTACTTCTACGGCGCCGTGAACGCCGGCGGCGGAGAGGGCCCGCCCGCCTTCGTCTACGTCATCATCCCGACGCTCTTCGTCTTCTTCAACGTCTTCGCCGTCAACATGGTGCTGCAGTACAAGAAGATCGGACCGTGGCGCGACTACCTCTATGGCGAGCGCGCCTACATCATCCTCAGCCTGGCCGCCAAGTCGGCGCTCTGCTGGATGATCTGGACGGGAACGCTGGCGCCGATCTGAGCGGGAGTGCCGCCCGGGCCAGTGCGCTCCGTATATGCTGAGCGTGTCGACAGGAGGTCGTGATGCGGTTGCTGCTGCTCGTTGCGCTGTCAGCTGTAGTCGGTGTCGCTTTCGCTCAGACTCCTATGCTCAAGATCGGCCCGGGTGGGATGAGTGTGATCGAGGTCGTCTGCGTGGATGCCATGCGACGCCTCGATGCCCTGGAGCAGGTGCAACTCGAGCGCCAGTTCCGGTCCGATATCGTGGTGCGCTGCCGCGCAACCGCCGCAGCTGGAAGCGGCCGCGTTTCGGCGACGGACTTCTCGTATCGGAATCGGTACGCATCTGACGAGCGTCTTCATTCCTTCAGGATGAGCGACTTCAGGGGCGACTTGGGGGAGGTCTACGGCTCAGTCGTGCTCGACTTCCACATCGGCCTGCCGAACTACCAGCGTCCCTGGGTGATCAACCTGTACTTCGCGAGTGGCTCGACGCAGATCGTCTTTGGCACGAACCCGTAGTCGTGGGGGTCTCCCTGGTCGTTGACGCGACCGAGCAGGCACGGTCATCCCCGGGGCCAGCGCCAGCCTGACCTGGCTCGTCGAGGGTCGGAGGTGAGACGAAGTGGCGGGAGCGCAGGCTCCCGCCCGTGGGGACTCCGGACCCGCATCCTGCCCCCGATCCTGCGGAGCAGCGGACGGTGGTTGCTACGCGCCCTCGTGTTCGTCGTCCGGCAGGGGCGGCTCAGGCAGGACCATGTTGTTGATGTGCCGGTGGATCAGCCACTGCCCATCGACGCGGTGCAAGATCGCCATGTAATAGCCTTGCACGATCACTTGGTCCTCGTCGTCGGTCACCACATACGTACCGGTGGCATGGCCGGTGTCGTTGTACACGACCGTCTCCCTTGAGTCGATGTCGACGTGTTGTGGCGGACCGTCGAACCCCGCCTGCCAATAGGCGATCAGCGCCTCTCGTCCCTCGAGCACCTGGCCAACGGCGTTGAACAAGATCGCATCGTCGGTGTAGAGCGCTGTCAATGCCTCTACGTCTCGTTCGGCTTGGGCCACCGTATACCGCTCGCCCAGGGACTCGATCGCCAGGACGTCGGCATCCGCAGCCAGAGCACCACCGAGCAGGAGGAAGACGATGACGAGCGTGGGAGCGCAGATCTGGAGCTTCTTCATGACACATCCTTTCCGGAAGGCGAAGGCGGGAGGGAGAGCCGGCAACGGATCAGGAACCAGGTGACCCTTGCAGGCAACACACCCGCGACCGATGGGGGTGAGCGGATATAGACGGCGAGCGAACGGTCAGTACCGGACCGTGCCGCCGGGCAACACCTCTGCGCGATCGAGCACGAAGGCCGCTGTGGCGAAGTCGAACCGGAAGATGGTGTGCACGACGAAGGAGCCGGTCGCGCCGCTGAAGCGGCCGGTTCCGCCGGTGAACTCCACCTCCGCATAGGTCTCGATGCCGTCGCCCTCGGCTACGAAATCGAGCCGATGGGTCTCACCGCCAGCGACCCGTCCGGTGAGCCGGTCGCCGTCGGCGGCCGTGAACACCACCTCGCCGGTCGCGCTGACGGCGATCGCACCCGCCTCCAGGCAGGCGTCGGCGAACGGATCGAACTGGAAGCCGACTGGGTAGTCCGCGGGGCCCATGACGGGGGCAACGGGTCCGTCGGGCGGCGCGGCCGGGCTGGTGGGCTCGTACTGTCTCTCGTCGTCTGTCAGTAGATTGCCGACGTCCCATGCCGAGGACATGCCGACCGCGAGCACACCGAGGCCGGCGATGGTGGTGGTACCACTGATCGCGCCCCCGGCGATCCGGTTGCCGCTGCAGGGCTCCTCCTGGAAGATCGTGATGCCCCAGTCCATCGTGACGTCGTGCGACGTCATCTCGAAAGGCCTGGTCTCGATCGGGTCGGTCTGACATCCGACGAGGAGCAGGGCGAACAGGGCGAATGTCAACGAGACGCGCATCGTGCCATGCATGGAGCCCTCCTTCACAACCAGCGAGGGTCGTTCGGTGGCCAGGTCGTGAGTTTGCTCGGAGCTTCGCGCGCTCGTGGTACTACGCGAAAGACCGAGGGCACCCGCGACGGCGCAGGCGACCGGCCGCGCGGGCAGGCATCGTCGGAAACGCTTCGGCGTCCACACCTCCTCAGCGCCACCATGGCGCAGGCCGCCCTAACGAGGCGCCAACGATCGGTCGCCGGGGATCGTTCCCGGCACGTTGCGGGCCTGCGGATCGAGTCGGCATGCTCGTCACGAGCCGCGACCTCCAGCTCCGCGGGGCCACGGCCGTTGGTAGTGGTTCGTTAGTGGGTGTGCTGGCATCTTGTGAACCCGTTCGGACGTGAACGCCATGTGGAGGACAGGGAGGATGACCATGCCACGCCATCTCGTTTCCTTAATCGCCCGGGGTTCCGCGCTCATCTTCGCGGCAGCGCTCGTAGCGTGCGCAACGCCGGCGCAGGGTGATGCACCGACGGAGGTCGACGTCGTTTCGGCCTCGACCTTCGTGGCCGACGTCGGCGACGATCTGTTCCTCGCTGTCGTGGCAGCCGAGCTCGAATCGGCTGAGATCGGGCGTGCATACGTCGCGTATCTCTGTGACGGAGCCGAGGTAGCCACCTGGCTCATCGACGCTGACGACGGCGAGTCGGTGACACTGACGACCGCGGATGCTGAGGTTGCGTTCTCCCTCGGTGACGATGCCTTGTCCGGCGAGGTCACCCTCGCAGATGGTACGCCTCGGCCGTTCACGGCCGTGCGCGCCGTCGGCGACGCCGGCCTGTACCGCGCGGAACACCCGGTCGGCGCGCCGGCGACCGGCGCCCTCGCGATCGGCGTCGACCACTACGTCGGTGGTTGGATCATCCTGAACAACGCGGAGCAACGAGGTGCACTCACCTTGGGCGGTGCGGTGGTCGAGAATCCGACGCTGGACCCAGCGACCGGCACGGCCCAGACGAGCGTGGGCACGCTCAGCACCGTCACGTGCATCCCGGTGTGCTTCCCGGGCTTCTGTACCTGCATCCCGGTGGTGCACCCCCGCTGACGCTGACGCGGTCTCGGGATGTCGGCAGCGGCGCGCATCAGCCGGAGCTCAGCACCGTAGCGGCAAGCGCTCGAGCCCGCGAAGCGCGATGCTCTCGCGCCACCGGAGCGGCTCGTCCTGGAGGCGGAGGTCGGGCAGGCGCCGCAACAGCGTCTCGAACGCCAGCCGGGCCTCGAGTCGCGCGAGTGGCGCGCCCAGGCAGTAGTGGATGCCCATGCCGAACGACGCGTGTCGACCCGCGGAGCGCATCACGTCGAGACGCTCCGGATCCGTGAACTGCTCCGGATCGCGGTTGGCCGAGGCGAGCATGAGGCCGACCTGCTGACCGCGCCTGATGGTGCGGCCGCGCAGCTCGACGTCTCCGCTGACGAACCGGAAGGTCGCTTGCACGGGTGTATCGAAGCGCAGCAGCTCCTCGACCGCCGCTTCGGTCACGCCCGGGTGCGTCCGCATGCGTTCGAGCTGGTCGGGGTGCCGCAGCAGGGCGAGGATCCCGTTGCCGATCAGGTGGACGGTCGTCTCGTGCCCGGCTACCAACAGGAGGACGCACATGGCGATGAGCTCGTCCTCGTCGAGGGAGCCTCCGTCCGTCTCGGCGGCGATGAGCGCGCTGACCAGGTCGTCGCGCGGCTCGACGCGGCGTGCGGCGACGATCCCTCGCAGATAGCCGGTCACCTCCAGCGTCGCCTCGCTCGCACGCCCGTAGACCTCAGGCGAGGTGCGGAGGTCGATGGCTGCGCCCATCGCGGCGCCCCACGCCTTGAAGCGCATCCTGTCCTGGTGCGGCACCCCGAGCAACTCGGCGATCACGATGACCGGCAACGGGAAGGCGTAGTCGGCGATCAGGTCGAGCGCCCCGTGCGGAGCGACCTGGTCGAGCAGGTCCTCCGCTATCCCCTCGATGCGAGGCGCCAGCGCCTGCACCACCCGTGGGGTGAATGCCTTCGAGACGAGCCCACGAAGCCGCGTGTGATCGGGCGGATCGCGGAACAAGATCCATTTCGAGGCCATCTCCCAGAACGGTCGGTACGGGTCGGGCAGCGGCGGGCGCGCGAGTTCGGGCAATGCAGTCGCTGCCTCACGCACGAAGCGCTCGTCCCTGAGCGCAGCCGTGACGTCGTCGTGGCGGAAGAGATACCAGCTCGAGGGAGCACCGGGAGCGGCCGGCCGGCCGGAGTGGACCGGGTCGAGGCGGCGATAGCGGGCGTAGGAGGGGTACGGATCGGCTGCGAAACCGGGGGCGAACGGGTCGAACGGCTCGACCGTGCTGGCAGCGGCGGTGTCGGTCACGGCGTGCTCTGGTTCCATGGCAGGTCCCCTCGGTGAGGCGTTGCGTCAGCATCCTTCGGCCACCGAGCCCAGGGTCGGGGACGGAGACCGCCCTGGCAGCAAGACACAGGCGAGCTGCTCTCGACGGATGAAGGCGCCACACTACCACCGTGGCGACGAAGGCTTCCGTGCGCTTCGGAACGCCCCCATCGCAGGCGTTGGAACCTGGACCTCGGCTGCCACGGGAGCCGGACCAGGAGGCGTGCCAGGACGGCTGCCGAAGCCGTGGTAGCGTCCGCCGCGTGAGTCGGCGCACCGCCCTCGTCCTGACGTTCCTCGCCGCCTACCTCCTCAGCTATTTCTTCCGCAGCACCAACGCCGTGCTGGCCGGCGATCTGCAGCGCGACGCGGGCCTCGGGCCCGAGCAGCTCGGGTTCATGACCAGCCTCTTCTTCCTGGTCTTCGCCGCGGCCCAGTTGCCGCTGGGTGCCGCCCTCGACCGCTGGGGGCCGCGCTGGGTGCCCGCGGGTCTCATGCTGATCGCCGCCACCGGCAGCTTGGTGACGGCCGCCGCCGAGGGTTTCGCAGGCCTCGCGCTCGGGCGCGCCATGATCGGGCTCGGCATGGCTGGCGTCCTGATGGGCGCACTGAAGGCCTTCGCCGCCTGGTTCGCGCCGCGCCACTTCGCAACGATGGCGGGCGTCTTCGTCGGCCTCGGCAGCCTCGGCGCGCTCGGCGCCACCACCCCGCTCGCCGCGCTCGCCGAGGGCATCGGCTGGCGCGGCGTCTTCGTGGCGGCGGGCATCGTGACCGCCGTCGTCGCGGTGCTGCTGACCGTCGTGGTGCGGGCGGCGCCGGCACGGGACCGTGCGGCGGAGGGCCGTGCGCGAACGGCCGCACCCGCGACCGTCGCGGCGGCCGTGCCCGCGGTCACCTTCCGCACGATCTTCGCCAACCGTGACTTCTGGCGCCTGGCGCTGCTGCAGTTCGCCATGGCCGGGGCGCTCTACGGGCATCAGGGCCTGTGGGGAGGACCCTTCCTGATCGACGGACTCGGTCTCGAGGTCGGCCGCGCGGCCCGGCTGCTGCTGGTCCTCGGGCTGTCGGCCACCGTCGGCTTCCTGATCGCCGGGCCGGCGGCCGAGCGCTTCGGCCGACGCCGCGCCATGGGCGGCGGCGCGCTGGTGTCGTTGGCGGCCGTCGTGGTCCTGGCGCTATGGCCGCCGTCGGCCTCGGTCACGGCGCTCGGCGTCGCTTGGGCCGTGTTCGGACTCGGTGCGGGCCTGCAGGTGCTCGGCTACGACGGCGCGCGCGCCCTGTTCCCAGGCGCCGCCGGGCGCGCCGTCACGGCGATCAACGCCTTCGGCATCGGCGGTAGCGCACTCATGCAGATGGGGCTCGGGTGGGTGGTCGCGAGCGTGAGCGCCGCGCTCGGCGCCGACCCGGCCGAGCCGCCGCTCACTGCCTACCGGACGGCCCTGTGGACCACCGCCGCGCTGCTGGCGCTGGCCTGGTTGCACTTCGCCATCCGGCGTCGCGGCGGCCCAGCGAGGTGAGCGCCCCCAGCTCGGCGGCCCGAGCGAACATGTTCAGCCGCGCAGTCGCGCACGCGCCTCCTGCTCGGGGTGCTGGAGCAGATACGCCAGCCATCCGCCGACGGTGAGTTCGCCGAGGTCGTTGTGCCGCACGGTGGTGGACGGATCGATGCCCGCCGCGCACAACTCGCGGGCGAGTGCAAGGGTCTCGGCGCGTGTCTGGGCGAACGCCCGGCGCAGCGCTTCGACGCCGTCGGCCTCGTCGGGCCGGTAGGGGTGGTGGCCGTCGTCGAGGAGCGCCTCGCCGAGCGCGACGCGCAGGCGGCGCTGGCCCCAGCGCTCGATCCCCACCCAGTGGGCGATCGCGTCGCGGTTGGCGGGCGTGTCCGAAGCGCTCGCGAGGCGATCGTCCATGACGTGGCCCGACGCCTCGAGCTCGGCGGCGAGCTGCGCGACGTCCTTGCCGCGCGCGTGGCGCTCGGCCATCGGGCGGCGAGCGAGTCCGATCATGTGCTGGGCCAGTCTCATGGGTGAAGCGTGGCATGCGTCGGCGCGCCCGACCGGGTGCGGGCACGCGGTCTGAGTGCTCTCGACGGACGCCTGGCGAACGGTGATGCCGTGTGCGCGCCGGCCGCTCTCCGTCGAGCCAGGTGCGTGCGCGCACGTGCCTGGCAAGGACTGCCAGTCGCCTCGTCAGCGGCTGCCGGAGCTCGTGCGCGGGCGGTAGCAGTTCGCGGACTGCGCGCAACGCGCCGAAGAAGAGCGCCTGCACGTCCAGCGGCCAGGCGCCGGTCGATCGCGTAGGCGCCGTTGGGCACCAGCAACGCCGGCGTCAGTACGAAACCTGGTGGCGACGATTGCGCTGCCGCCCTACGCCAACGAGCCCGCTGCAGATATCCCGAAGTGGCGGGTCAGCTCAAGTCACGGGGTACCGGTCGCCGTCTGGGCCAGCGCCTCGAGCAGGGCAGCGATGTTCGGCAGCGGTGCCTGGTCCGGCTGCAAGCCGTGCTCGCTGGCGAGCACGGTCGGGTCTCGCCAGGTGACGAAGACGTCGCCGACCTCGTTCTCCCACACGAGCATGCGTTGCGGAAGGTCGAGCG
>SLRS01000013.1 GCA_007130855.1 Trueperaceae bacterium | reverse complement strand
TCGAGCCCTCGCCCGGGGCGACCTCCACCAGCGTCACGCCGGCGCCGGCATCCTCCAGCGCCGCCACCACGTCCTGGGCGTGCAGGTGCGCCACGGTGCTGTCGCTCACCAGCGCCACCTGGCGCTCCAGGAGCACGCCGTGGGCGCCGAGCAGCGCGGCAAGGTCCGGCAGCAGCCCGCTCCCCACCAGCACCGGGTAGGGCGGCTCCAACGGCACCGTGACGGTGTGGCAGACGGGTGCGTTCACGCGTCCTCACCGGCGCCGTCGCGCTCGTCCTGGGTGTCGCGCCAATCCTCGAGCTGTGCGACGATCTCGTCGACCACGTCCTCGGAGTCGCGCCCGTCGGTCGAGACGGTGACGCTGGCCACCTCGTCGTAGTACGGCGTGCGCTCGGCCATCAGCGCCCGGATGCGCTCCTCCGGGTCACCGACCTCGAGCATCGGGCGGCGGTTGCGGCGGGTGCGCTTGTAGATGGTCTCGGGCGAGGCCTGCAGCACCACCACGGGACCGCGGGCGCTGAGCAGCGCGCGGTTCTGGGGACGCACCACGGTGCCGCCCCCGGTGCTGATCACCACGTCGTCGAGGCGCGTGCAGCGGCGCACGATCTCGGTCTCGTAGTCGCGAAAGACCGCCTCGCCGTAGAGCTCGAAGATCTCGCTGATGCGCATGCACGACACCCGCTCGATCACCCGGTCGGTGTCGATGAAGGTGAGCTGCAGCCTGCGCGAGAGCTCCCAGCCGATGCGGCTCTTGCCGGCGCCCATGAAGCCCGCCATCGCCACCCAGCTCACCGGACGGTCGACGAGGTGATGCCGCCGCGGCCCGGTCGCGGGGACTAGTAGGCGCTCGTCCACGCCTCGTGCGCGCGTACGCGCTCCCGGATCTCACGCACGGTGTCGGCGCCGAACTTCTCCAGCAGCGCGTCGGCCAGCACCAGGGCGCTCATCGCCAGCACCACGATCGACGCGGCCGGCACGGCGGTGGTGTCCGAGCGCTCGCGGGCGGCGTCGGCGGGCTCGTGCGTCACCACGTCCACCGTCGGCAGCGGCTTCATCAGCGTGGCGATCGGCTTCATCGCGGCGCGCACCACGAGCTCCTCGCCGGTGGTCATGCCCGCCTCGAGGCCGCCGGCGCGGTTGGTGTCGCGCCGGTAGCCGCGCGCCTCGTCCTTGAAGATGGCGTCGTGCACGCTCGAGCCGGGGACGCCGGCGCCGTACCAGCCGTCGCCGATCTCGACGGCCTTGATGGCCGGGATCGACACGGCCGCCTGCGCCAGACGGCCGTCGAGCTTGCGGTCCCATTGCACGTAGGAGCCCAGGCCCACGGGCAGGCCGCGGAAGCGCGCCTCGACCACGCCGCCGAGCGTGTCGCCGGCCTGCTTGGCCTGGTCGATGCGTTCGATGATGGCGGCTTCGGCGCCCTGGTCGAAGGTCCGCAAGGGGCTCTCGTCGAGGTCGCCGAGGCGGTCCCAGTCCATGCCGCCGTCGCAGGGGAGGCCGGCCATGGCCACGACGCGCGCACAGGCCTTCACCCCGGCCTCCTCGAGCAGTCGTAGGGCCACGGCCCCGGCCGCCACGCGCGCGGCCGTCTCGCGGGCGCTGGCGCGCTCGAGCACGTCGCGCAGGTCCTTGTGGCCGTACTTGATGCCGCCCGTCAAGTCGGCGTGGCCGGGGCGGGCGGCGGAGAGCGCGCGCTTGCGCGGCTCGCCGCCGGGTTCGGGGTCCATGATGGCGCTCCAGTTGCGCCAATCGCGGTTCTCGATCTGCATGGCGATGGGTGCGCCGGTGCTGAAGCCGGCGCGCACCCCGCCGAGGAAGCGGGCGTGATCGGTCTCGATCGCCTGGCGGCGGCCGCGGCCGTAGCCGCCCTGGCGGCGCCGCAGCCAGGGGTCCACGTGCTCGCTGGCCACCAGCGCCAGACCGGCGGGGACGCCGTCGAGCAAGGCGCTGAGGGCGGGGCCGTGCGACTCGCCGGCCGAGAGGTACCTGAGCATGGCCGAGCCTATCACGCTGCCGCGAAGCGTCCAGCACGCGCCTGGCGCGGGCCGCCGCAGGCGCGCAAGAGAGCGGCCCGCCTGGTGAGGGCGGGCCGCGATCCTGGACGTGCGCCCTTGCGGGCGTCAGTCGATGATCTGGGCGGTGAGGATCAGCAGCAGGTCGACGCTGTTCTCGTCGGTGATGTTCTGCGAGAACAGGTCGCCGATCAAGGGCAGGCTGCCGAGCACCGGGATCTGCCGGCGCGAGAGCGTCAGCGAGTTCTGCAGCAGGCCGCCGAGCAGCACCGTCTGGCCCTCCTCCACGCTGATGGTGGTGCTCACGTTGCGCGTGGCGATGTTCTGGAAGGTCGGGTCGGTGGCGGTGGAGACCAGGTCGTCGACCTTGGCGACGACCTCGAGCGTGATGCGGCCGTCGGCGGCGATGCGCGGCGTGACGTCGATCTGCACGCCGTAGGGGATGGTCCGCTCGATGTTCGTGTTCGCGCCCGGCAGGGTGATGAAGAGCGTCCCGCCCGACTGGATGCTGCCGGTGCCGGCGTCGAGGACGGTGATGTTGCTGTCGTCCACGCGGCGCGTGAGGCCCTGGCTTTCGAGCGCGTCGAGCACGGCCAGCACGTTGAGACTCGAGATCACCTGGGTGGTGTCGAAGATGAAGCTCAAGCCGCCCGAGAGGATCTGGCTGCTGAGGTTGCCGAAGCCGGCACCCCAGTCGATGCCCAGGCTCAGCGAGGCCGAGCGGGTGATCTCCTGGATGCGCACCTGGATGTTCACCTGGCGCTGCGGGCCGTCGAGCTCGGTGATGAGGGTGCCGAAGCGCTGCTGCGCCGCGGCGCTGCCGGTGACGATCAGGCTGTTGGTGCGCGATTCGGCCACCACGGTGGTCTCTTCGAGGCGCGCGCCGTTCTCGTCGTCGCCGCGCAGCGCCCGCTGCAGCACATCGGCCAGATCAGCGGCGCGGGCGTTGGAGAGGAAGTAGGTGCGCTGCTCGAGCGGCACCGTCGTCTCGACGACGTCGAACTCCGCCAGGGCGGCCGCCGCGGCGTCGTGGCCGGCCGCGGTCGCGACCACGATCAGCGCGTTGGTGCCGGGCAGGACGTCGACGCTGGTTCCCGGCACGACGCGGCTCACGATGGCCGCCATCTGCTCGGGATCGTTCCTGACGCGGTAGATCTGCTCGCTGGTGGGCTCGGCCACCACCTCGGGCTCGTTGGCGGCCTCGGACTCCGCTGGCGGCTCGGGCTCCTCGGGCGGCATCGGGTCGAACTCGGCGATCGCCGCCTCGACCTGGTCGTGCTCGGCCTCGGTGCCCGCGACGTAGAAGGCGTTCGTCCGCGGCAGCACGTCGATGCGCGCGTCGGGCACCACCCGCTCGATGATCGCGGCGATGCGCTCGACGTCGCCATTGGAGCGGTACAGGCGCCGCACCGTGGGCTCGACGATCTCCACCTCGACCTCGGGCTCCGGCTCCGGTTCGACCCGGTCGGGCGTGTCGAGGTCGGCGATCAGGCGACCGATGCGCTCGAGCACCGCCGCGCCGCCGGTGACCACCAGGCTGTTGGTGCGCGCGTCGGGGACGACCCGGTAGTCGGCCACCTGGTTGCCGCTGGCGTCGAGCACGATCACCGTGTCGGCGATGGTCTCCGCCAGAGCGACCGCCTCGGCGTGCGACAAGAAGAAGGTGTGCTGCGCCAAAGCGATCTGGTCGCGCGGCTGGTCGAACTCGGCCAGCGCGGTGGCGACGGCCTCGTGCTCGGCGGCCGTGCCCACCACGATCACCGCGTTGTTGCCCGGCAGCGTGTCGATCGAGGCGTCGGGGACGACGCGCTCGAGGATGGTCGCCACCTGGCTCGGGTCGTTGCTGACGCGGTAGAAGCGTTGCGTGGTCGGCTCGCGCGTCTCCAGGCCCGCGAGGCGGCGCAAGCGCTCGGGGGTGCCCACCACCACGACGTCGTTGGCCTGCAGCACGTAGTCGAGGTCGTTGAGCGTCAGGATCAGCGACCACACCTGGCGAAACGGCTTCGAGTCGCCGATGTCGTACACGATGGTGATGTCGGGCACGCCGTCGACGAGCGGCGTGAGGCCGACCGAACGCGCCAGCGCGCTGATCATCGCCGGCAGCGACTCGCCACCGAGTCCGGTGGAGAACGCCACGGGCACGTCGAAGCGCTCGTCCACCGGCAGTTCGGTGAGCGGTTGCGCGAGGGCGGTGCCGAGCACGAGGCACGCCACGGCCAAGAGGGTGAGGAGCGTACGCATTCGCTTCATGGTCACCGCCTGATGTCCAGGATGAGGATCTGCGAGAGGTCGTCGAGCGTGAGCTCGGCCTGCTGACCGCGAAGGTCGGTGAGCACGATCTCCGTGTTGGG
>SLRS01000077.1 GCA_007130855.1 Trueperaceae bacterium | reverse complement strand
TGTTGCCGGTCTCGGCGCTGAGCAGCCCCTCGATCGAGCCCTTGCCGTACTCCTCCTTGTGCTTGCTCGCATTGCGGCTCAGCGCGTACGAGACCCAGGCGCCCATGTCCTCGCCGACGCCCGGGATCAGCCCCGTGAAGGTGCCGGTGAGGCCGGAGCGGATGATCGCCTTCCAGTACCGGAACACCTCCCTGATGCTCGGGATGACCGAACCGGCGGCGCTCTTCACCGCCTGGTAGGTCGGGTCCTTCATCACGACCAGGATCTCGGTGAAGCCGAACACGCCCACCAGCACCGGCAACAGCCCGAAGCCCCCCGCCAGGTCGGTGCTGCCGTAACTGAAGCGCGCGTAGGCATGGATGCCTTCCTGACCGACCATGGCGACCAGCAGCCCGAGGAAGCCCGCGATCCAGCCCTTGAGCGGGTCCTCGAGGGCCGTCAGTCGGCCCGCGATCACGATGCCGAAGATCGCCAACCAGAAGAACTCGTACGACTGGAAGCTGAGGGCGAACTCGGCCAGGAGCGGCGCGAAGATCGCCAGACAGGTCATCCCGATGAGCGTTCCCATCACGGACCCGGCCGTGGCGATGCCCATCGCCTTGCCCGCCTTGCCCGCGCGCGCGAGCGGGAAGCCGTCGAGCGCGGTGGCGGCGTTCGCCGGCGTCCCGGGGATGTTCAGCAGGATCGCCGAGCGGCTGCCTCCGTAGATGGCGCCGACATACATGCAGATCAAGATAAGGACCGCGTCGCCGGCGGCGAGGTGAAAGGTCAGGGTCGTCATCAGCGCGAGGCCGAGGGTCGCGGTGAGCCCCGGCAGCATGCCGACGGTGATGCCGAGCAGCGTCGCCCACAGCACCGTGAACATGACGCCAAACGAGGCGAGCTCGAGGATGGCGTTGAGGAAGTAGCCGAGGCCTTCGGTCACGGTGCCTGCCTAGGGGAGCCGAACCAGGAAGAGGCGCTCGAAGACGAGCGTGACCGCGCCCGCGACCAGCAGCGCCTGCACGCCTGCGGCCACCACGAGCCGAACGATCCGCCGCCTGGCCGCGGCCTTGCGCCAGTCGAAGAGCACGATGAAGCCGAAGACGAAGACGAACGTCGCCAGCCAGAAGGGCAGCCAGCCGATGAGGAGGAGGGCGTAGCCGAGCGTGAGCCCGAGCGTGATCAGCAGGCGGCGCAGGCTCTCGGCGCCGTGCCCTCGTGCGGGAGCGTCGCCGCGCTCGGCCACCTCCGCGCCCACGACGTCCAGCTCGGCGGGCGCGTCGTCAGCCTCCGGGTCACCCTCTGGCGCCTCGCCGGCGGGCTCCGCCCGGTCGCTCTCCTCGGCCAACGCCTCGATGCGCCGCCTCCCCAGCGTGCGCGTGAGCATCACGAGGGCGAACAGCACGATCGCGGCGCCCAGGAGGCCGGGCACCAGCCCGGGCACCGTGTAGGGGTTCACCGCGAGTTGCTCGAAGCGCGGCATGCGCCAGGCTTCCCAGATGACGAAGCCGCCGAACGCGAGGAGCACCAGCGCAATCAGGTCATCGCGTTCAGACATCACTGGTGCTCCACGTTCGGCGGCATGCAGGCTGCTCGATCCTAGCGGATGCGAGCCCCTAGAGGTGAGCGATTACGGGCGGGGGATCCCGAGGTCCTCGGGGTTGATGGGCGCCGCGCCGGCGTCGTAGAGCGACCAGGCGGCCAACTGGACGGTCGCCATGCCGCGCTCCTGCGCCTCATCGCCGAAGAACGGCGTGAAGACGGCGCCGCGCTCGAGCGAGTACCGGCGCAGCACGTCGGAGTCGCTGATCACGTCTTGCCAGATCATGTCCATGGTCTCGACGACCTCGTCGGGCACGCCGACCGGGAACCAGATCCCGAAGTATGCGACGGAGAGGTTGAGGTCGGGCAGCCAGTCGGTGATCGGCGGGATGACTCCGTAGCCTTCGATCTCGAGCGGCTCGATGCTCATCACGGCCAGCGGGCGGAGCCGGTTGCCGCGGATCATCTCGGCCTGCTCGCTCGCGAGCTGGGGCGTGACCTCGGTCTCGCCGCCGACGGTCGCGATGACGGCCGGGTTGCCGCCCTCGTAGGTGACGTGCCGGTACTCGAGGCCCTCGGCCTGGGCGATGGTCTCGATCGCCTTGTGGCCCGAGGATCCGACGCCGGCCGTCGCGACGGAGACCGTGCCGGGCGCGTCCTGCAGCGCCTGCAGCAGGTCGCCCATGTCCTGGTACGGTGCGTTCGGGTTCACGCTCACCACGGCCACGTTGGCGACGGCGAGGTAGACGTGCCAGTCCTCGAGCGCGGTGTCGAGCATGTCGAGCACGCCGTAGGTACCCAGGTTCTCGACGGCGCCGGAGGTCCAGGTATAGCCGTCCATGCGAGCCTCGAGGGCATTGTTGGTGCCGATCGAGCCGGAGGCCCCGGGCTGGTTGACCACGACGACGCTCTGGCCGAGCTCGGCCTCGAGCTCGCCGGCGATGACGCGAACCAACTGGTCGGTAGCGCCGCCGGCCGCCCACGGCACGATGACCGTGATGGGGCGCTCGGGGTTCCACGGGTAGTCCTGCGCGGCAGCGAACGACAGTGTGCCGATGCCTACGAGCATCGCGCTCACGATGATGACGAGTCTTCGCATCTGATCTCCTCTAGTGATCGGTCGATGTGGTGGTCGGTGTAGCGAGGTTCCGGGTCGTCGATGGGGTCGGACGGATCCGTACGATGCAGTAAGAAGCAGACTCCCTTCCCGCCTGTGACGGCGGCGACACGTTTGCTGCGCGAGCATTTGCCGCTTGTGCCGCTCAAATTACCATGGTGTCCCCAGGTCCGGTGTCCCGCAGGCAAGCTGCCCAGGTAGACCATGCACGTTCGTCCCCACGTGGTGACACGGTCAACCGGCGCCGTCGCCCGTGGCCGCGAGGAAGCGCTCGACTTCGGCGCGCATCGGCATCGGATCGACGGCCCCGTACCCTCGGGTCGAGAGCGCAGCGGCCGCGTTCGCGTAGCGCGCGGCGTCCACGAGCGGCGTGCCCCGCAGCACCTCGGTGATGAAGGCCCCATCGAAGGTGTCCCCGGCCCCGGTGGCATCGACCGCGTCGACGACGAAGCCCGGCACCGCGGTGCGTGCCTCCGGCGTCGCCACCAGGACACCCTCGGGACCGAGCTTGAGGCCCACGCAGGGCGCTCCCCGCGCCAGCAGCGCGTCGACGAGTGCTTCGGGCGGTCGCTCGCCGAGCAAGGTGGTGGCGTCCTCCAGGCTCGGCAGGCAGTAATCGGCCAGCGAGACCGTCTCGAGCACGATCGCGCGGGCGCGCGCCGCCGGCCACAACTTGAGCCTGATGTTCGGATCGAACGACACCATCGTGCCTGCCGCGCGCGCGGCCTCGATCGCCGCGAAGACCGCGTCGCAGGCGCCGGCGCTGATGGCCTGGCTGATGCCAGAGACGTGCAGCACGCGCGACCGGGCGATGATGTCGAGCGGGACGTCGCCCGGGCCCATGCGACTCGCCGCCGAGCCGGCACGGAAGTAGGTGAAATGGTGCCCTGCCTCGTCGTGGGAGATGAAGTAGATCCCGGTGGCCGCCTCGGGGTCACGCGCCACACTGGACACGTCGATGCCTTCGCGCTGCCACAGGTCGATGAAGCGGTCGCCGAAGGTGTCGGCTCCGAGCCGAGTGAAGTAGCCGACGCGCGCGCCTTGGCGCGCCGCCGCCACGGCGAAGTTCGAGGTGTCGCCGCCGAAGCCGGACGAGTACAGCGTCGGACCGTCGCGGCGTTCGCGCTGGTTGAACTCCAGCAGCGGCTCACCGATCGCGATCACGTCGAGCGTGGCGTCTTGTCGTTGGTTCATGGCGGCGCCCCTAGATGCGCTGGTACTTCGCCAGGCCCTGCGCGAGCGACTTCGTCTCGCGGATGAACGCCGCCTGCTCGAGCTCCTTCTGCTCGATCTCCAGCGCGAGCGCCAGAACCGCCTCCACGTGGTCCTTCGGCACCGCGACCACGCCATCGATGTCGGCCACGATCAGGTCGCCGGGATGCACGACCACGTCGCCGCAGGTGACCGGGACGTTCGCGTCGAGCGTCCGGTAGCGGCCGACGGTGGTGCCGGGCGAGACGCTGCGGGCGTAGACGGGGAAGCCGTAGTCGCGGCGGATCTCGCTCACGTCGCGCACGCCGCCGTCGAGGATGGCGCCGGCGAAGCCGTTGACGAAGGCGCCGGCCGTCATCAGGCCACCCCAGACGGCGACGTCGGTCTCACCGTCGATGCCGATCACCATCACGCTACCCGCTGGGCTGGCGTCGATGAGATCGAGGGCGTGCTGCGGCGGCAGCTTCTCGTCGGTCGGGCCCTCGAGGACGGTCACGGCGGGCCCGACGACCTTCTCGTCGTTGATGCGCGGCTTGATCGCGTGATGCATGTAACCGCGCGT
>SLRS01000066.1 GCA_007130855.1 Trueperaceae bacterium | reverse complement strand
CGAGCTGGGCCTCGAGCCGCTCGAGACCACCCGCGAGCTGATCGCCGAGGTCCGGCGCTCGGCCCCGCTGGCGCGCACCGCCAGCGTGCGGCCGCACCGCGACGCCCCCGCGCAGACGCTGCGCCCACCGCGCCTGGTGGCGCGCACGGCCGAAGTCGAGGCGCTGCTCGCGGCAGCCACGCCCCTGGTCCTGGTCGCGGGTGAGCCGGGCGTGGGCAAGTCGCGCCTGCTGCGCGAGAGCCTGTCCGAGGCGACCTGGAGCAACGCGGTCGAGGGGCTCGACGGCATCCCCTACCACCCGATCGCGGCCCTGCTGCGCCGACGCCCGGAGCTCGCCGCGGGCCTCGGCCCCTTCCGCGAGGACGTCGCGCGCCTGGTCCCGGACGTGGCGCCCGACCTGCTCCCTGCCCCGCTCGACCCCGAGACCGGCAGGGGCCGGCTGGCCGAAGCGTTGGCGCGCGCGCTCGAGACCGCCGCGGGACCGCTCGTGATCGACGACCTGCAGTGGGCCGACGCCGCCACGCTCGAGTTGATCGCGTACCTCGCCGACCGCGGCACACGCGTCTACGGCACGTACCGCAGCGACGAGGTGCGGCCTCGATTGCAACGCGCGCTCGACGCCCTGCGCGCTCGCGGCGCGCTGAGCGTGATCGCGCTCGGCCCCCTCGACGAGTCGGGTGTGCGCGAGCTGCTGGCGGACCTGACGGGGCAGCCTACCGGCCCCGAACGCTTCTCGCGCTGGCTGTGGGACCGCTCGGGCGGCAACGCGCTGTTCGTGCTCGAGACGCTCCGCGCGCTGTTCGAGGCGGGTGTGCTGCGCACCGCCACGCGCGGCTGGGAGACCGACATCGACGATCTCACCAGCGATTACACCGAACTCGACGTGCCCCCGGCCGTGACGCAGGTGATCCGCCGGCGGCTCGGTTTCCTCGAGGCGCCCACGGTGCGCCTGCTGGAGGTGGCCGCCGTGCTCGGCGAGGGCTTCGACGCGCGCCTCCTGGCGGGTATCGCCGGGCTCTCGCCGCTGGCGGTGGCAGACGCATTGAGCGCGGCGGCGCGCGCCGGCTTCGTCAGCGGCAGTGCTTTCCGCCACGACCTGCTGCGCCAGGCCATCTACGACGACGTGCCCCCGGCGCGCCGCCGGCTCATGCATGCGCTCGTCGCCGATGCGCTCGGCGACGCGCATCCCGGCGTGGTCGCCGAGCACTGGTTCGCCGCCGGCGAGCCGGCGCGGGCGCGCGCGGCGTGGTGCGAGCAGGCGACCCTCCTGCGGCGGCGAGGCCTGCAGCACGAGGCGGTCGACGCCCTCGAACGTGCCCTCTCGCGCTGCACCGACAGCGTCGACCGGGCCTGGTTGCTCGTCTCGCTGGCGAACGCGCAGCGTGAGCTCGGCCGCGTCACGGACGGGGCCGAGGCGCTTGCGACGGCGCTGGCGACACCTCACGAGGACCGACGCTTGCACCTGTCGGCGGCCATCGCCCAGGCCGCATTGGCGATGGTGCAGGGTCGGCTCGACCTCGCGGCGCAGGCGCTCCAGCGCTCGCAGCCGCTGCTCGCGCTGGTCGACGAGCGCGAGACGCGCCTCGATCACGTGATGCTCCGGGCACGCGTCGCCAAGCAGTCGCTGCGGCCGCAGGAAGCCATCGCGCTGCTCGAGCCGGAGCTCGCAAGGCTGCGCCGCGGCCCGGCGAGCCTGTGGTTGTGCCAGTTCCTCACCAGCCTCGGCACGCTCCAAGACGATCAGGGCCGGCATGAGGAGGCGCTGCAGCTGCACCTCGAGGCGTACGCCTTGGCCGCAGCACTCGGCGCGCGCTACCATCAGGTCGACATCGCCATCAACCTGGTGTTCTGTTACGGCGACCTGCGCCGTTACGAGGAGGCGGCCGCGATCGGCGCCGAGGCGCTGGCGCTCGGCGCCTACGACAACGTGCCGCTGCTGCGCAACAACCTCGCAGCGCTCGCCTTCGAGGCGGGTCGCGTGGCGGAGGCGCTCGGGCACTACGAGCAACTCCAGCTCGAGCACGGCCAACCGTACTTGCGCGCCATCGCGCTGGCCCGCAGCGCCGAGGCCAGCGCCTTGCTGGGCGCACACGACGCGGTTCCGAGCCTGCTCGACGAGGCGCTCGCAGAGCTGGTCGACACCGACTACCCGGTCGCCGTCGGCCGCGTCGCGATCGCCGTGCTGCGACTCGGATCCGCCTCCCAGCTCGCCTTGCTGCGGCAGCGGCGCGCCGACCTGACGGTCGCCTCGCTGCCGACCTACCAGCAGGCCGAGTTCGCCGCGCTGTGGCGCGCCCGCTGCGGCGTCACGCCCACGTAACGCCAGACGCGCCATCCTCAGTCGTGCACCGTCCACGTCTGCGAACCAGCGTCATCGTCCGGGTGCTCGACGGCGCCAAGGGCACGCGCATCCAGGTCGTCGTGCTCGGTAGCGACGAGGTGCACGAGTTCAGCTCCTGGGCGACGACGCTGCGGTTCCTGCGACGCACGTCGAACCGAGGAGGTCTGCGATGAGGCGGCGGCCTGGCGACGGCCGTGGTGCGTCGACGCCCTAACGACGACGCCATCGTGCGCGGTCCGTGATCATACCGACCCGCAGCCACGGCGCGTCGGCTACGCTGGATCGTCGTCGGCAGCCAGCCCGATCGCCCTGTGAGCCGCGTGCCGACGCACGAGGCTCGTGGTCGGCGAGCCGGGTCGTGTCCGGCGAACGCGCAGGGCACGGCATCGCTGTCGCGCTGGCCGAAGCTGACGTTGGCCGCATGAACCATGATGGTCGTGACCGTCGCCTTGCGGCGTGCCGAACGAGAGGAGTCTCGAGATGGACCGACGTCACCGCCTCACGCTGGTGATCATAGCGGCGCTCCTCGCGATCGTGGCGGGCGTCGTCGGCGCCGAGCAGCGCTACGAGGATCGCCACGGCCGCTTCATCACGCCAGTCCCCGACGGCTGGACCATGAGCGCCACGGCGGACGCCGTGCGGTTCGAGCATGCCGACCCAGCCGGCGTGGTGCACGTGCTGGCCCCGATCGGTGCCGAGCTTCGCGCGGTGGCGGCCGCGTTGGCCATGCTGGTCGACCCGGGCCTCGACGACGGCTTCGCCGTCGCCCCGCTCCAGGTCCAGCCCGTGCCGCTCCCGAGCGGTGCGTGGACGCAGCGCAACTACCAGATCGGCGATCAGGCCGTGGCCGCCTTCAGCCTCGAACGGGCGGGCTACACCGTCGTGGTGTTGGCGCAGGCGAGCGAGAGGGCCTTCGCGACGATCCTCGAGGCCGCCACCCGCGAGGTGCTGCTCGGCCTGGAGGTGTTGATCGCCGAGCCGGACGTCGACGACCCGACCGACCACCCCTTCGAGATCCTGCAGGTCTCGTTCGACTCGGAGGAGCACACCCTCGTGGGCACCCTGACGCTGCCATACGGTGACGCTCCGCATCCCGGCCTGGTGGTCGTCGCCGGCAGCGGCGCCCAGGACCGCGACGGCAAGAACCCGTCGCTGCCCGGCTACACGCCCCTGCGTTGGCTGGCCGACCACCTGACGCGCCATGGCTTCGCCGTGCTCCGCTTCGACGAGCGCGGTATCGGCGCTTCGGGGGGCGATCACGCTTCGGCGACCACGAGCGACCTCGCCAACGACGTGGCGGCCGGCCTGCTGTACCTGGCCAACCACCCGGCGGTCGACGTGGAGCGCGTCGGGGTACTGGGCCACAGCGAGGGGGCCATGATCGCGGCGAGCCTGGCGGCCAGCCTACCGGAGGTGGCGTTCGTGATCGCGCTGGGGGGGCCGGCGGTGCCCACCGACGAGCTGCTCGCCGTCCAGGTGCAGCGCATCGCCGAGGCAAACGCAGCGGACGAGAGCGAGGTCGCCGAGGCCGTCGAGCGACAACGCCAGGTGACCCGCTTGGTGCAGGCCCGCGATTGGGAGGCGCTGGAGGAGTACCTGATGGAGGCCGGCGCCGAACGCCTCGAGCGTTTGCCGCCGGAGCAGCGTGAACGGCTCGGCGACATCGATGCCCTCGTCGAGCTGCAGGCGCGCACCACGATGGCCGCGCTCCAGTCGCCCTGGATGACGCACTTCCTCGATGTCGACCCACGCGAGGACTGGCGCCGCGTCACCGTCCCCGTGTTGGCCCTCTTCGGTGCGCTCGACGTGCAGGTCGACCTCGATCAGAACCGCGATCCGCTCGAGACGGCCCTCGCGGAGGCCGGCAACGACGACGTCACCGTGCACGTGTTCCCGCGGGCGAACCACCTCTTCCTCGAGGCCGTCAGCGGCGACCTCGACGAGTACCACACGCTCGAGATGGCCTTCGTGCCCAGCCTCCTCGAAGCGATCAGCGACTGGTTGGCCGAGCGCTTCATGCCCTGAGTCGCCGCCAGCGGCAGGCGAACACCGTGAGCGACGGGACGTACGGCCGCGGCCTGGGAGCCTGGGCGCGGCTACGATGAACATCGTGCCCGATACCAGCGGTCCCGCTCGAGCCGTCCCGGCGGCAGTGACCACGCGTGCGCTCGGCAAACGCTACGGCGAGATCGTGGCCCTCGCCGACCTCGATCTCAGCGTTCCTGCGAACGCCATCGTCGGCTTCCTCGGTCCCAACGGCGCCGGCAAGACCACCGCCATGAAGCTGCTCGTCGGCCTCGCCCGCCCGAGCACCGGCAGCGCCGAGGTGTTCGGCCTCGACGTCGCCCGGCACAGCACCGAGGTGCGCTCCCGGGTCGGCTACCTCGCCCAGGAACCGCGCTTCTACGAGCACCTCAGCGCCCGCGAAACGCTGCGCTTCGTCGCGCGCTTCTTCTACAGCGGCCCTGGGCGCGCCATCGAACGGCGCATCGACGAGCTGCTCGACCTCGTGGGCCTCGCCGGCAAAGCCGACCGCCCCATCGGCGGCTTCTCGGGCGGCGAACGGCAACGCCTCGGCATCGCCCAAGCCAACGTCAACGAGCCCGACCTGCTGCTGATGGACGAGCCGGCCGCAGCGCTCGACCCGGCTGGCCGGCAAGCGGTGCTGACGATCCTCGAGCGGCTGCGCGAGCGCACCACCGTGTTCTTCTCCACCCACATCCTCGACGACGTCCAACGCGTCGCCGACCACGTTGCGATCCTCGACCACGGGCGGCTGCTCGCCTACGCCCCGACACCCGAACTGCTCACCGGCAACGGCGCCACCACCTTCGAACTCGGCGTACGCGGACCCGTCGACGCCCTGAGCACCGCACTCGCGACCGAAGCCTGGGTCGAGAACATCGACCCGCACGGTGATGGCGACGACCACATCCTCTACGTGCGCGTCAACGACGTCGACGCCGCCGAAGCGCGCCTGCTACGCGTCGCGCTCGCCGTGCCCGCCGTGATCGTTCGCCACTTCCGCCGCCGCAGCTTCGAACTCGAAGAAGTCTTCTTGCGCCTCGTGAACGACAGCCGGGGGCAGGCATGAGCCCCGACCGTTCGAGCACCACGGCAACGCTCCCGCTGCAGCGGACCGACGAACGCGGCGCCCTGCGCGGCTTCACCAACTTGCTGCGCAAGGAACTCGCCACCTGGACACGCACGCGCAGCGGCTGGATCCAACTGCTGCTGTGGCTCGCGGTCCTGAACGGCCTGATGACGCTCCCACTCGTGTTCATGCGCGAACTGTTCGCCGAGCAACTCGGCAGCCCGTTCACGGCAGCCATCGACATGTTCTTCAACCTCGCCGCACTGGCGCCCTCCGCCGGCGTCGTGATCCTCGCGCACGGCACGATCATCGCCGAACGCCAACTCGGCACCGCCGCCTGGATCCTCTCCAAACCCGTCGCCCGCAACGCCTTCGTGCTGGCGAAGTTCGTCGCCTACGGACTTGCGATGCTCGTCCTCGCCTTGGCGCTACCGGGACTCGTCGCCTACGCCGCGCTCTCGCTCGAGGCCGGCGCACCGCTCGACGTGGTGCGCTTCGCTACGGGCGTGGGCATGCTCGCCCTCGGCCTGCTCTGGTTCCTGGCGCTGACGCTCATGCTCGGCACCCTCACCTCGGCCCGCGGCATCGTGCTGACCGTGCCCCTCATCCTGCTCGTGGCCGGCGACATGCTGATCATGCTGTGGCCGACCCTCGCCGAACTCGGACCATGGATGGTCGGCCGTATGGCGCTGCTCGTAGCCGAAGGCGGACCCCTGCTCTCGCCCTGGCCCCTCGCCTCCACCGCGCTCGGCACGGCGGCCTTCCTGGCCGTCGCACTGTGGCGCTTCGGGCGCGAGGAGTTCTGAGCCGCCCACGTCCGTTCACCCCGTTGCCGCAACCGCTGCCACCGGCGCAGGAGGCCCCATGCCTGCGCTGGCTCGCCGACCACCTCACCCGCCACGGCTTCGCCGTCCTGCGCTTCGACGAACGCGGCATCGGCGACTCCACCGGCGACCACGAGAGCGCAACCACCGCCGACCTCGCCGACGACGTCGCCGCCGGCCTGCGCCATCTCGCGGCCGCGGACAGTGTCGCTGGCGAGCGCGTCGGGCTGCTCGGCCACAGCGAGGGCTCGGTGATCGTCGGGCGCGTCGCCGCCATGGCGAGCGACGACGTGACCTTCGTGATCGCCATGGCCGGACCCGCTCTCCCCTATGCCGAGATCGTCATCACCCAGGTCGAGCGCATGGCGGCCGCGTCGGGAGCGAGCGCCGACGAGGTCGCAGAGGCCGTGGAGCAGCAGCGCGAGGTCGTTGGGCTCGCGCAGGCCGGACACTGGGAGGCCCTCGAGACGCGGCTGATCGAGATCGTCACGGCGCAGGTCGAGGCGCTCCCCGAAGACCAGCGGGCACGACTCGGCGACACCGAGGCGCTGATCGCCCAGCAGGCCGCCGCCAACGTCGCCGCCTTCAAGAGCCCCTGGCTGCGCTTCTTCTTCGACTACGACCCGCGCGACGACCTGCGTCAGATCACCGCGCCGGTGCTGGCGCTCTTCGGCGAGTTCGACGTCCAGGTCGACGTCGCCCAGAACCAGGGCCGGTTCGAGGCGGCGCTCGCCGAGGCCGGCAACGACGACGTCACGGTGATCGTGTTCGCTGACGCCAACCACCTGTTCCAGCAGGCGGTCACGGGCAACGTCGACGAGTACTCGACACTCACGATGGCCTTCGCGCCAGGCCTCCTCGAGACGATCAGCGACTGGTTGGCCGAACGCTTCCTGCCCTGACCCCTGCGGGTCGAGGCGGGCATGCTGCCATCGAGGCGACGGGCGCGGGACCTTCGGCCGCTGCCGCACTCGCCCCCACGCCATAGACTCGTGCGACCCGCGCTCACGCGCCGCGCCGAGGGGGCTCGAGCATGCCACCGTCGCACACGCCCGCACCATCACGCCCTGCCGTGC
Organism: Trueperaceae bacterium; assembly: GCA_007130855.1. Taxonomy (GTDB): domain Bacteria; phylum Deinococcota; class Deinococci; order Deinococcales; family Trueperaceae; genus CSSed10-48. Next base: position 8,599 of record SLRS01000066.1, on the reverse strand, counting down.
GGTTCCCCGCCTGGCACTCGTCGGGGCTCTCGCTCGTCGTGGTCTTGGTGGTGGTGACGGCCGTCGTCGCGCAGGGCCCGCCGGCAGCCGTCGCCGCCACGGCGCCGAGCGAGGTGTTCTCGGCCGAGCGCGCCTACCAGCATCTGCTGGTGCTCGCCGCCGAACCGCATCCGATCGGTTCGGCCGCCAATCGCCGCGTACGCGACCACCTGCTGCTGACGCTCGACGAGTTGGGACTCCGGCGCGAGGTCCAACGTACCCCCGTCGTCGGCACACGCTTCGGCGGCGCGGCCGTGGTGGAGAACGTGTTGGGGCGGCTCCCAGGTAGCGGCGCAGGCGCGGCGGTGCTGCTGGTGGCGCACTACGACTCGGTTCCGGGGGCTCCCGGCGCGGCCGACAACGGGGCCGCGGTGGTCGCGATCCTGGAGACGCTGCGGGCGCTCGGGGCCGGACCTCGCTTGACGAACGACGTCATGGTGCTGTTCAGCGATGGCGAGGAGATGGGGCTGCTGGGGGCCGAGGCCTTCGTGGCCGAGCACCCGTGGATGGCCGACGTCGGCATGGTGCTCAACTTCGAGGCGCGCGGCAGCAGCGGGCCCTCGGTGCTGGTGGAGACCAGCGGCCCGAGCACCGAACTGATGCGCGCCTTCGCCGCAACCGTCCGCTACCCGAACGCGAGCTCGCTCGCCTCGGCCGTCTACGACCTGCTCCCGAACGACACCGACTTCAGCGTCTTCAAGCCGCTCGGGATACCGGGGCTCAACTTCGCGTTCATCCGTGAGGCTGCTCACTACCACACCGCCCGCGACGCCATCGACACGGTGAGCCTGCGCAGCCTGCAGCACCACGGCGAGCACATGCTGGCGCTGACGCGCCGTTTCGGCGACGCCGATCTCACCGCGCTCGCGTCGGCCGAGGGCGACAGCGTCTACGTCGACGTGCTGCGCCGCAGGCTGCTGCACTACCCGACCACGCTCGTCTGGCCGCTGGCGCTGCTCGCGCTCGCCGCCTGGGTGGCCGTGGTGGTGCGTGCCTGGCGGCGCCGACAGGTGCGCTTGCGGGACGTCGCCGGCGGCACCTTCACCCTGATGATCGCGCTCGTGGTCGTGGTAGCGCTGGGCGTCGGCCTGTTCGCGCTGCTCGGGCGATTGCAGCCCGCGCTGGCGACGCGCTGGCTCGCCGCCCCGTACGGCGCCGAGACCAGCATGGTCGGCTTCGCGCTCGCAGCGATCCTGGCCACGCTGCTCGTGACCCTGCTGGCACGCCGCTGGCTCAGCCCACTCGCGCTCGCCCTGGGGGGCGCCCTGGTGTGGGTCGCGCTGGCGCTGGCGGCCGCGGCGCTGCTACCCGGCGGCAGCTACCTGCCCACGCTCACCGTACTGGGGCTGCTGCTCGGGCTCGGGCTCGTCGTCACGAGCCGCGACGAGCCCGGCAGCGCACCATGGCACCCCTGGGCCTTGCTCGCCGGAGCGCTGCCGGGGCTGCTGCTGCTGCCGCCGTTCCTGGCCGAGGGGTTCATCGGCCTCGGCCTCGGCCTCGCCGCCCCGATCCTGGCGCTGGTGACACTGGCAACCTGGCTGCTCACCCCGCTCCTCGACGCGCTGCGCGGACCGAGGTGGTGGCTGCTGCCGAGCGTGCTCCTGGTGGCGAGCGTCGGCACGCTGGGATTGGGCGCGAGCCGGGCCGTCTTCGGGCCGCAGCAGCCGCGCCCGAGCAACGCCTTCTACGCGGTCGACCCTGACCGCGCCATCGCGCTGTTCGGCAGCCTGCAAGACGAGCCCGACGCCTGGACCGCACGCTTCGTCGACCGCGAGCAGGCACCTGCCGAGTGGATGGCCTCACTGCTGCCGACGGCGCCGCCGATGCGTTACGGCGCCGCGCCCGTCGTCGACCTGCCCAGCCCGCTGCTGGAGGTCCTCGACGACCAGCGTGATGGGGCCACCCGGACGCTGACGCTGCGGCTCGCGCCGGGGCGCGAGGCTGCGACGCTCCTGTTCCTGGTCGCGCCGGCCGCCGGGGTCTGGGACTTCCACTTCGAGGGCCGCTTCGTGGAGCTCGAGCGCATCGACGGCTGGCAGCGAACCATGGTGTTCGGTCCCCCGCAAGAGGGCGTGGAGGTGCGCTTCAGTACCGCTGCCGCGACACCGCTCGAGCTGGTGCTGAGCGCCCTGAGTCACGACCTGCTCGATCTCCCGGGAGCCGGCGTGCCCGCGCGTCCGCCGGGGTTGATGGCGGCTCCGAGCACCATGAGCGACGCCGTCCTGGTCAGCCGGCGGTGGCGCTTCGAGGCAGCGGACTGAACGGTCGGGTCACAGCAGAGCCACCGCGCAGGCGCCTCTGCACGGCCGAACCGGGCGTCGCCGGCCTCGTGGCGCTCGTTCGACGGTCGCGCCCGGTGCATCGACCTAGCCGCCGAGCGTGACCCGCGGCGCCCACGTGCCATGCTCGGAATGCGGCCGCGAGGTGGACCCACCGCCCCGGCACGTGCGAGGAGAGCCGATGGACCTCGACCACATCGACACCCCCAGCGTGGTGATCGACCTCGACCGAGTCGACGCCAACCTGGCGGCCGCGCAACGGTACTGCGACGAGCACGGGCTGGCCCTGCGCCCGCACGTCAAGACGCACAAGCTGCCGGCGCTCGCGAGGCGCCAACTCGCCCTGGGGGCGGTGGGCATCACCGCCCAGAAGATCGCTGAGGCGGCCGTGATGGTCGCGGCCGGCATCGACGACGTGCTGCTGAGCTACCCGATCGTGGGAGCGCAGAAGCTGCAGCCGCTCGCACGCCTGGCCCGCAGTACCAGGGTGTTCGCCGTGGCGCTCGACAACGCGGTCTCGCTCGACCTGGTCGGCCGGGCCGCCGAACTCGCCGAGCGGCGTGTCGACGTGTTGATCGAGTTCGAGTCGGGTCGACGGCGAACCGGGGTCATGACGCCCGACGAGGCGCTACCGCTGGCACGCTCCGTCGCAGCACATCCGCGCTTGCGCCTGCGGGGCTTCATGACCTACCCCCTGGGCGCCGGCGCCGGTGACTGGGTCCGCGAGGCGCGGGCGCTGCTCGCGCGCGCGGGGCTCGAGGCGCCGGTGTTCTCCGGTGGCGGCACGCCGGCCATGTGGAGCGCGCACGAGACCGAGGGTCTCACCGAGCTACGGCCGGGCACCTACGTCTATCACGACCGGGCCACGGTCGGGGCGGGCGCCGGCAGCCTCGACGACTGCGCACTCCACGTCTTCGTGACGGTCGTCAGCACCCCCGAGCGAGGCCGCGCGGTGATCGACGCAGGCTCCAAGACGCTCACCAGCGACCGCATCGATCCCGCCGTCGGCGCGGGCTACGGCTTCGTCCTCGAGCACCCCGAGGCCGTGATCACAGCACTCTCCGAGGAACACGGTGTCCTCGACGTATCACGATGCGAACGACCGCCCCGCATCGGCGAGCGGCTGCGGGTGATCCCCAACCATGCCTGCCCGGTCAGCAACCTGCACGACGAGGTGATCGCGCAGCGCGGCGGCCGCATCGAAGCGCTCTGGCCCGTATGGGCGCGAGGCGCCACCCGCTGAGCAGCGCCAACCACACCTCGAGGAGGTAGCCAGCATGCGCACACGTCCCATCGGCTCGCTCGACGTCTCGGTGATCGGGCTCGGCTGCAACAACTTCGGTCGGACCCTCGACGGCCCGGCGACCGCCGCGGTGCTCGACGCAGCCATCGACGCCGGCGTCACCTTCCTCGACACCGCCGCCCTGTATGGCGGTGGCGGCGGCAGCGAGACCCTCATGGGCCGCGCCCTACGCGGCCGGCGCGACCAGGTGATCCTCGCGACCAAGTTCGGCTGGACCGACATGGGTACCGGGGGAGGACACCCAGAGCACGTCAAGGCGTCGCTCGAGGGGAGTCTGCGCCGCTTGCAGGTCGACCACGTCGACCTCTACCAGCTCCACCACCCCGATCCCAGCGTCCCGATCGCCGACACGCTGGGCGCCCTCGGCGAGGCGGTGCGCGCGGGACAGGTGCGCGAGATCGGCTGCTCGAACTTCAGTGCGGCGCAGCTCGAGCAGGCCGAGGCGGTGGTGGAGCCCGGCGCGCCGCGCTTCGTGAGCGTCCAGAACGAGTTCTCGCTGCTCCATCGCGAGCCCGAGGCAGAGGTGCTGCCGGCCTGCGAGCGCCTGGGGCTGGCGTTCCTCCCCTTCTTCCCGCTGATGAACGGTCTGCTCACCGGCAAGTACCGCCGCGGCCAGCCCCTGCCCGAGGGAACGCGCATCACGGAGCGCAAGGCCGAGCTCGCCTCCGAGGCGAATCTCGAGCGCGTCGAGCGCTTGATCGCCTTCGCCGAGGGGCGCGGCTACGAGGTGCTCGACCTGGCCTTCGCCTGGCTGCTGGCGCACGCGAGCGTTGCGAGCGTGATCGCTGGCGCCACCTCCGCCGAGCAGGTGCGCCGCAACGCGGCCGCGGCCTCGTGGGAGCTCACCAGCGACGACATGGCCGAGCTCGAGACGCTGCTGGTGTGAGCGAGCCGCGCCGCGGCGCGCGTCCACACTGTCGTTCAGGAGCGCCGCGCCCGTGTGCTGGCAGCCGGCGCCGGCTCGGGCCGGCGCAGCGTCGCGAAGCCGACGGAGCCAACGAGCGCCAGCGCCGCGAGCGCGAGGAAGGCCGGTGTGTAGGTACCGGTGAGGTCGGTGACGATACCCACCAGCAGCGGGCCGCCTACGCTGCCGAGCATCACGATGAGCGACGACGAGCCCATCACGGCAGCGAACGAGTCGCGCCCGAAGTAGTCCGCCCGCAGCGCCCCCATCAGCGGACCTCGCAGACCCCACGACACCCCGTGCACGACCGCCGCGACGATCACGGCCAAGGGCGTGGCGGCCAGCGCCAGCAGGACCATCGCCAGCGCGTGGCCGAGCATCCCAGCGGTCGTCAGCACGCGCTTGTCGACCCGGTCACCCAGGACACCGCCGACCAACTGGCCCACGATCGACACGCCGGTCATGAGCGCGAGGATCGAGGCAGCCGCCGTGATGCTGAGTCCCTGGGCCTCGTTCGCGTAGATGACGAAGTGGACCGACACCGCGGCGACCACCGCCACGGCGGCGGCGTGGGCGATGGACATCGACCAAAAGGCCCACGTGCGCAGCGCCTGTCGCACGGTGAAGGCGGGTCCGCGGCGTGCTCGCACGCCGCCGTCTCCCCCATCGACGGGGCCGGCCCCGTCGGGGCGCAGGCCGACTTGCTCGGGGTCGCGGCGCATCAGCCGCGCGATCGGTAGGCCCACGACGATCACCACGATGCCGGAGGCGAACGCCATCGGTCGCCAACCGAAGGCGACGAGCCCGAGCGCCACGAGCGGCACCGCGAGGCCGCCGATGCTCATGCCGGTCTGCATCAGGCTGAGCGCCGTCGCGCGCCGCCGCTCGAACCAGTTCACCAGCACCGTCATGAGCGACAGCAGCCCACACAAGCTGGCACCGACGGCCATGACCAGGAACACCGCGATGAACTGCACGAAGTTCTGCACGGTCGACAGCACCATGAAGCCGACCCCGAGCAACACGACGCCCGCCACGATCACCCGCCGCGGCGATACCCGCTGCAGCAGCCAGCCGTGCAATGGACCCAGCAGGCCGCTCTCGGTGCGATGGAGCGAGTACGCCAGCGAGATGGTGGTACGACTCCAGCCGAACTCGGCCATCCAGTACGCCGCGTACGCACCGTAGGCTTGGAAGAAGAGGCCCGCCAAGACGGCCTGCAAGGCCATCGCGCCGCTCACCAGCCACCACCCGCGATAGATTCCGGCGGCCCGCTGGCATAGGCCCCTCAGCATGCGCTGCGGGCCGTGGTCGGTGAGACGCGATGCATACGTCCTCTCGTGCGCTCGAGTTGCCCTGCGGCGGCGAGCAGCCTGCTCCCCCGCCGGAGCAGCCCGGCCGCACGACAACGCTACCGCAGCCAGCGCCGCTCGGGACGTTCGAGCGGCGAACGGGCGCAACGCGCGCCTCGCTGGGCCCGGGCGCTGCCGACCGGTCGGCTCCCCTGCGACGGCGATGTGACCACTATGTGGTCACTCAATGACCACCGTCCGAGCGCGTGGCGTCCCGACCGGTCGGTTCCCGACGTGTGCTACGATTGTGACCACACCCTGGTCACTCCGTGACCACATCAGGAGGAGCCATGCGCCCCATCGGCATCCGGGCATTTCGCGACAACGCCACGAAATACCTCGCTGGCCACGAGGCGCTCGAGATCCAGCGGCACGGGCACACCGTCGGCTTCTTCATCCCCTACCGCGAGGCAGACGGACGCCCGCCACTGGCCTTGCTCGCCACCCTGCTCGACCGCGCCATCGACGACAGCGACCTGGCTCAGGACGAGCTCATCGCGTTGCTCGCGGCCGCGCGCTCGGCTCGCTGAGCCTGGTCAAGGAGACGCAGCACCTCACCGTCGGTCACCTGGTCGAAGCGCTCGTAGTAGCTCCCGACCGAGCCCAAGAACCGTTCCTCGACACGCTCCACCACGACCTCGTCGGCGACCTCGCGCAGCCGCTCGACCGTTGCTGCGGGGGCGACCGGCACCGCCAGCACCGTCCGCCTCGCACCGGCCGTCCGCACCGCCGCCAGGGCGGCGCGCATCGTGACACCGGTTGCGAGCCCGTCGTCCACCACCACCGCGGTGCGATCCGCCACCGCCTCGCTCAGCGTGGCACCGCCGTAGGCCTCGCGCCGGCGCCGCGCCTCGAGCCGTTCGGTCGCCACCGCGGCGGCCAGCCAGCGGGCGTCGAAGGCGGTCAGGTCCTCCTCGGCCGCGACCAGCGGGCCCTCCTCACAGACGGCCGCGATGGCGTACTCGGGCTGCCGTGGATGCCCGACCTTGCGCGGGCTGAGCGGGATCAACGGCGCCTGGAGCGCCGCCGCCACGCGCGCCCCCACGGGCACGCCACCGCGCGTCAAGGCGACCACCACCGGGCGCTCGTCCCGCAAGTGTGACAGGTGCAGAGCCAGCCGCTCACCGGCGTCCTCTCGATCATCGAAGCGCATGCTCGCCTCCCACCGGCCCCGGCAGGTCTGACCCTCAGGATGCAGCGGTCGTCCTGCCCGGGCGCGTCGCCTCGGTCACGCGCCGCCCGGAGCGGGGCGTCAGCCGGCCATCCAGCCCCCATCGACCATCAGGTTCTCGCCGGTGACGAAGCTGGCCTCGTCGCTCGCGAGCCACAGCGCCGCGTTGGCGACGTCCTGGGGCGTGCCCAGGCGCGGCATCGGGGTACGGGCGCGCGCGGACGCCAGCGCCTCCGCCGATGCTGCCGGCCCCGGCTTGCCCGTCACGATCTTGCCCGGTGCCACGGCGTTGCACACGATCCCACGGCCGGCGTAATCGGCCGCCACCTGGCGCGTCAGGTACACCACGCCGGCCTTGCTGACGCCGTAGGCCAAGCTGCCGGGAGCGGCGATCATCCCGTGCTGCGAGGAGATGTTCACGATCCGTCCGCGGATCTCGCCGATCGGCTCCTGGCGCAGCATCTGCCCCACCGCGGCGCGACAAGCCAGGAACACGCCCGTCAGGTTCACGGCCAGCACGCGTTCCCAGTCTTGGCGTGAGGTCTCGAGCAAGGGAGCGCTGTCGCCGATGGCGGCATCGTTGACCATCACGTCCAGGCGACCGAAGTGCTCGACCGCAGCGCGCACCAGCGCCTCGACCTGGCCTTCGTCGCTGACGTCGGTGGGATGGTCCAGGACGCTGCCGGCGGCCTCGGCGATCAGCTCGGCGGTCGGCCGACCCCCCTCGCGCGGCGTCCGGCGCACATCCGCGACCACCACGTTGGCACCGTGCCCGGCGAACGTGCGGGCGATGGCGCGGCCGATGCCCGATGCGGCGCCGGTGACGATGGCCGTCTTGCCTGCCAAGCGCATCCCTTCAGCCCTGCTCGTCCAACGCCGCCCGGAAGCGCTGCGCGATCGCCAGACGCGTGGTGAACAGGACACCGGAGCGCGCCTTGGCGTAGCGGATGAAGTCGTCCACCGCCTTGATGCGCCCCGGCCTGCCGGCCATGCGCAGGTGCAGGCCCACCGACATGATCCGTGGCCAGCGCCGGCTCTCTTCGTAGAGCACATCGAACGAGTCCTTGAGGTAGCTGACGAAGTCGGTCTCGAAGCCGTGCGCGGCCCAGTAGTGCGCGTCGTTGACGTCGCCGGTGTAGGGCACCACCACGTGCTGCTGCCCCTGCACCGTGACGAGGTAGGGGACGTCGTCGTTGTAGGCGTCGGAGTCGTAGACGAAACCGCCCTCCTCGACGAGCAGCTCGCGCGTGTGCAGGCTCGGCGCGGTGCGGCAGTACCAGCCGTACGGGCGTTCGCCGGTGGTCTGGCGGATCGAGGCCACGGCCAAGCGGATGCGCTCGCGCTCCTCGTCACGGCTCATCGTGAAGTGCTCCTCCCAGCGGTAGCCGTGTGCGGTCACCTCGTGCCCGGCGGCCACGATGGCGCGCGCTGCCGCCGGGTTGCGCTCCAGCGCCACGGCGCACACGCCGAACGTGACGGGCACCGCGTGACGCTCGAACAGGTCGAGCAGGCGCCAGAAGCCGACGCGGCTGCCGTACTCGAAGAACGACT
>SLRS01000084.1 GCA_007130855.1 Trueperaceae bacterium | reverse complement strand
CGCGGTCGAAGACGTTGTGCCCCTCGATGCCGTAGGCCTCGGCCAGCTTGGCGAAGTCGGGGTTGGAGTCGGCCAGGAACACCTCGGAGTAGCGCTGGGCGTGGAACATCTCCTGCCACTGGCGCACCATGCCGAGCATGCCGTTGTTGGTGATCGCGATCACGATCGGCAGTTGGTGCTTGTAGATGGTGGCGAGCTCCTGGATGTTCATCTGGATCGAGCCGTCGCCCGCGACGCATACCACCGTCTCCCCCGGGCACGCGAAGGAGGCGCCGATGGCGGCCGGCAGGCCGAAGCCCATCGTGCCTAGGCCGCCGGAGCTGATCCAGGTGCGCGGCCTCGACGTGGGGAACAGGCGCGCGGCGAACATCTGGTGCTGGCCCACCTCGGTGGTGACGATGCAATCGCCGCCGGTGGCGCGCTCGAGCATCTGGATGACCTCTTGCGAGACGAGCGGCTTGTCGGTCTTGTAGCGCTCCGGGTAGCGCGTCTTCCACTCGCGCAGCTGCTCCCACCAGGCGTCGAGCTCGAGCCCTCCGAGCTGCTCGGTCAGGCGCGGCAGCACGTCGCGCAGGTCGCCGACCACGGGGACGTGGGCCTTGACCAGCTTCGAGATCTCGGCCGGGTCGATGTCGATGTGCACCACGGTGGCGTTGGGAGCGAAGCGCGAGAGCTTGCCGGTGACGCGATCGTCGAAGCGCAGGCCGGCGCCCAGGATCAGGTCGCAGTGGGTGATGGCGCGGTTGGCGGTGACGGTGCCGTGCATGCCGGGCATGCCGAGCGCCTGGTCGGAGCCGGCGGGGTAGGCGCCGATGCCCATCAGCGTGGTGATCACGGGGATGCCGGTGACCTCGGCGAAGCGCATCACCGCCTCGGGGGCGCACTGGCCGCCGCCGCCGACCATCATCACCGGCCGCTGCGCCTCGCGGATCGCCTGCGCCGCGCGCTTGATCTGGCGGGCGTTGCCGATCAGCGTGGGGCGGTAGCCGGGGAGGTCGACCTCGACGTCGAAGCTGCCGTTGAACTCGGCCTGCTGGACGTCCTTGGGGACGTCGATCAGCACCGGTCCGGGCCGGCCGGTCGAGGCGATGTGGAACGCCTCGGCCACCACCAGCGGGATGTCGTCGACGTGCTGCACCAGGTAGTTGTGCTTGGTGACCGGCAGCGTGACGCCGGTGACGTCGGCCTCCTGGAAGGCGTCGGTGCCGATCAGGCTGCTGGGCACGTTGCCGGTGACGGCCACCACGGCCGACGAGTCCATGTGCGCGGTGGCGAGTCCGGTGACGAGGTTCGTGGCGCCGGGCCCGCTCGTGGCGAAGCAGACGCCCACGCGTCCCGAGGCCCGGTAGTAGGCATCCGCGGCGTGCGCGCCGGCCTGTTCGTGGCGCACCAGCACGTGCCGTATGGGCGAGTCGTAGAGCGCATCGTAGACGGGCATGATCGCCCCGCCGGGATGCCCGAACACCGTTGTCACACCGTGTCGTTCCAGCGCCTTGAGCAGCGCCGCGGCGCCGTTCACGAGTCCGGTCCCATCATCGTCTCTCTCCTCCCCGTACGCGCGCATCGGCGCCGTACGACCTCGCGCTACGACAAGACCCCGCCTGTCGAGATGACCAAGGCGGGGTCCAGCGTTGTCGACCGCAGGCGGTGAACCAGCGCTACCCCAACGGCGTTAGGAGCCTGGGGCGTGCGTGCAGCAGGTCGCTCGGGCGTGTCTGCTGGCGGTTCATCGCTCGGCAGCATACGTGGTGCTACACTGCATGTCAACCGAGGTTCGTCGTGCGCGTGTCGTCTCCATCGGCGCTGGTGGACGGGGTCCGGGGCGCCGCACCCAGCGGAGGTGCCGTCATCGAAACGCTGCGCGTCTCAGCAGGCTCCCGGCCGAACGCCGTCGCCGGCGCCATCGCGGCGCTGCTGCGCCAGGCCGGTGCCGTGGAGGTGCAGGCCATCGGGCCGCATGCCGTCAACCAGGCCGTCAAGGCCCTGGCCGTAGCCCGAAGCTACCTCGAACAAGACCACCTCGACCTGACCACCGCCCCGAGCTTCGTGAAGCTCGAGTTGCACTCGGAGGAGCGAACCGCGGTGCGCTTCGACGTGGTGGCGGTTCCGCGCGAGCCGCCGAGCGAAGCCGAGGTCACCGTCGACGACCCCTCCGTCGTGTAGGCTACGGTATGCCTCAGCGCAGGCTCATGGAATCTGCGTAAGATAGGCTCACATCGTGGCGTTCGGACTGACGAGCGCCTTGTACCCATGTCCAGGCATCCTCGTCGTCCGTCGTCGGACGCGTCACGAAAGGCTCAGCCATGATCCTGTTCGATTCCGGCTATCTCATCATCGGTCTCATCGCCTTCGTCGGCTCGCTCGCCGTCCAGGGCTACTTGCGCAACACGTACGGCACCTGGAGCAAGCGGCCCAACACCGCCGGCCTCACCGGCGCGCAGGTCGCCCAGGCGATCCTCCGTGCCAACGGCCTGGCCAACGAGGTGAGCGTGGTCGCCACCAAGGGCGAGCTCACCGACCACTACGACCCCACCAAGAAGCTCGTGGCGTTGTCGCACCACAACTACGCCGAGCCGTCGGTGGCGGCCGTGGCGGTCGCCGCCCACGAGGTCGGTCATGCGCTCCAACACGCCCAGGGCTACGCGCCGCTGCGCTGGCGCAACGCGGTGCTGCCGGTGGCCCAGATCGGCAGCCAGTGGGGGCCCATCCTGGCGATCTTCGGCATCATGCTCGGCGCGGGTGGCCTGCTCGACCTCGGCATCGTGCTGTTCGGCGCCGCCGTGGTGTTCCAGTTGATCACGCTGCCCGTGGAGTTCGACGCCTCGCGCCGGGCCCATGCCCAGATGCGCTCGCTCGGCATCGTGACGAGCGCCGACGAGGGCGGCGCGCGCGCGGTGCTCAACGCCGCCGCCCTGACCTACGTGGCCGCCGCGGCCACGGCCATCATGTACCTCCTCTACTTCATCATGCAGAGCCGCCGCTGAGCTCGACCCCTGCCGACGGCGGCGACGCGCCGCGCGAGATGGTGCTGAGGCTGCTCGCCGAGGTGCGCAGCGGCGGGCGTCAGCTCGCCCCGGCGCTCGACCGCGCGCTGCGCGAGCTCGAGGCGCGCGAGGCGCGCGCCTTCGTGACCGACCTCGCTTACGGCACGCTGCGCCACGCGCGGCTGCTCGAGGCCGCCTTGGCGCCGCGGCTCGCGGCCCCCGAGCAGCTGCCCGACCGGGTGCGGCTGGTGCTGCTGGCCGGGGCCTTCGAGCGTCTCGTGCGCGGCACTCCGGCGCATGCCGCCGTCCACGCCTGGGTGGAGGTGGTCAAGCGCGGCCCGCCCAAGGAGCGGCGCCTGGCCGGTCTGGTGAACGCCGTGCTGCGGCGTGTCGATCCGCACGACCTGCCTTCACCACCGGGCACGGCCAGCTTGCCGCCATGGCTGTTCGCCCGCTTCGAAGCCGCGCTCGGGCCCGCCGCCGCCGAGCGCGCCGCCGCCGGGATGCTGCGGCCCGAGCCGCTTTGGCTCAGCGCCAGCGACCCGGCGGCGGCCGCGCAACGCCTGCGTGACGAGGGCGCCGAGGTGGCCGAGGGGCCGCTCCCCGGCAGCCTGCGGGTACGCGCGCCACGGCCGCTGGCGACGCTCGCGGCGTACCGCGAGGGCCTCGTGCAGCCCCAGAACCCCGCCTCGCTGGCAGTGGTGCGCGCCTGCGGCGACGTCGCCGGCCGGCGGGTGATCGACTTGTGCAGCGGGCGCGGCGTCAAGGCGGTCGCGCTCGCCGCGGCCGGCGCCGACGTCACCAGCGTGGAGCGCGACCCGAGCAAGCTGCGCGCCGCCGCCGCCAACGCGGAGCGGCTGGGCGTGCGGCTCGAGCAGCTCGCCTGGGACCTGCGCACCCCGCCACCGCTGGCGCCGGCGCCGCTGGTCCTGCTCGACGCGCCGTGCAGCGGCACCGGCACCCTGCGCGGCCACCCCGAGATCGCCCTGCGGCTCACACCCGAAGCGGTCGAACGCCTGCGCGAGCTGCAGGCGCAGCTGCTGACCAGCGCGCTGGCCTGCCTGGCGCCCGGCGGGCGCCTCGTGTACGCGGTCTGCGCGCTCACGGCGGAAGAGGGGCCGGAGCAGGTGGAGGCGCTGCTGGCAGCGCACGGCGCGCTGCGCCCGCTCGCCGCCGAGCTGCCGCTCTCCCCCACCGTCGCAGCCGGCCCAGGCCGCTTCGTGCTCCCCGAGGAAGGGCTCGACGGCTTCTACGTGGCCGTGCTCGAGCGTTCGGCCTGACGCCGCGGGCGCCGCAGGCGCCGCGTGCACCGCAGGCGCGGAGCGGGTAGCCTCACGCCATGCCCGCGCCCTGGCGCCAACTCTCCGAGCACTGCTGGCTCGTCCCCGGCGGCGTGAACGTGGTGGTCCTGGAGCACCACGGCCGCGCGGCGCTGGTCGACAGCGGG
>SLRS01000037.1 GCA_007130855.1 Trueperaceae bacterium | reverse complement strand
GCCCGAGGCTGACGAGCACGCCTCGATCATCAGGAGGAGCGTATGCATATCGGCTTCCACACGGATGCTTTCAACTCGGCGGTATTCAGCTTCGAGAAGGCCTTGCAGTGGGCGCAGCGTAACGGTGTGAAGCGCATCGAGCCGGGCGTCATCGACGGGGTGAGTTGGATCCATGGCCTGGGGTACTTCCCGCACGTATCGCTGGCCGAGGACCCGGTGCGGCTGCGCGACAAGATGGCCTCCTACGGGGTGTCGTTCTCGCAGATCGACGCCGCGTACCCGTTGTCGGGCAGGGATGGACCTTACCTCGGGCTGCCTTACGTGCTGAAGTCCATTCCGTGGGCGAAGCTGGCGGGCAGCCCCTGTGTGGCGACCACCGATGGCTTGCACCGGCCCGAGGGGCTGAGCGACCGCGAGGCGATGGCTTCGATGCGCCGTTCCTACGAGATCATCGTCGAGGCGGCCGAGGCCTATGGCATCACGATCACGATCGAGATCCATGGTTACTTCACAACCCAGCCCGACATGCTCGAGGAGATGCTCGCCTTCGTCGACAGCAGCTCCTTCGGCCTGAACTTCGACACGGGCAACAGCTTCATCGCCGGGCATGACCCGGTGGCGATGCTGGAGCGCTTCTTGCCACGCGTGAAGCACGTGCACCTCAAGGACGTGTCGGCCTCGCTGGCCGAGGCGGCGCGCGGGAAGGACACGGGCATCGGCATCAGCCATGCGGCGATCGGTGACGGCGTCAACGCCGACAACATCGTGCAGGTGCTGAAGATGCTGCGTGATGCCCGGTGGCAGGGCACGCTCAGCCTCGAGTGCGAGGGTCAGGGCGGACCGCTGATCGAGAAGTCGCTCGCCTGGGTACGCGCGCAGTTGCAGGAGCTCGGGATCGACGCCGACTGAGTTGCCGGTCCGCTGGCGCGGGCGTTCACCAGCCGTTCACCTTGCGCCCCGTAACGTGCCCTTGCTGGCACGAGCCCGGGAGCGGCGTAAGCCGCAGACGCCACACGCGTTTGGGCCCATCGACGCCTACCGGGTGCCGCGGGAGAGAGGTCGACATGGTGTTCAACGCTCCGACGGCCCGAACGGAACGGCCACGGGCCTACGGCCCGTTCTACCTCCGGGCGTTCGTCTCGATCATGATGATCGGCTTCCTGCTGCTCTTCACGATCTCCGGGGTGGCCCTCTTCGTGTCGCCGCCCGGCCAGCTGGCCAACACCATCAGCTGGACCTTGCTGGGCCTCGGCAAAGGCCAGTGGGAGGCGCTCCACATCGCCTTCGGGTTCCTCTGGTTGCCGTTGGCCGTCCTGCATCTCGTCTTCAACCGACGCGTGCTGACCGGCTACCTGCGTGATCGCGTGCGCCGGGCCTTCGTGTGGCGCCGGGAGCTCATCGCCGCCATCGTCGTGACCGCGTTCCTCGGCGTCGCTTCCGTCCTCGACCTGCCTCCGGTCGCGCAGTTGATGGCGTGGGAGGAGAGCTTCGCCGAGTTCTGGGCAGCACGCTCGCCCAGCATCACCACGGTGCCGAGTGCCGGCGGCGCTGCCGTAGGCCCCGCTTTCGGTGATCCGCTCGGGGCGCCGGCCAGCGGGGCGTACCTCGGCGGCGACCCGCTCGGGGCGCCGGCCAGCGGGGCGTACCTCGGCGGTGGCGGCATGGGTCGTTACGCCACGATCGATGCGGAGACGGGTGCGCTGCGACCCGTCGGCAAGGAGGCGGCGGCCCGTGCCGAGGAGGGCGAAGCGGGGGCGACAGCTCCGGATTGATCGCCTCATTGCGTCCTGGGACGGCTGCTTGCACGCTGCTCGGCGGGGTAGACGTATCCTGCGCCATGACCCCGCTCCCTGTTCGCTACGAAATGATCCGAGCGGCACGGCGCCGGACGCTGCCAGGCGCACCGTGTAGCTGCGAGCCCGCGCGATGACCGGCCATGGCAGCGGCGGTCTCGACCCGACCTCGCCCGACGACGAGGCGCTCGAGCGCGAACGCTCCGAGATCCTCGAGCAGCTCGAGGACTGGCTCGAGACGCCCATGGTGCTGCTCGCGTTCGTGTGGCTGGCGCTCCTGGTGGCCGAGCTCGTCCTCGGCGAGAGCCGGCCGTTCGCCGTCGTCGGCACCTTCATCTGGATCGTCTTCATCGTCGATTTCGCCGTCAAGCTGATCCTGGCTCCTCACAAGGTGGGCTACCTACGGCGCAACTGGCTGGTCGCGATCTCGCTGGCGATTCCGGCCCTGAGGATCCTCCGCATCGCACGCGCCATTCGCCTACTGCGCGTCGCCCGTGTCGGTCGCGGCATGCACCTCGTCCGCGTGGTCAGCTCCGTCAACCGGGGGATGCGAGCTCTGGGCGCCAGCCTCCGCCGGCGGGGCTTCGGTTACATCCTCGCGCTCACGGCCCTCGTGGTCTTCGCCGGCGCCGCCGGCATGTACGCGTTCGAGGGCGAGACGCCCGCAGGTCTGCGCAGCTACGGCGACGCACTCTGGTTCACGACGATGCTGATCACCACGCTCGGCTCGCAGTACTGGCCAGATACCTTCGAGGGCCGCGTGCTGAGCATCTTCCTGGCCCTCTACGCGATCGGCATCTTCGGCTACGTCACCGCGACGCTCGCGACCTACTTCATCGGCCGCGATGCACAGAGCAGCGAGGCGGAGCTGGCCGGGGCGCACGAGCTCGAAGCCCTCCGCCGCGAGGTCATGGCGTTGCGTGCGGACATCGGCGCGCTGTCGCGCGGATCGCCGGAAGCGTGAGGGAGGGGCAGGCGTAGGGCAGAGGGGGTCTCGACGACCGTATGGATGTCGACGTTCGGTCGCCACGGCCGATGATCCGCTCGCACCTCGCGACCGTGTGCGTTTCCCGTGATGGACGCCGAGTAGCCTACTCCCATGAACGACTTGTACGAGGCCGGACCGGAGGCGCCGAAGCCCGTGACCCACAAGCGGCCAGCGGCGCAGCAGCCTGGCGCGGCCACGGGGCGTCAAGGTGCGCCAGGCAGCACGATGACCATCGCCTCACCGAGCGGCCGCGCGCCGCGCTCGCGCCTGCGTTGGTTCGTGGCGCTCGGCGCCTGACTCACGCTGCTCGCGCCACTCGGGTAGTACCGCGGGCGGTGCAAGGAACACACCCACTGCGAACCGACCGGCATGACCGCCGCGACGACCGAGGCGTTCGATGTCGCGGTGGCGCCGCACTGCCCTCTCGGTCCGATCCCCACCGTCCCGCTCCGGGCATCGAGATCGACGAGGGGCTGGTGCGGGCCCGGTCCCGCAGCCCCCGCACGTCCACGTCCAACGCGACCGCATGCTTGCGAAGGCCCGGCATGCCTGCTTCGATCAGTGAGCCCCGTGCCGTTGCACGCACCGTGCAGCTCGAAGAAGACACGCTCACCGTCGGCCTCGCCGACGGGCGCACGATCGCGGTGCCCATCGTGTGGTATCCGCGCCTCGCAGGTGCCTCGGCAGAGGCGCGTTCGAAGTGGGAGCTGCTCGGCGATGGCGAGGGCATCGATTGGCCCGATGCCGACGAGGACCTCAGCGTGGAGGGCATGCTCGCCGGGAACCGAGCCCGTTGACGGTCGGGTCAGCGTGAAGCCTCGTCGATTCAGAGCCTGATACGTTCGAGCAGCGTCTGGGCGACCGCCGTTGGTGAAGAGACAGGGCGGTCGCTCGAAGACGCCGTCAACCACCTCGGTGGCGGAGCAACGCGACGAGGTGCTCCGCGATGGTGGCGCCCTCGTCGAGACGCCGCGGCCTCGCACCGGAATCCGGCAGGGCCAGGAGTTCGTCGAGGACGCCGGGCAGCTTTCGCCAGTCGTTGCCGAGGTACCGCACGAGCGGCCTCGAGAGCGCATAGCGGACATTGCCGACCTCCTGGGGGCCGAGGTCGCCGGTGAGGATGGTCTTCTTCCCGAGCGCCTCCAGCTCGAGGACCGTCGACGGACCGGGCTTGGCGATGACGACGTCGGCGGCGGCGAAACAGTCGGGCAGGTTGGGAACGAACCCCAACACACGGACCCTGTCCGCACCGCGATATCGGGCCCGCAGCTCCTTCGTGAGCGCCTCGTCCTTGCCGCACGCGACGATCAGCTGGCGCTCGCC
This sequence comes from Trueperaceae bacterium, assembly GCA_007130855.1. Classification (GTDB taxonomy): domain Bacteria; phylum Deinococcota; class Deinococci; order Deinococcales; family Trueperaceae; genus CSSed10-48. Next base: position 339 of record SLRS01000037.1, on the reverse strand, counting down.
GTCGCGCGCGAGCTGTGCCAACGGTCTCGTGAGCGCCCGACTACCTCCACCGCCGCCGCTCAAGAGCACGGTCGTCACGGTCGGGTCGAGCCCGAGATCGCCGAGCGTGAAGGCTCTCGGTGCGATGCTACGGAGGGCCCTCGAGAGCGGGAAGTACGGCGCCACGATGCGTGACGCCTCCACACCGTAGCCGCAGAGCGCCAGGCTCGCCTCCTCGGTCGGGCTCGCGGGGACGACTACGCGTCGCTGCATCTGACGTGGTGCCGGGAGCGGGACTCGAACCCGCATGCCCCTGGGGGCGGCAGATTTTAAGTCTGCTGCGTCTACCATTCCGCCATC
>SLRS01000241.1 GCA_007130855.1 Trueperaceae bacterium | reverse complement strand
GAGCACCGGCACCGGAACACAGGCGCTACGCCGCGGCTCGGGCCGGCGCGGACGCCGCCCACGCAGACGACCCTCTCGCCAACCACGGTAGGGAGATAGGCGTTCGCAAAGCGTTCGTGCAGCGCGGCCGTCCACCAAGCGGCGTGAGGCGCGCTTCAGCGTGCACGCCATCACCGCGGCCTCGACCACCGGCACGGCCTTGGCGGTGATCGCCCGCCACACCGCACACCGCGTCCCCCGCACCCAGGGCGCGCGCATCAGGTACGCTCGGACCAACAGTGCAGTCTCGTGTCTCGAGTCGGTCGAGCAGGGCGCCGGAGGACCGTCGGCTCGCAGGGCTCGGCGGCAGCCTCCTCGTGGCGATGGTGCTCATCGCTGGCTGCTCTTCAGGCTCGTGGATGCACCTCGAGCTCGGCGACATCCTCGGCGTTCGCGGGCAGCGCCTGGTCACGAGCATCAGCGGACGCCAGACGGTCGCCGGCGGGGTGGGCTGGGGGCTCGCCGTGACGGTTCCGGCCCGGCGCTCGGGCTTTGAGATCCGGCGAGCGCGGTTCGGGATCGGTACCGCGGCACGTTGGACGCTTCGGGGCGGCCTGGCCGAAGGCGCGGCGTGGCCCGACGAGCTCCGCATTGCGCACGCCGCGTGGCACGTCGAGCTGCAAGAGCCGCTCAGCGTCGAGTACCACCGCTTCGAGCTCCCGACCGGGCAGCGGCTCGTACGGTCGCTGCCCTGCGACGCGGCGGCGTGCTCCTACGTCTTCACCGACCCGGACGCACACCGCGACGTCTTCACGGTGGAGGCGGTCGCCGGCAGCGACGACGAACTGGACGCGTGGCTCGCCGGACTCGAGCGAGGCTTGGACGCGACGGTGTGGATGGTCTTGCACGTCGAGGTGCGCATGCTCGGCGGTTCGCCGCCGAGGAGTGTCGTGACCGAGGTGCCGCTAGCGCCCACCGGCGCCTCAGTGGAGTTCCGACCGTGAGGCGATGCCCCGCGGACCAAGGAGGCTCGATGATGATGGCCACCCCGAACCGCTCGCTGCGCCGTGGACTTCAGGCGCTCCTCGCCATCGGACTCGCCCTGGCCCTGGTCGCCTGCGGCGGCCCAGCGGCCGGTGACGATGATCCGCCACCCACGGCGCTCGATCCGCTCAACCCGAACCTCGCGTACCTCACCGACGCGGAGGCCGCCGAACGCGTGCAGGTGCTCAAGAACGACGCCGTCTCGATCGCCAACGGCTTCGTCAGCGGCGCGCTCTACGCGGCCATCCAAGGCGTGCCGTACTCGGTGGACCACGCGGACGTCCCCGTCCTCGAGGTCGCCATGCTGCCCGTACCCCACCTCGTTCTCTGGGATGAGGGGTGGACACTCGCCACCGGCACGTTCGCGTACAACGAGGCCACGCTGAACTGGACGTACTCCGAGGACCCAGCCGACGAGCTGATCGCCCGATGGCGATCGCAGTCGAGCGGCGCTCCGCGCATGGAGCTGCGCGTCACCTGGAGCCCGACCGTGGCGGTGACCTACCCAGAGGACATGGGCGAGTGGATGCCGGAGCAGCTGCCCACCGGCTGGCGAGCGGTGCTCCGCCGCGAAGGCGTTGCCATCGCCGACCTCAGCGCCTCCTACGCGTTCCGCTCCTGTGCCGGGGTGCGCATGGCCGAACCCACGCGCTTGTCGTTGATTGGCTTCGCCGGCGACGGCGCAGCGCGCGCCGACATCGAGGAGTTCGTGATCGAAGCCGTAGGCGACGACGCGCTGCGGCTGAGCGCCGACATCAGCGTCCGCTCCGGATCGCTGCAGCTCGGCATAGACGCGTCGGTGTCGGCCGACCTCAACATGGAGCGCTTTGATGACTGCTGGCTATCGGAGCCAGAGGCGATCGAGCTCACGGGCACGCTGCGGGTGACGGGCCCAGGCCCGCTCGTCCTGGTGCGCGGCGACATGACGGCCACGATTGACGAGGAGTCGGGCGAGTACGACCTCGCCCTCCGCCGGGGTCGCTTCCTCTCCGGCGACAAGCGCGTCGACATGGTCGCGACGATCGCCGCCACCGAGTCCCATCCTCTCTCGCGCGTGTTCCTCACCTTCGCAGAGGGCGTGGTGCGTGACCTGGTGGACTTCATCGAGGCGTTCGGGTTGGCTGAGTAAGGGGCTCCATGTAGAGCAGACCCTGGGCCTTATGCTAACGGCGTGGACGGCCTCCAGATCATTCGAGCGACGGTGCCAGCCGTCCTGCGAGCCCACGGGGTCGTCCGCGCCAGCGTGTTCGGCTCGTTCGCGCGGGGCGTCGAGCGCGAGGACAGTGACGTCGACCTGCTCGTCGAGTTCGAGCCGGGCCGCTCGCTGCTCGATCTCATACGCCTGCGCGAGGAGCTGAACGAGCTCCTCGGGCGTGACGTGGACGTCGCGACACCCGCATCGTTGCATCCCCTCCTGCGGGACGCCATCATGGCGGAGCGGATCGAGATCCTGGGACCCGGACCGATGTCATCCGACTGAACGACGTGCTCGACCCAATCATCCGCATCGAGGGGTATACGCCGGCATGACCGAGCAGCAGTTCGCGAGCGACTGGCTGCGTCTGGACGCGGTCGTGCGACGGCTCGAGATCATCGGTGAAGCGGTGAAGCATCTCTCCCCGTCGCTGCGTGAGCGTACCCAGACGTCCCATGGAGGACCATCGACGATAGAGGGAACCCCGAGCCTGAGAGCTAGCCACGCTGCTACCGGCGTCGGTCGCGATCGACGCGCGGCATGCGCCCGCCACGACGCCAGCACCCGCGAAACGAGTCACACGACGATCCCACGCCCCCGCCCGCCCTCGACCTCACCCGGCCCCATACGCCCGCCCCGCCGCAAGCATCCGCTCCACCTGATCGGCGCGGCCGGTGGCGCGCAGGCGCCCGGCGTACCAGGCCTCGTGGCCGCGCGCCAGCGACGGCCCGCCCTCCGCCAGCACCGTCTCCATCGGGTCCTCGCCGCGCGGGTTGCGGGCACGCTGCGCGGCGGTCCACTGCTCCAGCCGCGCGAGGCCGTCCGACACGACCCGAGGCTGCTCCGCCGATAGGTCGCGCACGAGGTGCGGGTCGCGAGCGACGTCGTAGAGGGCGACCGGCGGGAGGTCCTTGAGGCCGGCATGGTAGGTGCGGATGAGCTGCCAGTCTTCCCAGCGCACCGACCGCTGGCAGCTCCAGGCCATCTGGCTGAGCACCAGCTCCGAGCGGCCTTCGTCGCGGCCCTCGCGTAGCGCCGGCCAGGCGCCTCGCGCGTCCCAGCGCGGCGGCACCTCGACGCCGAGCAGCTGCAGGACCGTGGCCCCCAAGTCGAACTGGTAGTGCAGCGCGCCGAACGCGCGCGGCGCACCGAGCGACGGATGCGCCATCACCCACGGCACGCGGGTGGTCGGGTGGTCGACGGTCTGGTGGTCGCCGTAGAGGTTGTGCTCGCCGAGGTTCTCGCCGTGGTCGGCGGTGGCCACGATCAGCGTGTCGTCGCGCTCGCCGAGCGCGCCCACGTGCTCGAGCAGGCGCCCGAGCTGCTCGTCGGCAAAGCGGACGCCGTCGTCGTAGGCGTCGATCCAGGCCGCGACGTCGGCGAGCGTGCGGAGCTCGCGCGGCACGCCGGGGCGCTCGAACGCCAGCTGCCCGGGGAACCACACCGCCATCGGGTCCTGGGCGCTCAAGGGACCGAACGAGGCGCGGTGCGCGGCCAGCCGCTGCTCGTCGATCCATACGGGCGCCGGCACCCGGCGCACCTCCTGCGAGACCGGCGCGCGGTAGGGCGTGTGCGGGTCCCACAGGTTCACGTGTAGACACCAGGGCGCATCGCGGCCGTGACGCGTCAGCCAGTCGATCGCGACGTCGACCACCTCGTCGGCCGTCTCCATGCCGTCCTTGCCCGAGGAGTGCCAGTCGCGCAGGCCCGCCAGGAACCACCAGGCGGCGTGGCGCGAGGCGAACGAGGAGATCGAGGCGGTGCGCCAGCCGGCGCGCTCGAGCGCGTGGAACCAGTGGCGTGTGGCCGGGTCGGGTTCCTGGATGCGGTCGGCGCTGGTGCCGTAGGGCTCGGCGCGGCGGCCGCCGTGCGCGACCACGCCGTTGCCGAACCCGAAGCGCCCGGTCGCGAGCGCCGTGCGTGACGGCAGGCAGGGCGCGTCCGAGACGTAGCAACCCTCGAATCGCCAGCCGCGCTCAGCGAGCGCGTCGATGTTCGGCGAGGTCGGCCGAGGGTAGCCGTAGCAGCCCAGGTGGTCGGCGCGCAGCGAGTCGATGTCGACCAGCAGGACGTTCATGCGGCCGCGAGCAGCAGCTCGCGCACGCGCGCCAGCGGCAGACGGTGCGAGACCAGCCGCTGCGAACCGTCGGGCTGCCCCTGCTGCCAGAAGGCGACCAGCGCGTCCTCGAGCCACAGGGTGCTGACGTAGCGGCTGCAGCCGGTGCCGTGCGGCGACACGAACAGCGGCGCGACCCGCGACAGCCGCCGCAGCGCAGCGGGCTCGTCGAGCGGGCCCCACATCGCGCCGCCGAGCTCTTCGCAGGAGTACCCCCGCGGCCGCGCGGCGGCGCGAGGGTTCGCCTCGAGCGGCCGCATGCACTCGGCCCCGTCGTAGAAGTACACCGCGTGCGGCCGCTCCGCGAAACGCCCGACCGGCGGCAGCTCCAGCCGGTGCGTCACGCGGGTCACCGCCACGTCCCACACCGCGCCGCGCGGCACCGCCTGCCACGCCTGGACCTCGAAGGGCGCATCATCGCGCTCCCGCACGGCGAAGAGCGTGTTCGACGAGGCCCACGACGCCGGATGCGAGCAGGCCCACAGCAGCGTGCGCGGCCCCTCGCGGGCCACCACCGGGTCCTTGACGTGCAGGGTTTCGGGGGCGTCGCTGGCAAGCACCTCCGCCTGCGAGACGAGGTCGAGCGCGTCGGGGCGCGGCCCGAGCACGCGGTCGATCGACCACACCCCGGTGCCGGGTTTCTGCAGCGCAGCGAAGGCCGGGGGGTAGGAACGGTCCTTCTCGAGCGACACGAACAGCTCCCAGGAGCCGTCGGCGCGGCGCGACAGCGCAGTGCCCTCGATCGAGGTGACCTCGCCGAGCCCGGAGAGCTCGCGCTTGCCCCAGCCGGCGACCTTGGTGAAGTCGACGCCATCGGAGGAGCGGAAGAGCGCCACCTCGGAGCCGCGCGCGCCGGCTTTGAGTCCCGTGCGCGAGTCGCCGGCGTCGCGGTAGCGGCCGACCAGCCAGATGCTGCCGTCGTCGTCCAGCACGGCGTTGCCGGAGCCGAACCAGAAGCCGTCGGCGGCGGCGCGCGGTGGCACCACCACACGCGCCCGGTCCTGGTCGACGAGCTCTCGCAAGAGCGTCGCCAGCGCGGCCTCGGTGGGATCGGTGTACTCGTCGGTGAAGGGGAGGCTGCGTTGTGCCATGGGGCTCCTCTGAGCGCTAGGACTTGCTGGCGCCGGCGGTGAGGCCGCCGATGATGAAGTGTTGGAAGACGGCCGAGAGGATCACCACCGGTAGCACGGCCAGGACCGTCGCGGCGCTGATGATGTCCCACGGGAAGCTGAACTCGCCCGGGAACAGCGAGATGCCGACCGGCGCGGTGCGCATCGCGTCGCTCGAGCCGAGCACCAGCGCCAGAGGGAACTCGTTCCAGCTCATGATGAACACGATCAGCCCGGTCGCGATCAAGCCCGGCGTCGAGAGCGGCAGGATGATGCTCCAGAAGATCCGCAGCGTGCTGGCGCCGTCGATCCGCGCGGCCTCCTCGAGCTCCATCGGGATGGTGCGGTAGAAGCTCGCCAGGATCCAGATCGCGGTCGGCAGGTAGAGGCCGGTGTGACCGAGGACGATGGCGGTGTAGGTGTTAAGCAGACCAAGGCGCAGGAAGCCGTCGAACAGCGACGGCAGCAGCGCGATCGGCGGGAACATCGCCACCGCCAGCATCGCGATCAGCACCACGCCCCTCCCGCGGTAGGCCAGGCGGGTGAGCGAGTAGGCGGCCAGGCCGCCCGCGGCCAGGATCAGCGCCGTGGTGGCGGTGGCGACGATGAACGAGTTGGCGATGTAGCGCAGGAGCTCGCGCGACTCCCGGATGATGGTCAGGTAGTTCTCGAGCGTGAAGGGGCTCGGCCAGAACACCACCGGCCAGGCGTAGATGTCGGCGGCGGGCTTGAACGACGTCAGCGCGAGCCACACCACCGGGAAGAACGACACCGTCACCGTGACCGCGACGATCGCCCAGAGCGCGACGCGGTCACGCAGGGAGGCGCGACGCTCAGGCATACGGATCCCTCCGCAGGGTGACGATGTAGAGCAGCGCGACCACCATGATGATGGCGAACTGCACCACCATCGCCGCCGCGCCCAGGTTGAAGTTCACGTACTGGAAGATCACCCGGTAGGCGTAGAGCGAGAGCGTCTCGGTGCTGGTGAGCGGCCCGCCGTCGGTGAGGTTGAAGGGCAGCTCGAAGGCTCGCAGGGCGTCCATGGTGCGCAGCAGCAGCGCCACCAGGATGGCGGGGCGTAGCAGCGGCAGGGTGATGGTCCAGAAGCGCGACCAGGCGTTGGCGCCGTCGACCTCGGCAGCCTCGTAGACCTCGCGCGGGATCGCCTGCAGGCCCGCGAGCAGCAAGAGCGCCACGAAGGAGGATGTCTTCCAGACCGAGACCGCCATCATGCTGGCCATGGCGATGGGGATGCCGCCGATCCAGTTGATGCGCTGCTCGATCAGCCCCGCGCCCTGCAAGAGGGCGTTGAAGAGCCCGAACTCGGTGTTGAACATCCAGCGCCACATGAGCGCGTTGAGCGCGGTCGGCAGCGCCCAGGGCAGCAAGATCGCCATGCGCACCAACCAGCGGCCGGGGAGGTTTCGGTTGAGGAGCAGCGCCAGCACGATGCCGAAGACGAGCTCCAGCGGCACCGTCACGCCGGCGAACACCAGCGTGTTGGCGATCGCGGTGCGGAAGCGCGGCGTCATGAACAGGCGCTCGTAGTTCGCGAGCCCGGCGAAGTCGAACGCCTGCAGCACGCTCGTGGTGTTGCGCGCGACGCTGAGCAGCAGCGTCTGCAGCACCGGCAGGACCAGGATGGCGAGGACCACCGCCACCGCCGGCAGCAGCAGCAGGACCCCGGCACGATGCGTTCGGCGCACGGGACCTCCAGTGCCCCGGTCAGCGGGGCGCGAGCATCAGGACGGTCGGGGGCACGCGCGCTCGCGCGTACGTGCCCCCGGGCGCGGCCGCGGCGGCGAGGCCGCGGCCACACCTAGTGGCGAGCCGTCAGGGCAGCGCGAAGCGAACCTGGGTGGCGGCGTCCCGGAGCGCCGCCTCGGGGGTCTTCTGGCGCAGCAGGGCGGCGGAGATCTCCGTCTGCATGATCTCGCTGATCTCGGGGTAGGCCGTGCCGGTCTGCGCCGACGGGCGCGTGAGAGCGTAGTTGAAGTTCGCGCCGAGCTCGGCCACGACCGGGCGCTCACTCTGGACCCTGGGGTCGTCGTACACGCTGGGGCGCACCGGGACCTTGCCCTGCACCAGCGTGGCGGTGACCTGCGCGTCGTAGCTGGTGAAGCAGCGGATGAGGTCGGCCGCTTCCTCGGGGTGACGCGAGTGCGCATTGACCGCCAGCAGGAAGCCGCCCGAGACGGTGCTGGGGGCGTCGGCCGGCGCGCCCTCGAATACCGGCACGCGGGTGAAGGCGACGCTGTCGCGCACAGGGCTATCAGCCGCGGTCAGCGGGTCCAGCACGAAGTCCTGCACCATCATGAAGACCGCGCGCCCCTGCTGGAACAGGATGCGGGCGTCGTCGGGCCGGAAGGTGAGCACGCTCTCGGGCACGATGCGCTCCTGGTAGAGCATGTCGACCATCGTCTGCAGCGCCTTCACGCCCTCAGGCCCGTCGAAGGCCAGCTCGCCGTCGGCGTCGAAGAAGCTGCCGCCCGCGCCATAGAGGAACGCGAGGTAGTTCATGAACAGGCCCTCGATCTTGGCCCACATGCTGACGAAGCCCACCAGGTCGGGATCGCCTTCGCCGTCGACGATCGTGCGCGCCTGGTCGATCAGCTCCTCCCAGGTCCGCGGCGGCTCGAAGCCGTACTGCTCGAGCAGATCCGCGCGGTAGAAGAGGTGGATGCCGTCGATGTAGAGCGGGATGGCGTAGGTCGAGCCGTCCACCTGCGCCGCGGCCGCGAAGCCCGGCAGGAACGCGGCGAGCTCGTCTTCGCTGAAGTACTCGTCGAGCGGCGCGATCCAGCCGCGGGCTGCGAAGTCGCCGGGCCAGATGACGTCGACCGCCAGCACGTCCGGCACCGGGTTGCGGGCGCTGAAGTTGGTCACGTACAGGGCGCGCGACTCGCCGGGGACGTCGGACACGCGCTGCCACTCGATGGTCACGCCGAGATCCTCTTCGCACTGCTCGATGAGGACCTCCGCGGCCGGGCCGAAGCCGCGCACGCCGATCGACAGCGTCAGGTTGGTCTGGGCCGCGGCTGCGCCGAGCAGCACGGCGAGGAGCAGGAGGACGGTTCGCTTCATGGTGGTTCCTCTCTACGGGCGGGAGTGGCGGAGGGAAGGACGGGCGGACGAGGGGCGGCGGTTTCGGGGCGGCGGTAGGGCGACGGTGTCAGCGTGGCGTTCGGTGCGGCCTCGGCGGCGGCTCATTGGGAGACGGGGACAGGGGCGCGGGGCATGGTCGAGGCTCGAACCTGCAAGGAGGTCTCGAGGACCTCATGGACAGGGGGGCCGGCGTCGCCGTCGATGCGGCGGAACAGCGCCTCGGCGGCGCGGCAGCCGATGTCGTAGGTGGGTTGAGCGACGGTCGTGAGCGGGCACTCGAGCAGCCGGGTCCACAGCGGGTCGTCGAAGGTCACGAAGCCGAGGTCGGACCCCAGGCGCAGACCGCTCGACCGGACCGCAGCGAGTGCGCCGGCTGCCAGCCGCGCGTTGGTGGTGAACACCGCGTCGGGGGGTCGCGGGCCCTCGAGCAGCTGAGCTGCGGCGGCGGCGGCCTCGTCCGAGGTGCGCAGCTCCTGGACCACCAGGCCGCGATTGATGGGGATGCCGGTGCGCCGGTGCGCCGCCTCGAAGCCCTCGCAGCGCATGCGGGCGGTCCCGGCGATCATCAGGCCCGCCAGTAGCGCTACGCGCCTATACCCCGCTGCCAACAGGTGCGAGACCGCGGCGCAGGCGCCGCCGACGTTGTCGACGGTGACGCTGTCCACGTCGACCGCGTCGACACGCCGATCGAACGCCACCACCGGCACGCCGCCTTGGGCCAGCCGGAGCGCCGCGCGCGAACGGTCACCGGTGGCCGCCACGACGGCTCCAGCCACGCCCTCCTGCAGCAGCAGTTCGGCGTACGACTCCTCCTTCCCCTCGTCGTCATCGGCGTTCGCGAGCAGCACCGCGAAGCCGCGCCGGGACGCCACGTCCTCGATCGCCCGAACCACCGGCGTGATGAACTCCTGGCAGACGTCGGTGACGATCGCGCCGATCACGGTGGCACGACGCGTCTTGAGGCTGCGCGCGCGCCCGTCGGGCACGTAGCCGAGCGCTGCGGCCGCCTCCCGCACGCGCGCCGCCACCTCCGGCCGCACGTGCGGCTGGCCCGACAGCACGCGCGAGACCGTCGAGTACGACACTCCCGCATGCTGTGCGACGTCCTTGAGCGTGGCTCCCAAGCGTGGCCCCTCGGCTTGCAAACGTTTGCAAGAGGATAGCCGGGGCGGCGCAGGATGTCAAGAGCCGGGCTCGGGGTGTACTCACCACCTGGGGCATTCGTCCTTGTGCTCATGAATCTCATGAGCAACGATCGCCCGCGACAGCGCGTCGTCGACGTGGCACGCGTGGCGCACGGCAGCACCGCTCGGCCCACTGCGCGCGCGAACGGATCACGACCTGCGACGCCCTACGTGGAGGCGCCGATACGATGACCCGACCCACGCTCCGAAGGCTGCTCGCACTCCTCACGCTCCTCGCGCTGCTCCTCGGAGCCTGCCAGGATCCGACCACGAACCCCATCACGCAGCCCGACCCGGACGATGGGAACGGCGCGGACACCATCGCGACCGTCGACCTCGATCCCGACACCGACACCACCGTCGCGCTCGACGACGGCGCCGTCACCGTGCACTTCCCCGCCGGCGGCGTGGAGGAAGCCACGGACGTCACGGTGTCCGCGCTCGCAGCCGCGGACATCCCCGAACCGCCCGCCGACATCGGCGACGGGGCGCCGGTGGCGGCCGTCCGGATCGATGGCCTCAGCGAGACGAGCATGCTCGTGAGCGTGGGCTTCAGGGTGCCCGACGAGGTGGCGCACCCGGTGATCGCGCACCATCACGACGGCATCTGGAGCGTCATGCCCTCGTTCCTCGACGAGGACGGCCGCTTGAGCGCGATGACGCGGACCTTCTCGACGTTCGTGCTCACCTCGCGCGAGCCCGCCGCTCGGGTCGAGGTCCGCGAGGCACCAGGCTTCACGCCAGAGCGGTACGGCGTCCACGTGCTGAACACGGGCAAGCCGTTTCGCGACGTCGAGGTGTTCCCGCCAGAGCCGGCGGAGTTCCAGGGCTTCTGTTACGGGATGGCGGAGACCGCCGCGCTGTACTACCTGGGCGGCACGCCCACGCCCGGAGGACGGAGCACCGAGTACCTCTCGGGCGCCGATCGGCACGTGCTCGACTCCAAGACGTTCGCCGAGTTCATCCGCGGCCGCCAGGCGCTGCAAGGCGTGGCCCTGATCCCGGAGCTGATGTCGAGCTGGTTCTTCAAGGGCTTCGGCGTCCTCGACGCGGTGGGCCAGGCCGACGACATCTTCCGCCGCATGGGCAGCGCGAAGCCCGTCATCTTCGGCTTCTCGGACCTCGACTTCAGCGCCGACGGCTTCCATCACGCCTTGCTCGCCTACCGGGCGGTGAAGCGCTACGATCCGGGCACCGACACCCTGCAGTACGTGTTCTGGGTCTACGACCCCAACGGCTACGAGCTCAACGAGACCCACGGCCACTACGCGGACCTGGGCGACCTCCTGCGCCGCGACCCGGCGACCATCACGATCGACGTCGCCCGCTACGAGGCGACCCGCTGGAACCCGTTCGTCTGGCCCGACGTGTCGGTGACGTACGACATCGCCTCGGTGAACGCGCCGGACGGGCCCTCGCCGAAGGTCTTCGGCGGCTTCACGGTCAACCCCTTCCACGCCGGTCTGCCGTGGACGAACCCGGAGATCGACACGCTCTGGGTCGGCGTCGACGGCGGCACCATCACCGCGCTCGCGACCGCGTCGCACCCATCCGATGGCGCCAGCATGGCGCACGCGACCTGGGACATCTACGACACCGCCGGCCCCTACGAGCACACCGACGAACGCCCGATGGACGGCTGGCAGGCGGCGTACACCTTCTCCGACCTGGAGCCCGGCGACTACGTGGTGAGCGTGATGGTGCAAGACGCGCAGGGGAACTGGTCGCGGGCGCAGCGGTCTGCCGTCACCGTCCACGCGACGCGGATCGAGGACATCGAGGCCCTGACGCCCCCCGGCACCGCCTTCCGCCCGTTCGAGGACCTGCGCATCCGGGCGCGTGTGGTCACCGACCTGCCAGAGGTCCTCGTAGGCGCGATGCTGCCAACGCGCGACGGCACGCGCGGGTACTGGTACTTGGAGACGGTTTCCGGTCCCGACGCCGTCATCGATCTCCGCTACGGCATCGCCGCCATCGCCACGCTCGATCCGCTCCAGTTCGAGAGCGCCACCATCATCGTCCGCGACGCCTCCTCCGGGGAGTTCCTCACCAGGCGCACGGTGCCGATCGATTACCGCCTGACGCCGCAAGAGCCCGATCTCTGGCTCGGCTGGTGGGACGGCTCGATCGCGCACACGGTCGACCCCGACCTGATGACCGACCTGACCGTCCTGCTGATGAGCCCCGTCCCCGGCCACGCGGGCACCGGAACCATCCGGACGTACGACCGCGACGGACAGACCGACGTCACCGCCCGCGGCACCTTGACGACCTCTACGCTGTCGAGCACGCAACTCGCCGGCACCCTGACGTGCCAGACCGTCTCGGGCACCCTCTATGGCTGGCCGGCGTCGAGCTGCTACGACCTCTTCTCGACCCCCCAGAGCGGCTTCACGGCGACGCGCGGCAACGCCACGCAGGCGCTGGTCACCGTCGACGCGCTGGCCGCCGACGATCCGGCATTCCGCGACATCGCCATCGTGAAGCGCCTGCAGGTCGCGCCGTCCGGCAGCGCCGTCGGCGTCGCCGGCGCCGTCGGCGTCGCCGGCGCCGTGCACCTCCAGGCGCCGGAGGCAGCCATCGAAGGCCCTGGCAGCGCCTGCGCCCCCGGCCTCGGGCCCTGCCCGGTGCTCGGCGGAGAACTCGGGGAGTAGACGAGTCGAGAGGGCGCGCGATGGCCACACGGTGACCTGGAGCAGCGTCCTGTAGAGCGGGTCGCACGCTGCGATGGATCCGCATGGCTCGTCGCGGTCACCGTCACCAGCGCGCGGGCGCTCACGCCCGGCCGTGCGGTGGGCTTCGGAAGCGCTGACCCGGCAACGAACTGTGCGGACCCGAACACCGGCTGGCGATCGATGGAGTCCGAAGCTCGCACGCCGCGCTGGGATCGGGACATGTCGACGATGTCCGTCCCGTCCACCCCCTCGCCGCAGCAGCAGGATCGCTGCCGCCGACGCTCCCTCGGCCGTGCGGCCATTCATGACCCACGCATCGGTTACGCTCGGCCTCATAGTGCGCAGTCGACGGATGCGCCGCCCATGCAGGGCGCAGGGAGGCTACCGCCTCGCTTGGCTCGGTGGCGGGCTCCTCATGGCGACGGTGCTCGTCACTGGGTGTGCTTCGCCTCTGTGGATGCACCTCGAACTCGGCGACATCCTCGGCGTGCGCGGGCAGCGCCTCGTCATGCGCATGAGCGGACGCCAGACGCTGGCGGGTGGCGTGGGCTGGGGTCTCGATGTGACCGTACCGGCGCGGCGCGCCGCCTTTGACGTGCGGCGCGCGCGCTGCGGCGTCGGGACGGCTGGACGCTGGACGCTCCGGGGGGAGGCGACCGATGGCGCGTCGTGGCCCGACGAGCTCCGCATTGCGGGTGCCTTCTGGCGCGTCGAAGTGCAGGAGTCCCACAGCGCCGAGCACCACCGCTTCGACCTCCCGGCCGGACAGCGGCTCGTGCGATCGCTACCGTGTGACGCGACGGCGTGCTCCTACGTCTTCACCGACCCAGACGCCCATCGCGACCTCTTCACGGTCGAGGCGGTCGCCGGAAGCGACGACGAACTGGACGCGTGGCTCGCCGGACTCGGGCGTGGCCTGGATGCGACGGTGTGGTTGACCTTGCACGTCGAGGTGCTCATGCTCGGCGGTTCGCCGCCGAGGACCGTCGTGGCCGAGGTGCCGCTGGCGCCGTCGGGCGCCAGGGTGGAGTTCCGACCGTGAGGCGATGCCTCGCGGACCAAGGAGGCTCGAGGATGATGGGAACCGTCAGGCACCGCTCGCTGCAACGTGGACTGCAGGCGCTCCTCGCCCTGGGCGTCGCCTTGGCCCTGATTGCCTGCGGCGGCCCCGTTGGCGGCGGCGACGATCCGCCACCCACCGCCCTCGATCCGCTGGACCCGAGCCTCGCCTACCTCACCGACGCGGAAGCCGCCGAGCGCGTCCAGATGCTCAAGAACGACGCCATCTCGATCGCCAACGGTTTCGTCAGCGGCGCCCTGCACGCCGCCCTGCAGGGCGTGCCGTACTCGCTGGACCACACTGGCGTCCCCATCCTCGACATCGGCAGCCTACCGGTGCCCCACCTCATCCTCAGGGACGAGGACTGGACCGCCTCGATCCTCGCGACCGGCACCTTCGAGTACGACGAGACCACGCTCAACTGGAGCTACTCGGAGGATCCAGCCGACGAGCTCGTCGCACGCTGGCGATCACAGTCGACAGGCGCCCCGCGCATGGAGCTGCGCGTCACCTGGAGCCCGCTGGTCACGGTGACGTACCCCGAGGGCACGATCGACTGGCTGCTCAGGCAGCTGCCGACGGGCTGGCGAGCGGTGCTGCGGCGCGAAGGCGTCGCGATTCTGGACGTCAGCGCCAATTACGCGTTCCGCACCTGCGCCGGCGTGCGCATGGCCGAACCGACGCGCCTCGCCTTCAGCGGCTTCATCGGCGACGGCGCCGCGCGCGCCGACGTCGAGGAGCTGGTGCTCGAAGCCGTCGGCGAGGACTCGCTCCGGCTCCGCGCCGACGTGGGCGTCCGCTCCGGATCGCTGCAGCTCGGCATCGACGCGTCCTTGTTGGCCGATCTCGCCATCGAGCGCGACGCCGCGTGCTGGCCATCGGAACCCGAGGCGATCGAGCTCACGGGCACGCTGCGGGTGACGGGCCCCGGCCCGCTGGCCCTGGTGCGCGGCGACGTGACGGCCACGATCGACGTCGAGTCAGGCGAGTACGACCTCGCCCTACGTCAGGGTCGCTTCCTCTCCGGCGACAAGCGCGTCGACCTGGTCGCGACGATCGCCGCCACCGAGCCCGATCCCGCGTCGCGCCTGTTCCTGACCTTCGCCGGCGGCGTCGTGCGCGACCTCGTCGACTTCGTGCAGGCGTTCGGGTTGGCGGACTGAGGCGCCTCCCCGGCGCCGACCACCCTCACCCCCCGAGCGCTTCCCCGCTGGCCGCGCGCCGCGGCCAGCGGGTCCTCACCCTCCACGCGCACTTCGCGATCGTGGCACGCGAAGGAGCGTTCGTCGCCGCCGAGCGGCCGACGGGAGTGGGTTCGCGATCGGCAGCGGTCACGCCATCGCCATTCATGATTTGCAAGTTGCACATGGCGCGCTGAGCGATGACCCTGCTTCGCGAGGTTCGGAGATCGCGGCCATGCCGAGGGAACCCACGATGGCCGCCGGCCACCTCGAGGCCTCATCCGCGAGGGCGATGGCGAGGTCGGGGTAGGCGGACACGCCACCCGGCGACAACGCATCGAGGGGCAGCTGCTTCTGGGTGTACTGAAGCGCCTTCAACACCGCTGCCAGTACCGCAGGCCCCGGGCCGTATGCTGGCTGCATGGACGGTCTCCAGACCATCCGGGCAACGGTGCCAGCCGTCCTGCGCGCCCACGGGGTCGTCCGCGCCAGCGTCTTCGGTTCCTTTGCGCGGGGCGCCGAGCGCGCTGACAGCGACATCGACCTGCTCGTCGAGTTCGAGCCGGGCCGCTCGCTGCTCGATCTCGTGCGCCTCCGCGATGAACTGCACGAGGTCCTTGGTCGCGACGTCGACGTCGCGACACCCGCTTCGCTGCATCCGCTGCTCCGCGACGCCATCATGGCTGAGCAGGTCGAGATCCTGTGACGCGAACCGATGCCGTCCGGTTGAACGACGTACTCGATTCGATCATCCTCATCGAAGGGTACACGGCCGGCATGACCGTGCAGCAGTTCGAGAGCGACTGGCTGCGTCAGGATGCGGTAGTGCGGCGAGTCGAGGTCATCGGTGAAGCGGTGAAGCAACTCTCGCCGTCGCTGCGTGATGCGTACCCGGATGTCCCATGGAGAACCATCGCCGGCGCGCACGATGTCCTCAATCACGAGTACTTCCGGGTCGACCCTGGCCTGGTGTGGGTCATGGCCACCACCGACCTCCCTGTGTTGCGCGCCGCGGTCGAACGAGCCTTGCGCGACGCCAGTGGCAACTCGGACACTGGGGACCAGCGCACGGACGCTCGCGAGATCGACGAACCCTGAACGACCAGCACGCTGCGCGCGCGTCGATGCTGGGCGAGGTCGGCCGCGGGTAGCCGTAGCAACCCAGGTGATCCGCGCGCAGCGAGTCGATGTCGACCAGCAGGACGTTCATGCGGCCGCGAGCAGCTCGCGCACCCGCACCATCGGCAGCCGATGCGACACCAGCGGCTGCGAACCGTCGGGCTGTCCCTGCTGCCAGAAGGCGACCAGCGCGTCCTCGAGCCACAGCGTGCTGAGGTAGCGGCTGCAGCCCGTGCCGTGCGG
>SLRS01000031.1 GCA_007130855.1 Trueperaceae bacterium | reverse complement strand
CGTTGACCTCTTGGATGAAGCGCTGGAACAGGTAGTTCGCGTCGTGCGGCCCCGGGCTCGCCTCGGGGTGGTACTGGACGCTGAACACCGGGTAGCGCAGGTGCGCCATCCCCTCGAGCGTGCCGTCGTTGAGGTTCAGGTGGGTGGCCATGAACTGGCGCCCCGGGATGGTGTCGATCGCCACGGCGTAGTTGTGGTTCTGGCTGGTGATCTCGACCTCGCCCGTGATCACGTTCTTCACCGGCGTGTTGGCGCCGTGATGGCCGTGCTTGAGCTTGTACGTCTGCCCCCCGACCGCGCGGCCGAGCAGTTGATGACCCATGCAGATGCCGTACGTAGGCAGCAGGCCGAGCAGCTGCCAGACGGTGTCGTGCGCGTACTTCGGGCCGTCCGGGTCGCCGGGGCCGTTCGACAGCACCAGGCCGAAGGGGTTGAGCGCCATGATCTGGGCCGGCGTCGTCTGGGCCGGCACCACGATCACCTCGGCCGCCGCCTGCTCGAGCTTGTACACGATCGAGTGCTTGATGCCGAAGTCGATCACCACCACCCGCGGGTGGTCCTTGAAGGTCGGCCGCGCGTAGGGGAGCGGCGTGGTGACTTCAGGCGTCATGTCGCGGCCGTCGATGTCGGGATGCGCTTGCGCGCGTGCCACCAGCTCGGCCTTCAGGGCATCGTCGGCGCTGCCGTGCCGGATCACGCCCTTCACCACCCCGCCGGTGCGCAGGCGCCGCGTGAGCGCTCGCGTGTCGATGCCCTCGATGCCGACGATGCCGTGCTGCTCCATGAACGACTGCAGGTCCTGGTTGGCGCGATGGTTCGACGAGGTGCGACTGAACTCGCGCACGATGAAGCCGCGCGCGAACGGGCGATTCGACTCCATGTCGTAGACCGACACCCCGTAGTTGCCGATGTGGGGATAGGTCATGGTCACGATCTGGCCGTGGTACGAGGGATCGGTCAGAATCTCCTGGTAGCCGGTCATCGAGGTGTTGAACACCACCTCACCGATCGTGTCGCCAACGGCTCCGAACGCGTAACCGTAGTAGACGGTCCCGTCCTCGAGCGCGAGGACGGCTGGGGGCTTGCGAACGAGCGCCATGCAGCGCACCTCCGGCGCGTACGCTAGCACGCACCTCGATGGGGGCGCGCCTCGGGGCGACCCGCGTGCCCGCACCCGCACGGTACGCTCATGAAAGGAGGCAGTGCCTATGCACGACACCCCGGAAGTCGACGACGCCCCTCCGGCGCCCGCTGCCGGCGAGGGCCTCTACCTGCAGATGTTCAGCATCCACGGGCTCATCCGTGGCAGCGATCTCGAGCTCGGCCGCGACGCCGACACGGGCGGTCAGACGAAGTACGTCGTCGAACTCGCCCGAGCCCTGGGCGAACGTCCGGAGATCGCCCAGGTCGACCTGTTCACGCGTCGCATCGACGATCCGCGCGTGTCGGACGACTACGATCGGATGATCGAGCCGCTCTCGGAGTCTGCCCGCATCGTCCGTCTGCGCTGCGGCGGCGGGCGCTACCGCCGCAAGGAGCGGCTGTGGCCCTACCTCGACGCGTACGTCGACGAGGTCATGCGCTTCACCCGCGAGCAGGACCGCTGGCCCGACCTGGTGCACGGGCACTACGCAGAGTCCGGCTACGTGGCGCGCCAGCTCGCCAGCCACCTGGGCGTGCCGCTCGTGTTCACCGGCCACTCGCTGGGGCGCAACAAGCTGCAGGTGCTCACCGGCGCCGGTCTCGACGAGCAGGCGATCGACGAGCGCTACCACATCCACCACCGCATCGCCGTCGAGGAGTCGCTGCTGCGCGACGCCGACATGGTGATCGCCAGTACCAGCCACGAGAAGACGCGCGGGTACGAGCGCTACGAGGCGGCGGCCGAGGCCCGCTTCGAGGTGATCGCGCCCGGCATCGACGTCGAGCGCTTCTACCCCTACTACCACGACCTCGACGAGACCATCGACCCGGGCGAGGAGGTGCGGCGCGCGCGCATGCGCATGCGCGAGGAGATCGCCCGCTTCTTGAACCAGCCCGACAAGCCGCTCATCTTGGCGATCAGCCGACCCGACCGGCGCAAGAACATCGAGGGCCTGATCACCGCCTACGGCGAGGACAAGGAGCTCCAGTCGATCGCCAACCTGGCGATCTTCGCCGGCGTCCGCAAGGACATCCGCGACATGAGCGACAACGAGCGCGAGGTCCTCACCGAGTTGCTGCTGCTGATGGACCGCTACGACCTCTACGGCAAGCTGGCGCTGCCCAAGAAGCACGATCCCGACACCGACATCCCGGTCCTCTATCGGCTCGCGGCCGCCACCGGCGGCGTGTTCATCAACCCGGCGCTGGTCGAGAACTTCGGTATCACCCTGATCGAAGCCTCCTCGAGCGGGCTGCCGGTCGTCTCCACCGACCACGGCGGCCCGCAGGACATCATCGGCACCTGCCAGAGCGGCGTGCTGATCGACGCGCGCGAGAGCGAGCAGATCAGGCGCGAGCTCAAGCGCGTGCTGGTCGACCGGGAGCTGTGGCAGACGTACTCGCGCAACGGCGTCGACGGCGTACGGGCGCACTACGCCTGGAAGGCGCACGCCGAGCGCTACCTCGAGGTGGTGCAGACGCTGCTCGCACTGCCCGCCGCCGAGCGCGCCAGCGCCTCGTGGCGTTCGGGTGTGGGCGAGCGGCTGCGCCAGGCCGAGCGCGTGCTGGTGTCCGACATCGACAACACGCTGATCGTCGACGAGGACCCGAGCGCGGGCGAACCCGAGGCCCTCGAGCGCCTCGGCGAGGTGCTCGAAGGCGCCGGCGTGGCGCTCGGGCTCGCCACGGGGCGCTCGCTCGAGCTGGTGCAAGACGCCCTGGCACGTCACCCGCTGCCGCGACCGTCGATCGTGATCAGCAGCGTGGGCAGCGAGATCCACTACGCCGCCGGCGGTCGCGATGGCGAGACGCGCTGGCTCCCCGACGAGGGCTACGCCCGGCACCTGCAGCACCACTGGGATCCCGAACGGATCCGCGAGGTGCTGAGCGCCATCGAGGGGCTGCAGCCGCAGGAGGACGAAGCGCAGCGACGCTTCAAGCTGTCGTACTACCTCGAGGATCGCGAGTCGGTCGAGGCGGTGCGCGAGGCCCTGCGCCAAGCGGGGCTCCGCGCCACCGTGATCTACTCGCACGACGCCTTCCTCGACATCCTGCCCACGCGCGCCAGCAAGGGCAAGGCGGTGCGCTTCCTGAGCCAGAAGTGGGGCATCGCGCCCGAGCGGATCGCGGTCTCGGGCGATTCGGGCAACGACGAGGAGATGCTGCGCGGCCCCTTCCGGGCCATCATGGTCGGTAACCACGCGCCCGAACTCGACCACCTTCGCGACAGGCGCGGCGTGTACGTGGCCGAGGCCGGCTACGCGGCCGGTGTCCTCGAGGGACTGCGGCACTGGGGCTTCGTGCCCCGCCAGGGCTGATCAGGCGAAGCGCGCGCCGTCGGCCACCGTATGCGGCTGCACCCGCGCGCCCGGCTCGACCCGGCAGTCGCGCAACACGGCGTACGCGCCGAGCCGAGCCCCCTGCGCCACCCGGCAGTGGCCGAGGAGCATCACGCCCGGCTCGAGCACCACGTCCGGCGCCAGGTCGACCTGATCGTCGATGACGGTGGTCTGCGGATCGTGCATGGTGACCCCGGCAGCGAGCCAGCGCCGGCGCGTGCGGTCGCGCAGCAGCTGCTCGGCGCGGGCGAGCTGCGCGCGATCGTTGACCCCCACCAGCAGCCGGGTCTCGTCGTCGGCCCGCACGCCGCGCACCGCCAGCCCGGCCGCGCGGTAGCCGCGGACCACGTCGGTGAGGTAGTACTCACCCGCGCTGTTCTCGGCGCCCACGCCCTCGAGCAGGGCCCACAGGTGCTCGTCGAAGGCGTAGCTGCCGGGGTTCACCTCGTGCACCAGCCGCTGCTCGGCGTCGGCGTCGCGCTCCTCGACCACCCGCGCGACGCTGCCGTCGGGTCCGCGCAGCACCCGGCCGAGGCCGCTCGGATCGGCCACCTCGTAGGTGAGCAGCGTCATGCCCGCGCCGCCCTGCTGCTGTGCCCGCACCAGCCGCTCCACGCTCTCGCCCGTCAGCAGCGGCGCGTCGCCGTTGAGCACCACCACGGTGTCGACCGCACCCTCGAGCAGTTCGCGCGTGGCGAGCACCGCCGCGCCGGTGCCGTCGCGCGGGCCCTGGTCGACGCACGTGACGTCGCTGGCCGCGAGCGCCGCGCGCACCCGGTCGGCCCCGTGACGCACCACCACCAGCGTGTGCGCGGCGTGCGCCGCACGGGCGGCGCGCAGCACATGCTCCAGCAAGGTGGCACCCGCCACCTCGTGGAGCACCTTGGGGAGCCGCGATCGCATGCGCTTCCCCTCACCGGCGGCCATCACGACCACCGCCAGCCGTGCTCGCGCGGCGCGGCCCGCCTCGGCCTCGGGCACGGCGCG
>SLRS01000050.1 GCA_007130855.1 Trueperaceae bacterium | reverse complement strand
GCCAGCGACCGGCTCGAGGCCGCATCGTGGGCGGCGGGCTCCGCGGCGGCCAGAGGTACCAGGCCCGGCCGGTCGGCCACGAGCCGCTCGGCCATCCGCGCTGCCTCGAATGGCGTCGCGGGATGCCGCTCGACGCACGCCAACGCTTCCCGGGCCACGTCGACCTCAACGGTGGCGGCCAGGATGCCTGCGGCGATCACCAAGGCCATCGCCCCCGCCGGCCCCTGCTCACTGCGCAAGGCGACGCCGAGCGCCTCGACGGCGACGTCTCGCGCGTCGCTGACTCGCGAGGTCGCCAACGCCAGGTCGCATTCGGCGGCCAGGAGTCGCGTCCAAGCCAAGGCCTCTGGCTCCTCGCCCATGGCATCGTGCCAGGTACCCGGAGCAGCCACGATCCGCTCCAGCCATGAGCGAGCCCGCGCGAGCTCGACGGCAGCGGTAGTGGCGTCGCCGCGCTCGAGCGCGAGCCGCCCGAGGACCAGGCAAGCCAGTGCCATGCTCGTGGGCGGCAACACCGCCGTTGCAGCCGGCAGCTCGGTCGACCGCTCGAGGGCCGCTTGCGCGCTCTGGTCGGCGAGGTTCCGGTCGCCAGCGAGCCAGGCGACCCAGGCCTGGACGGCCCGTGCTGCAACGAGGTCCTGGATCGCTTGCTCACCCTCGGAGATATCGCGGCGCGCCACCGCTAGCTCGATGGCCGCCTGCGCGGCCGCGAGGTCACCGCTCGCAGCGAGCACCTCGGCCAGCAGCCGTCGGCCGTGCTGCTCCACGTGGCGAAAGCCCGTTCGCGCGGACAGGTCGACTGCTTGCTCCAGCGCCGACACGGCTTCCGGCGACGCTCCGTGACGCCTGAAGAGGGTATGGCCGAGCCCGTCGGAGGCCAGGGCCGCTGGGAAGAGCGCGCCGGTCTCGAGCCCGTACGCGATCGCCGCTCGTAGGCCGGCCACCGCTTCGTCGAACGTCGGCGCCGTGTCACCGAGATTGTTGAGCATCATGGTCACGCCCTCGGCGTCACCGAGCGCCTGGTGCAGGACCCGCGCTCGCTGCCAGATTTCCCGGGCCTCGGGAACGCGACCCAGGCGGAGGCAGGCCATACCGAGGAAGCGATGCGCGTGCACGGCGTCCTCGAATGCGTCGTGCCGCTGCAGCACGTCGATGGCTTCGCGGAGGCTGCCGATCAGGCCCTCGGTCACGCCGCCCACGCCCCTCCAGGTCGCCGCCGCCCCGAGGCAGACGAGCGCGCGCGCGTGCAACAGGCTGCCCGGCTCGGCCGTTGCCACGACCTCCCGCACCAGCCGCACGAACAGCCCGACCCGAGCGCTCGCGATGATCAACCACTGGAAGCCGGGAATCGCCTCGGCCAGCAGAGCCGTGTCACGGCGAGCGATGGCCCAGCGACAGGCGGCCTCGAGGTTGGCCGTCTCGGCCTCGACCTCCGCCAGGTGTCGGGCACCCTCGTGGCCGATCCAGGCCGACTGCCGCTCGGCGAGGAGTCGCAGGTAGTAGCGTGCGTGGCGACCCAAGGCGGCGTCGCGCTCGGCCGGATGCTCATCGGCGAGTTCGCCGGCATACTGCCCGATCAGTGGGTGCCAGCCGAAGCGCCCGGACGCGTCGCGCCAGATGAGCGACGCGTCACGCAAGGCCAGGAGCACGGGCATCCCAACCGCAGCTACGGCCGTCGCCGCCTCACGCGTCCAGCCGCCATGGAAGGCCGCGAGCGCCCGTAGGCCCAGCTTCTCGTGCGGGCGCAGCAACGACCATGAGTGATCGAAGACGGCCCGCATGCTCCCGTGCCGCAGCGGGATGGTGCTCCCGGGTCCCTCGAGCAACCGAGGACTCGAGGCGAGCTCCGCCTCGATCTCGGCGACGTCCAAGACGCGCAGCCAGGTGGCGGCGAGCTCCAGCCCGAGGGGCAGCCCGCCGACCAGCGCGCAGATCCTGGTCACCAGCTCCAACTCGGCGCGCGAGAACTCCAGATCGGGGCGCAACCGGCGGGCCGCCCTGACGAAGACGGTGGCCGCGTCCGACAGCGTGCCGTCGGTCGGGTCCTCGAACGGTAGGCCGGCGAGGTCGAAGACACGTTCCCCGCGGTAGCCGAGACGCACGCGTGAGGTCGCGAGGAACTTCAGCTGCGGCGCGCGCGCCATCAGCTCCGTCACCAGCTCACGCGCGGCCTCGACCAACTGCTCCATGTTGTCGAGTACGACCAGCATCCGCGCGTGTCGTAGGTGCTCGGCAAGCGAGAGGACCCCCTCGGCGTCCGGGTGCGTCTCGGCGCCGACCGCCGCGGCGACGGCCGCGAGCGCCGTCGCGCGAGTACGGATCCCGGCGAGGTCGACGAATCGTGCCCCCTGCTCGAACCGCGGTGCGACCCGTGAGGCGACCTCGATCGCGAGCCTGGTCTTGCCGACGCCACCCGGCCCCACGAGCGTGAGGAGTCGGCAGGCGTCGTCCAGGATGCCGCCTGTCAGCGCATCCACCTCACGCTCGCGGCCGACGAACCTGGTGGGCTGGTATGGAATCTCGCCGGCGATCCCCGTGACCGGTTCGCGGAAGCCGGCCGTGACGGCGTCCCGCACTGCCTGATTCGCACCGCTACCTTTCCGGATCGCTTCCACCAGACGCACCGTCTCGTCCTCGGGCTCGCTGCCGACCTCGTCGGCGAGCAGGCGCCGGAAAGCCTCGAAGGCCGCGAGCGCCGCCGAGCGTTCGCCCGCCCGCGCCAAGGCCACCAGGTGGCGCCGCGTCGCGGCCTCGTCCAGCGGATCGTCGCGATGGAGCGCGGCCGCGACCACGGACGCCCCGACGAGGTCGCCCTCGGACTCCTGTGCGTCGACGGCCAGCAGGCCGGCCCTCCGAGCGGCCACGCGCAGCTCCGAACGCTCGGCTTCGAGCCACGCCTCGAACTCCTGCGCGCGCGCCACGGTGAAGCCGGAGAGCAACTCGTGGCGTCCCAGCTCCCACGCCTCGCGCCAGCGGCGCGCCTCGAGGGCGTGGCGGAAGGCCTGGACGTCGGCCGTTACCGACCACCTGACGCGCGCCCACTCGCGCTCGAGGCCGCGAGCGTACGGCTTCGCTGCCAGACGGAAGAGCAAGGTGCGCAGATGGCCCCGCGCCTCGGTCTCTGGTGCGTCAGGCCAGAACAGGTACACCAGATCGGATCGCCCGACCCAGCCACCGTGGAACGCGAGATAATAGAGCAGCGCCGACGCCCGGCCGGGCGGCGGCTCCACCCAGCCCTCTTCGAGCAGCACCGCGGGACGGCCCAGTAGCCGCACCGTCATGGCGTCGGGGGCCACCATGTACCACCATAGAGCGCAGCGCGTCGGTGCGTGGCGACCTCGAGCGAAGGCAAGGCGGTCAGTGACCGGCCCGTCGACATCCACTGCGGCAGGTCCCAGCACCGGCGGCACGACGACCTCGGTTCCTGGCGACACGGTCGTAGCGGGCACGCTACCGTGCCTGTGGCGACAGGAGGCGCCGTCGTGCCGGGGCGAACGCCACCACCAGTCGACGTAGAACCTAGTCCATGAACACGACCGCGGGCTCCCCCTCGGGCGAGACGTTGGCCAGCACGACGATTGCCGCTTCGTCGTAGGGGTTCGCCCATCGATGCACCAGAGCGAAGGGCTCGAGGATCACGCTGACCGCGGGCATCCCAGCCTCCCCGACGGGCGTGAGGAGGAAGTGCAGGAAGACAGCATCCTCCTCCGCACCTGCGCTGAAGGTGGCCTCGGAACTCACGCCCAGATAGGCACCGCCACCGGGACTCAACGTCACGCTACCCCCGCCCCACACGACGACCTGCGAACCCGACACCTGGTACACCATCCCCTCGGGAACCGCGTACCGTGCGCTCTCCCCAGCCGCCACCGTCACCTCCAGCAGCCCGAACTGCACGGGCGCCTCCATCACCGACGGCAACACCGCCTCTGCCAACTCCGTGATCTGCAGACCCCCGGCCTCCTGCGCCCACACCACACCAACCCCCGCGAGCACGGCAGCGGCGATCACCAGCCGTTTCCCGGACAACCTCAGGTCGAGGCTCATCGGTCTTGCTCCTCGCGATCAGTGGCCGGCCCCGCCGGCGATCCCCTCGACAGCAGCCTCGTAAGTGCAGTCGACCAAGGGGTTCCAGTCGGCGAAGACTCCGGCGGGGTTGAACTGGGCGATCCACACGTGCAGCAGGTAGAAGGGCTCGTCGAGCAACACCTCGTTCAGGCCGAACTCCTGGCCGAACAGACTCGGCCGCTCCTCGAAGCCGGCCTCGTGCCAAGCCGCCTGGAACACCAGGTACTCGACCCCGATGAACTGCAGCGTGCCGTCCGGCCGCGGCTCGTACATGAGCAGCTGCGGCGTCTCCGCCACCACCTCCGTCGCGAACAGCGCATCGTTGGCATAGTGGATGCCCTGCGCCCCGAGCGCATCGGACATACAGGGCGTGGCGGGGGCGTAGCCGGCCTCCAGCGCGGCCCCGACGTCTCGGAAGGGCTCGACCGCCGCGTAGAGCAGCGCCAACTCGCGCGCCACCTGCCGCTCGACCGACGTCTGGGCGACCGACGCCAATCTCGCCTCGAGTTCAGGGCCGGTCGACGCGAACGCGCCGCCACCCCCACCACCGTCGACGTCAGCCAGCGCGAACCCGACCAGGGTCAGCAGGGCTACGACCGTAGCAAGTCTCGTCCAATGCGTCATGTGCACTCACCGTCCTCGATCCTCGAGATCGAGCTGGGCCCGCTGCCCGGCTCCCTGGCGGGCAAGCTAGGGAACCGACCGTGGCGCCAGCGTTACACCAGCGTGATGTGACGGATCCGCGCATAGCTGCCGGGGGCCGCCCGCGCCGTGCCAGCGCCGCAGCCGGCCAGCCGGCCCTGCCCAAGCGCTCGCTCGGCGGCACGTCGAGTTCTGCGTCGAGGAAGTCAGGCACGCCGCTCGGGCGGACGTGCGCACCAGCGAGTTCACGCCCTACAGCAACATCGTGCTGGTCGCCGGCGTCGTGTTCCGAGCGTGTGCTCAGCGCGCTCTGAGCGCACTGCGACCGCGCTGCGCCCGCCAGCCGGACCTCACGCCCGCCGGTAGCGCTCCAGCACCGCTGCGTCCGGTTCGAAGCCTATCCCCGGAGCGTCGCTCGCGCGGAAGCTGCCACCCGGGCCGAGCTTCCCGAGCGGCGCCAGCCACGCCTCAGGCTCGACGAACAGGTACTCGAGCTGCCGCACCTCCTCGATCGCGGTCGCGAGATGGAGGCTGGCGAAGAACCCCGGACCGAAGTACGGACAGTGCGGCATCAGCGGCACCTCGGCCTGTCGGCACAGGTCGGCGACGGCCAAGAACTCGCTGATTCCACCCACCTTCGTGACGCTCGGCTGGGCCAAGTCGACGGCGCCGGCGGCGAGAGCCTGCGCGAACTGGACCTGGGTGCACCAGTTCTCCCCCGCCGCGATCGGCACGGCGCCGTCGCGTAGGCGCGCCAAGGCGCCCATGTCCTCGGGCGGGAACACCGGCTCCTCCAGCCAGGTCACGCCGAGGTCGCGCAGCGGCGCGAGGACGGCGCGGGCTTGCGCCTCGCTCCAGACGCAGTTCACGTCAACCGAGATGGGCACCCCGGCGCCTACGGCGTGCCGGCAGGCGGCAACGTCGGGGACCGTGATCTCGTGCAGTTTCAGGTCGCGAAAGCCGCGCTCGAGCGCCCGCGCGCACACCCGTGGCGCGATCGCCCGGTCCGCGTAGCGCACCAGGCTGGCGTAGAACGGGATCGGCCGCGACACCTCGGCACCGAGCAGCGCGTAGAGCGGCAGCCCGCGGCGCTTGGCGGCCAGGTCCCACAACGCGATGTCCACCGCCGACACGGCGAACAGCGTCACGCCATAGCGTCCGAAGAGGTGCAGCCGACGCTGCGTCTGCATGTTCCAGGCGCGGATGTCGTCGACCTCGCTGCCGGCGAGCAAGGGCGCGATCAGCCGGTCGACGAGCGCCTTGGTGGCAGCGACGACGAAGTAACCGAAGCCCTCGCCCCAGCCGACGTTGCCGGCATCGTCCTCGACGCGCACCAGCAGGATCTCCAGCGCCTTCCAGGTGGTCGGCGTGATGCCTTCGCCCTTGCCGCCGTCGACGAAGGGGATGTCGATGATCTGGGTCTCGACCGAACGGATCCTCACGCGTCGTCACCGAGTTGGGTAGGGAGCCGCGTCAGGGCGTAGGCCCCACCGACGTAGTCGCGGCCGAGCCGTGGCGGCATCGCCTCGTACGGCACGAAGCCGGCGTCGAGGTGATCCTCGGCCCGGTCGCGCGGCTGGAACCCGAGCCGTCGCGCGACCGGGTCGTCGAACAGCGGTGAGGGACAAGTCGAGACACCGTAGACGACGTCGTAGCCGATGGCCGGGTGGGCGACGCCGATGGCGAACAGCTCGGCGAGATCGCGAGCGCTCACCCACAGCCGCAGGGCCCGGTCGTCGGCGACGGTCGGATCGGCGTTGCCGATGCGCACGATCAGCGTCCGGAGACCGAAGCGATGGGCATACATCGAGCAGGCGAGCTCGCCGAACGCCTTGCCGAGTCCGTAATGGGCGTCGGGCGCCAACGGCAGCGTCGCAGCGTCGAAGCCTTCGCGCCGATGCGCACCGAAGACGTGGTGGCTGCTGGCGTAGACGAAGCGGTTGACGCCGGCCTCCCGCGTGGCCTCGAGCAGGGCTAGCGTGGCGCGGTAGTTGGCGTCGAGCGAGTCCTCGAAGCTGAGCGCGAGCCCATGCACGCAGGCCAGGTGGAGCACCGCGTCGACGCCGTCGAGTGCGGCTCGCAGGTCGTGCGGCGCGTTCAGGTCGCCGACCACGACCTCCTCTCGGGGGTCGGGGTCGGGCACCGCCAGCAGATCGAAGTGGCGCAGGGCGAAGCGCTCACGCAGGAAGGGTCGGATCGCCCTGCCGACGCGGCCCGCCGCGCCGGTGATCAGGACCTTGTCCATGTGCCATCCACCAGCCGCAGGATGCGGCTCGGGTTGCCGTCGCGGAGCGCGGCCGGCAGCAGTGCCGGCGGGGCGTCCTGGTAGCAGATCGGCCGCGCGAAGCGGTCGATCGCCGCGCTGCCGACCGACGTGGCGCGCACGTCGCTGCTGGCCGGGTAGGGCCCACCGTGATGCATGGCCGGTGCCACCTCGAGGCCGGTGGGCACGCCGCCGAACAGCAGCCGGCCGACCTTGCGCTCGAGCGTCCGGATCAGCGTCGCGTACTCGCTTGCGCCACCGTCGCCGGCGTACAGTGTGGCGCTCAGCTGACCGGGGAGCCGCTCGATCAGCGCCAGCAGTTCGGCGCCATCGGCCGCCTCGACCACCAAAGTCACCGGACCGAACAGCTCGTCGAGCAGTTCGGCATGCTCCAACACGGCACGCGCGGCGCAGTACAGCACGGCCGGCGCGGCCGTCCCGTCCGCTGCCGCCTCGCCCTGGCCGAGGAGCTCGACCCCGTCGAGCTTGGTGCGCTGCTGGACACCGGCGGCGTAGGCGTCGGCCAGGTCGTCGTAGAGCATCGGCTCGGCCGTGGCCTCGAGCGCGTGGCGCGCGAGCGCGTCGGCCAAAGCCCGGGCGTCGGGGCCGAGCGCGACGACGAGTCCGGGCTGGGTGCAGTACTGCCCCACACCGAGCGTGCACGACGCGTAGAGCCGGGCGGCGAGTCCCTCGAGGTCGTGCTCCGCGGCGCGCGGCAACACCACCACCGGGTTGACGCTGCCCATCTCCGCATGCACCGGGATCGGCTCCGGCCGCGCCGCGGCCGCGTCCATCAACGCCCGGCCGGCCCGCAACGAGCCGGTGAAGCCCACCGCCCGGGTGAGCGGGTGGCGCACCAGCGCCTGGCCGGTCGCAGGCCGTGGCCCGTGCAGGAGCGAGAGCACGCCGTCGGGCAGGTCGAGTGTGCGCGCGGCTCGCAGCACGGCGCGCGCGACCAACTCCGAGGTGCCGGGGTGCGCCGGGTGGGCCTTGACCACCACCGGGCAGCCCGCTGCGAGCGCCGAGGCGGTGTCGCCGCCCGCCACCGAGAAGGCGAGCGGGAAGTTGCTGGCTGCGAACACAACGACCGGCCCGATGGCGATCTTGATGCGGCGCAGGTCTGGCTTGGGAAGGGGCTGGCGCTGCGGGTCGCCACGATCGATGCGCGCCTCGACCCAGGAGCCCTCCTCGAGGAGCTCGGCGAAAGCCACGAGCTGAGCCGTCGTCCGCCCGCGCTCGGCGCGCACGCGTGCGGCGGGCAGCGCCGTCTCCGCGCAGGTGCGCTCGACGAGCGTCTCGCCGAGCGCCTCGATCTCGCGAGCGGCGGCGCGCAAGAAGGCGGCTCGCTGCTCCCCGGGCAGGCTCCGATAGGGCTCGAACGCCGCCTCGGCCGCCACCAGGGCACGGTCCACCTCGTTCTCGGTCGCCTCGCGAAAGCGCGGTGGCAGCGTGCTCCTCGAGCGCGGATCGACGCCGCCGAACGATGCCGGCCCCTCGCCGCTCTCGGCGTACCCGATCAGTTGGTTACCAGTCAGCTCCATCGGTCCCTCCCTGCGAGCGAAACGGAGCGGGCGTCTCCAGCGTCGACGCGCCGGCGTCCGGTTGACAGGCGCGACGGTGCGCCGTAGGCTTCGGTCGTCTCTGGTCATACCACCTGACCGACGCATGCGATGCGGCCCGCGAACGCCCGAGCCCGCGAACGCCCGAGCCCGCGCGAGCCGAGCACACCTCAGCGCCAGGCCCGCCGCAAGGAGGAGGCCGATGACCGCCCCCGAGACCCCAGGACGATCGCTGCCGCGGTTCGCGCCGGCGACGCGATCGTCACTGACCGACGCGGTCGCCGATCAGCTCGCCGACGTGATCGTCGAGCGCGATCTCGGGCCTGGCGCGCGGCTGCCCGCCGAGCGCGACATGGCGCGCCAGCTCGAGGTCAGCAGGATCGTGGTGCGCGAGGCGCTCGGTCGGTTGGCACAGCGTGGCCTCGTCGAGGTCCGACCCGGCGTCGGCACCTTCGTCGCACAGCTGCTCGCGACCTCGGTGAGTGACCCGCTGCGCCTCTACCTGCGGCGCCGGCGCATTCCCAACGCGCACGTCTTCGAGGTCCGCCATGCGCTCGAGCCGGCCATCGCCACTGCCGCCTGCCGCAGCGCCAGCGAAGCGCAGCTCGCCGCCATGGCGGCCAACCTCGAGCGGACCGCCGTCATCGTCGCTGCGACAGGCGGCCGCGCTGATGCCATCGAGGCGTTCGCCCGGGTCGACGTCGAGTTCCATCAGCTGCTCGCGGCGGCCAGCGGCAACCCCCTCTTCGAGCTGCTGCTCGCCCCGCTCGTCGATCGCCTCCTCGCGGTTCGCCGCGAAGGCGCGCGGCTCCCGGGCGCCGCTCGGCGCGCGGCGGCAGCGCACCGAGCGATCTTCGACGCCGTGGTAGCCGGCGACGGCGAGCGCGCCGCGAGCCGCATGACCGAGCACCTGTACGACGTCCAGGGCTGGCTCTCGACCCCCACGCCCGACGCCTGAGCGCATGGGGTTCGACGCCCTACGCGGTCGACAGCGGCCGCTACCGAGGAGGCACGATGAGCACCATCGACGAGACCCGCCGAAGCCAGTTGATGCACACGGTGCGGGGCTACTTCGAGGCCTGCAACAGCGCCAGTCGCGAGCGCTTCGCGCAGGTCCTGACGCCCTCGTGCACCCACTACTTCCCGCCGGGGGCGCACGGCCCATACCACGGGCGTGACGCGATCGCCGACTTGTGGATCGGCTTCGTGCGCGACCTTGGCTCGCGCTGGACGATCGACCGTATGGTCTGCGACGGCCGCGAGCTGGTGGTCGAGTGGACCCACTTCAAGCCCGAGGCCGGCGAGCACATCCGCGGCTCGGAGTGGTACGAGTTCGATGACGCCGGCATGATCACCCACATCTGGGCGCACTACGCCTCGCCGCGCGACCCTGCCCGGGCCGCCAACGAACTCGAGGGCTTCGACTATGCCGGGCGCGCCTACCCGCTCGAGCCGCCGGCGTTGGACGCCGTGACGCGCGCCGAACGCGAGCGCAACCTCGCGCGCGAGCAGCCACGATGAGCGCCTCGCCGACGCAACCCGTAGCCACCGCGGTGGTCGAGCGGCTGCTGCTCGTGGGCAGCGCGACGCTGGCCACGGTGCTCTACCAGCATGGCTTCCGTTCGCGCGTGGTGCGCTCCAGCCGGCGCCTCCGGCCAGGCGGTCGGCGGATGGTCGGGGTGGCGCGCACGCTGCGCTACGTAGCCGCACGCGAGGACCTCGACACGCTCGCGGCCTGGCAGCGCCCCGACAACCCTCAGCGACGCATCGCCGACGAGATCGAGCCGGGCCAGGTGCTGGTGATCGAGGCGCGCGAGGACACGTCGTGCGGCACGATGGGCGGCATGCTCGTGGCCCGCATGATGGTGCGCGGCGCGGCCGGCATCGTCAGTGATGGTCCGTTCCGGGACACACCGTTCATCGCCGGCCTCGATCTCCCGAGCTACGCCAACGGGATGAACGCCAACACCAACCTCATCGCCCATCACCCCGAGGACCTCGACCTGACCATCACCTGCGGCGGCGTGCAGGTGCGGCCCGGCGACGTCTTGGTAGGCGACGACGAGGGCGTGGTGGTGATCCCGCGCGCCATCACCGACGAAGTCGCCCAGGCCGCCCACGACAAGGAGGCCGAGGAGGGCTGGATCGAACGCCAGATCCTGGCGGGTCGGCCCATCGAGGGGACCTACCCCATGGACGCCGCCAGCCGGCGCCGCTACGAGGCCGATCGGGACGCCGGCGCCTGAGCGTCCGACGGCACGTCGGCCGGGAAGGCGAAGACGGCCGCGTGGCCTTCAGCCTCAGCACCCCAGCCCGCTTCGACGGCCGCGATCACCGGCGCGGTCGCCACACCCTGCACGTCGCGGGTGACGCGATCGCCGCTCACGGCCAGCCTGGTGCCCCCCATCTCGACCTGAGCGCCCACGACGTCACCCTCCTCCCTGGCCTGATCGACGCGCACGTGCACCTGGCGATCAGCCACACCGACCTCGCCGAGCAGGCGCTGCCGCCGGGACTGCGCATCCTGCGCATGACCCGCAACGCCCGCGCTCAGTTGCGGGCCGGGGTCACCACCGTGCGCGACCTGGGCGCCCCCGATGGGCTCGACCTGCAACTGCGCCAGGCCTTCGACGAGGGCCTCGCGCTCGGCCCGCGCTACCTGCTGGCCGGCAGGCCGATCGTGGCCGTGGACGGTCACTGCGCCTTCATGGGACACCAGGTGGACGGGGTGCGCGCCGCCCGGCGGGCAGCCGAGCGGCTGATCGACGAGGGTGTCGACTGGGTGAAGCTGATGGTGACCGCGGGCCTCAGCACGCCTGGCGCCGGACCCGCCGCTCAGCAGCTCGCGCCCGACGTGATCGCGGCCGTCGTCGAGGTGGCGCACGCCGCCGGCGTGCCGGTGGCCGCCCACGCCGTGGCCGGCCCAGGTGTGCGCGCGGCAGTCGAGGCCGGCGTCGACTCGCTCGAGCACGGCTACTGGCTCGACGCGGCGACGATCACAGCGATGGTGGCGCGCGGCACCACCTTGGTGCCGACCAGGACGGTGGTGCGTCTCGTCGCCGAGGGCGTCGCCGTGGCGGGGGTTCGGCCGCCGGCGGACGTTCAGGCCACGGCGCAGCGCGCCGAGGAGGTCCACTCCGCCAGCGTCCGTCGCGCGTACGACGCAGGTGTCGCCATCGTCGCGGGCACCGATTACCGCCACGGCTCGCTGCCGCTCGAGGTCCAGCTGCTCGCGGCCAGTGGCCTGACACCGACCGACGCCCTGCGCGCCGCCACCGCTGGCGCCGCACGGCTGTTGCGCCGCGACGACATCGGCACGTTGGCTCCCGGCGCCAAGGCCGACCTGCTGGTGGTGCACGGCAACCCCCTGCGCGACCCCCGCGCGCTCGACCAGGCGCTGCTCGTGGTGCAGGGGGGGCGCGTGGTGCTGGTACATCCTGACCTGGGCGTACCGGAGGTGGGAGCGCTCGGGTTCGACGACGGCGGCTGAGCAGCTGCGCGTCTTCGTGCAACCGCCTCACAGCGCCTGCCGAGCTGGCGTGCAACGGCCTGGCGTTCAACGCTTCAGCAGCGCGGGGTCGTACCGGAACGAGCGTGGCGCGCCAATCACGACCTGGCGAGCATGTGGGTGGTCGGGGTTGAGCAGGTAGTTGCGCTCGGCCGGTATCACCCGACTCGGCACGCCCAGCAACGCTGACGGTCGCTGGTCTATCCACGCATCTCCCAATGCCTGCGTGTATGGCAGGCCGTCGGGCGTCTGCCACTGTTGGGGAAGGTCACCTTCGTCGATCGTGAGGAGGAGCGCCTCGTCGAAGTCGACGGGGATCGCTACGTAGTCACGCAGGGCCTGGTGGTAGTCGATATGCGCAAGGAGCTCGAGGGCGGCGAGCGCGAGGCTGCCACCGAGGTAGACGACGCGAACGCCCGTGGAGTTCCACCGCCCTCCAGCCCGGCTCGCCCCGGTTCCGTCGAAGGCAGCATCGGCCCACCTAGGGGCGACCAGCCGCCACGCCCTCAGAAGAAGACTCCGTGCTCAACACGGAGCAGCAGGTCCTCCACCTCGCGAGCACCGAGTTCGCTCGCGGCCATTTCGAAGGGCGTCCTCCCGCCGAAGGCTTCTCTCGGGGTCTGCATCCACTGCTTGGCGAGGGCGTCGCTTCCCGTCACGACGGAGGCCCGCGCGTACAACTCAGCGAGCCGCACCAGGCGCTCCGAGGCATTCGCGCTCAGACGTCCGGTGTCGTCTTGGCGGCGTTGCACGGTGCGTAGCGTGATGTGGATCGTCGCGGCGAGCGCATCGCGCGGTACTCCACTGACCTTCGCGAAGCGTGCGAACGCAGCGACCGGCAGACCGGTCTGCGCTTGACCCATGCGCGCCAAGCGAGAGCGTGACGTAAGCCCCAACGCTGCCTCCCACGGAGTCGCGTCCGGTGCGTCGGGAGTATAGCTGAACACCGCGTTACCCACAAACCACCTCGCCTTCTGTCGCCCATCATACGACACATGTCGCGACACATGCCGCTCGCGCGCATCAGTCCAAGAACACCGGGCTCGCCCAGGCCGCCTGCCCATCGGCCTGCAGCAGGCGCAGGTAGACGAAGCCCGAACCCGCCTCCGGCGGCGTGATGCGCTCGTCGAGCACGAGCGCCCACTCGCGCTCCGGCGCCGCGCGCTGGACCACCAGGGCCGGGCTGGCGAGGCCGCCCACGAAGCGCCCCTGCGAAGCCGTCAGGAGCTGCGGCAACGTCATCGTCCAGCTGCCCGCCTCGCTGCGTACGTCGAGTCTGGTGTCCGCGTCGCCCTCGACCTCGAGCAGCATCGTCTGCGGTCCGCCAGCGGCGTGATGGCTCCCGCCGGCCGTCCCCGCAGGCACGGCCCGGGCGTGGCAGCACCAGGTCACGTGCTCCTCGCTGCGCTCGAGCACGCGCTCGGTCGGCTCGTGCTCGTCGTTGCCGTAGCCGGCGTAGCGGAAGTACGGCGTCGCGCCGAGCAGCCGGCCACGCCGCACGCGCGCCTCCACCTGCCAATGCGAGATGGTGCCGTGCCGCCCCCAGCCGGTCTCCACCCTCACCTGGTGTCGACCGGGCTCGCAGCGCGACGAGGCGGGCACCACGCTCAGCGGACGCAGACGCCAGCCGTGCCGGTCGCCCTCGACGAGCTCGAGCCGGACGACCGTGTCGGTGGCGCGCAGGTCCACGTGCAGGTGCATGGTGTCGCGGCGCCGTACCGACGCGCCGATCCCGGCGCCGTCGAGCTCGAAGTCGAGTTCCACCTTGGGCCCGGTGGAGGCGACGGTGCGGCGTGCGCGGAGCGCCTCGACGAGCTGCGCGCGGCCAGCGCCGTCCGCCAGCACCCCGACCCGGCCGTGCCCGTAGTGGCCCGGGTAGCCGTCGTGGCTGTCGGTCCCGGCCTGGAAACCGAAGCGGTGGCCGGCCATCAGCCCCGCTCGCGCGGTGGAGGCACCGTTCCGGAAGCCCATGTTCTCGTCGTACGGGTAGGGCGCGTCGTCGGCCTCCGAGGCGCCATGGCTGGAGAAGATCTCCAGCACCGGCGAGCGGCGCGCATCGAACACGCTCCAGTCGATCCCGCGCCAGCCGCTGGCGTAGCCGATGTGATGCGGCAGCACCAGCGGGTCGACGCCGGCGGCGCGCAGCTTGGCCTCGAGCTCGGCGGGCGTGTGGGCGTCGAGCAGCGGCAGTTCGGACGAAGCCGCGTAGCAGTTGTGGTCGCCGTAGCGCATCGAGTGCCACTCGTAACTCGGCAAGGTGGTGAGCTCGCCGCCCGCGGCGGCGGCCGCCTGCGCCTCGAGGAGCTGCGGCCAGAACAGCCGCAGCTTGGCGAAGCCGCCGAAGTGCTTGAGCATGGTGGCGTCGTTGCGCTCGATGTCGGTGGGCATGTCGGGCCAGAAGGCGTGCCCGGTGATGCTGCAGAAGTCGAGCTGCTGCGCGGCGTTCGCCAGAGCGCGTTCGGCGCTGCCGAAGCCGTAGCTGACTGCGCAGTGGGCGTGCAGGTCGCCCCAGTACCAGCGCATGCGAGACCCCTTCCGACGCCTAGACGCCCGAGAAGACCGAGAAGCCGCCGTCCACCGGCACCACCGCGCCGGTCACGAAGCGGCTGGCGTCGCTGAGCAGCCACAGCAGGGCGCCGAGCAGCTCGTCGGGCTCGCCGAAGCGCTCCATCGGGGTGTTGCGGATGATCGCCTCACCCCGCTCGGTGAGATTGCCGTCGCCGTCGAGCAGCAGCGCGCGGTTCTGCTCGGCCACGAAGAAGCCCGGCGCGATCGCGTTGACGCGCAGTCCTGGACCGTGCTGGCGGGCCACGGTCACCGCCAGCCAGCGCGTCAGGTTGTCGATCGCCGCCTTGGCGGCGGAGTAGCCGGCGACCCGGGTGACGGCCTGGCTGGCGGCCATCGACGAGATGTTGACGATCGATCCGGCGCTCCGCGCCGCCATCGGCGCGGCGAAGACTTGCGTCGGCAGGAAGGTGCCGAAGAAGTTCAGGTCCATCACCCTCCGCATCGCCCCCATGTCGAGGTCGACGAACGTCTGTTGCGGCGTCAGCACCGCGCCGGGTTCGTGGCCACCGGCGGCGTTCACCAGCAGGTCGATGCGCTCCCATCGCGCCAGCAACGTCGCGCGCACCGCTTCGAGTCCAGCGGTGTCGAGCACGTCGGCCGGCGTGGCGAGTGCCTCGCCGCCGGCCGCGCGCACCTCGGCGGCGAGGTGCTCGGCCATCTCGGCGCGCCGGCCCAGCACCGCGACCCGCGCCCCCGAGGCGGCCAGCGCGCGCACCATCACGCTGCCGAGCACGCCGGTGCCGCCGGTGACCACCGCCACCTTGCCGTCGAGCCGGAAGTCCGGCAGCGAAAAGCCGTTCATGTCGTCTCCTCCTCGCCGTCGCCGCGCGCGGCGGCAGCCCCGGAGGCCGCCGTCTCGGCCGGCGCCTCGTCCACACCCTCGGGACCGACCGGCGCGAAGCGGAACATGCCGTACTGCGCCTCGCCCAGCGTGCGGTCGCCGGTGCTGCGCACCACCTGCCACATGCGCGCGGCGAGCGCGCGCGCGAGCGGCCGCGCGGCGGGCTCGGCTGCCAGGTTGCGCTGCTCGAACGGGTCGGCCTCGAGATCGTAGAGCTCGTCGAAGTCGAAGCCGTTGAACACGTACTTGTGTGCGCCGCGCCAGACGATGCGCTGGCTGTAGCCCAGACGCTGCCCGTGGAACTCCGCGAATGCCTCGCCGGCGCCCTCCCGGCCCTCCAGCCACGGGCCGAGGTCGCGACCGTGGCCGCCGAAGTCCGTCCCGAGTAGCAGGCGCACGAGGGTTCGCGGCAGGTCGAGCAGGCTGACGGGCGCGTCCACCTGCAGGCCGCGCGGGATCCCGGGGCCGCGCAGCACCAGCGGCACCTTGTAGGCCTCCTCGAACGGCGCCACCCCCTTCAGCCACAGGCCGTGCGCGCCGAGGTAGTCGCCGTGATCGGACGTGAACACCACCAGCGTGTCGTCCTCCTGGCCGCTCGCGCGTAGCGCCGCCAGGATTCGACCCACCTGATCGTCGATGCCCGAGCAGGCGGCGTAGTAGCAGGCCGTAGCCTGCACGACGGCGTCGCGATCGAGGGCGTCCCAGGTGCGCTGGATCCTGCGGTAGATGGCCGGCCGGTCGGCCAGGTCGTCAGCGGCGCTGGCGGGCAACTCCAGACGGTCGGGATCGTAGCGCTCGTACAGTTCGCGCGGCACGAGGTAGGGGTCGTGCGGCGCCTCGGTGCTCACCACCAGCGCCCAGGGGCGCTGTGGATCCCGCGACGCCGCCTCCAGGAAGGCGATACCGCGATCGAACAGGTACCGCTCGCGGCTCGCGCTGGCCGGCTCGTCGCTCACGCCGGCGAGCAGGAACTCGCGGTAGCCGTCCTGCAGCACCGCCACCCGTGGGGCGAGCGGCAGGTCCGACGACTGCACCCCGGTGAGACGGAGGTCGACCTCGTACTCGTCGAAGCCGAATCGCTCCAACTCGTCGCTGCGCTCCACGTGCCACTTGCCGAAGTGGCCGGTGCGGTACCCCGCCTCGTGCAGCGTGCGGCTCCAGAACGGCAGACCCGGCTTCAGGTCGGCGCGCGTGGGCTCGACCGCATGGGTGACGTCGGTCATCCCGTGCGCATGCGGCAGCAGGCCGGTGTAGAGGCTGCCGCGCGAGGGCGAGCAGATGGGGTTGGTGGCGTAGCAGCGCGCGAAGTCGGCCCCCCCGGCTGCGAGCGCCTGCAGGTTGGGCGTCAGGCACGGCCCGCCGGGCGTGATGGTGTCGGCGCGCTGCTGGTCGGTCATGATTAGCAGCAGGTTCGGCGGGCTCCCGGTCCCGGATCTCGAGCGGTTCATCGATTCCTCCTCCTGTCCGGCCCAGAGGCCGGCACCGGCGCCTCGGCAGCCACCCGCAACCTGAGCATCGGGGCCGCACGTAGCGCCAGCCATGCGGTCTGCGCCGCCATGCCGAGCAGCGTCGCGACGGTGCCCACGTAGACGCCTGGGGCACCGCCCCAGGCGACACCCAGCGCCAGCACGAGCGCGACCACGGCCAGGAACACCACCACCGACTCGAAGATCCCGCGCGTGCGCTCACCGGCCACGATGACGCCTTGGAACCAGCTGTGGAGCACGCGTAAGCCCGGCAGCGCCAGCGCCAGCGCGGTGGCGAAGATCGCCAGCTCGACGAGCGTGGCCGGCAGGCCCATCACGCCCCGATACCAGAACCCGGCCAGTGGGGTCGCCACGGCTGCGGCGAGTCCGAGGCTCACCAGGCCGGCGAGCCACCAGGTGAAGCGGCGCAGCGTGGCCACCGCGCCCGGGCGCTGGAGCAGGCTGATGACCACCTCGGTGTAGGCGAGCGCCGGGCTCTGCCACAGCACCAGGAAGCCGAACACCGCCGGCCATACCGCCAACGACTCGAGCGGCCGCGGCATGCGTCCCAACACCGCGGTCACCAGGGTCTGCACCAGCATCGAGAGCAGCGTCATCACCACCAGGGGCGAGTAGAACGCCGCGAAGCGCCGGGGCGAGAGCGTCGCGGAGGCCTCGCCGCCTGGCTCGAGGTGGCGCGGTAGCAGCACGCCGGCACGCCAACGGACGAACAGCATCTCGGCCAGCACGCCGACGATGATCGCGCTCCCCGCCAGCTGGGCGCCCGGCAGCAGCTCCAGGGCCGCGCCGGCCACCAACAGCGTCACGCTCACGCCCAGTCGGACGACGGTTCCCCATATCACCACCGCGCTGAAGCCGGCACGGATGATCGCGCCCTGCAGGAAACGGCGGTAGCCGGTCCCGAACGACCAAGGCACCATCGCCACCAGCGCCCAGCGGGCGGCGGCCACCACCTCCTGGGGAATGCCCATCGCGCCCAGGAGCAGCAGGTCGTACAGCGGTGTCAGGACGAGCAGCGCATGCAGCGTGGTCAGCGTCAGCAGGACCGCGAGCGCGAAGCTGCGAAGCCGTCGGAACGAGGGCCAGTCGCGCGCCAACGCGGTCGAGGCGGGCAGCAGCGCGGTGGCCGGCGACTGGATCACG
This sequence comes from Trueperaceae bacterium, assembly GCA_007130855.1. Lineage (GTDB taxonomy): Bacteria > Deinococcota > Deinococci > Deinococcales > Trueperaceae > CSSed10-48. Next base: position 24,384 of record SLRS01000050.1, on the reverse strand, counting down.
GTGGCGATCGCGAACACCACGCCCCAGGCGGCGAGCTGCACCTCGGGATCGTCCAAGCGCGCGATCACCGCCACCACGATCACCAACTCGGCCGTCATGAACAGCCAACTCAGGGCGAGCGGCGACCACTGGCGCAGCACCAGCGTGCCGCTCAGCGACGATCCGCCGACTGCCGGGGCGCGCATCAGGGAGGCTGCGGTGCACGTGGCCCTGCTCTGCTCACCGACCGCGCCCACTCATCGTCCGACGCCGAAGCGCTCCAGCGCGTCCGCGCGCAGCGCCGTTCCCGCGCCGGGCCGCTGCGGCACCGCGAAGCTGCCGTCCACCACATTGGCGCTCTCGACGAAGCACTCGCGCATCCAGGGAATGTGCTCGAGCAGCGTGCAGGCCGGATGCGCCAGCGCCAGGTGCAGGTGGACCTGCATCATGTCGCCGATGTGCGGCACCACCGGCAGGTGGTGCGCGTGCGCGAGCTCGGCCACCCGCCACCACTCGGTGACGCCCGCGAGCCGCACGGCGTCGGCTTGGACGTAGTGCACCGCGCCGGCAGCGATGAAGTCGCGGAACGCGTCGAGGGTGTAGAGCTGCTCGCCGAGCGCGATGGGCGTCGTGAGCTCGCGAGCCAGGCGGGCATGGCCCGGCACGTCGTCGTACCAGATGGGCTCCTCCAGCCACGCGACGCCGAGATCGGCCAGCGCCCGGCCGGCCTCGAGCGCGGTCGCCAGGTCCCAGGCGCCGTTCGCGTCGACCATCAGCCGCCCGTCAGCCGGCAACGCCGCGCGCACCGACGCCACCCGCTGCAGGTCACGCGCCGGGTCGAGGCGCCCGCGCACGTCACGACTGCCGACTTTGATCTTGACCGCCCGGTACCCCTGCGCCAAGCGCGACTCGGTCTCGGCGACGAGCTGCTCGTCGCTGCGATCGAGCCAGCCGCCGTCGGTGTCGTAGGCCTCCAGGCGCTGGTCGGCCGCGCCGCCCAAGAGGCGCCAGAGCGGCTCCCCGGCGGCCTGCGCCTTGAGGTCCCAGAGGGCGACATCGATCGCCGCGTGCGCCAAGTGGGTGATGCCCGCACGGCCCACCCACTGGAGCGGCGGGTGGCGCTGGAGGCGTGTCCAGAGCGCACGGACCTCGCGCGGATCGCAGCCGATCAGCAGCGGGCCGAAGGCCTCCTCGATGCAGCTCGTGATCATGCGGTCGCTCGCGAGGTGGGCATGCGTACCCGTGTAACCCGTCCCGATGAGCCCCGCGTCGGTATGGATCGCCACCCCGGGTGCCCCCCAGTGGGCGACCCGATGGCTCCCGTCGGCGATGGCGCCGCCGCTGACCGGCACGTGCAAGATGAACGTCTCGAGCGCGGTGATCCTCACCGGCACCCTCCTTCCGTCGAGCGGCCGTCGTCAGCCGCTCTGCCGGACCTCGTCGAACGACCAGCCCTGCTCGGCGCAGACCACGCGAACGTGCGACTCCCAGGTCGGTTCGGCCTGCGGCCGGCCGCCAGGGAAGCAATCCACCACCAGGTACCGCAGCGGCTCGGCGCCCACGCACGCCACCCGGTGGAGCGTGCCGGGCGGGATGCGCACGAGGTCGCCGGGCTCGATCAGGCCCTGGTCCTCGGCACCCTCACCGGTCTCGAGCCGTCCCTTCCCCGAGAGCACGTAGAACACCTGCTCGGTGTCGTCGTGCTGGTGCAAGGGCGGGGCCTCGCCCGGCTCCATCACGCTGATGAAGCACTCGCTGGCGCTGGCCTCGGCGCGGTCCATCACCAGCTCGTTGGTGTGGGTGGGGAAGCGGTAGCGCGTCGTCTTGGTGGTCGGGAACACGTATCTCATGTGGTCGCTCGGCTCCTCTCACTGCGCTCCGGTGCCGGCTCGGGCAGCGGCAACGCTCGCGCATCCTCGGTCGTCACGGCCCAGGCGAAGAGCCTGGCACGCAGGTCGGCAATCAGCGTCTCGTAGCCCGGCACGCGCGCCAGGTTGCGCAGCTCGCCCGGGTCGGCCTCCAAGTCGTAGAGCTCGTCGAGGTCGCCCATCGGGTCGGTCACGAGCTTGTGCCGGCGGGTGCGCACCATCTTGCGGCGACCCTCGGCCTCGCGCCAGCGCAGGGTGGCCTTGGCCGCCTCCAAGCCGCGCGGCTCGGCGAGCGCCGCGAGGTCTGCCCGGGTACATGGCGCCCCGCCGGCGCCGTACTCCGCGAAGGTCGCCTCTCGCGGCGCGGCCTCGGTCACCGTGGGGAGCGGCCGACCCTGCATGGCCGCCGGGGCGGCGAGCCCCTGCAGCCGCAGCAAGGTCGGCACCAAGTCGACCAGGTTGACCGGTGAGTCGTCGACGGCGCCGGCGGGGAGGCGACCGGGCCACGCCACGAGCAGCGGGACCCGTACCAAGCAGTCGTAGAACGCCCCACCCTTGCGCGTCATGCCGTGCTCACCGGCGAAGTCGCCGTGGTCGGAGCAGAACACCACCACCGTGCGCCGCGCCAGGCCGGTCCGCTCCAAGGCGTCGAGGATGCGGCCCACGCCCTCGTCGACGAAGCGCACCATCGCGTGGTAGGTGGCCACGAGCGCGCGCCGATCCTCCTCGGAGGCGTCGTCGATGCCGAGCAGCTGTCGCAGCACCCGGGTGCGCTCCGGCAGGTCGGCGGCGTCGGGATCGGGCGCGCTGGGCAGCTCGACCGTGGCAGGCGGCACCAGCTCGGCGTAGGCGTGCGGCACCTGGTAGGGGGTATGGGGGTCGGGGAACGAGACCCACAGCGCGAACGGCCGCTCCACGGCGGCCTGGCGCTCGAGGTACGCCTCGGTCTGGGCGGCGATGAGGCCGCTCGAGGCGTCGCGCGGGTCGACGTCGCTGCGCGCGTACGAGACCGCCGCGGCCTGCCGCGGCATGGCGCGGCGCTCGGCGTGCGCGGCAGCGATCGCCGCCACGGGCCGCACCCACGGCATGCCGCGCGGCTGCGCTCCGGGCGCCAGACCCTCGTGGCCGATCTCGCACCAGATGTCGAAGAGCGCCAGATCGGCGGCGTCGTGGAAGCAGTGGTTCTTGCCGATCAGACCCAGGCTGTAGCCCGCCTCGTGCCAGATGCGAAACGCGTGTCGTTCGCCGGCCGGCATCGGCGTCTCGTTCAGCCGCGCGCCGTGCGCGTGGGGCCAACGCCCGGTCCACAGCGACACGCGCGCCGGCACGCACAGCGGCTGTGGCGTATAGGCCCGGTCGAAGGTGGTACCCATGCGCGCCAGGCGCGCGAGGCTAGGGGTCGTGCAGAACCGGTTGCCGTAGACGTGACTGGCGCTGGCCTTCATCTGGTCGGCCATGATCACCACCACGTTCGGTCGCTCGGGCATGCTCAGCGCCGCGCCGTCGGTCAGACCAGTGCCGCCGAATCGGGGTCGAGGTAGAGGGTGGCGTGCTCCACTCGGCGCAGGATCGAGCCGGGCCGCTCCGCCGACACCGGCTCGCGCAAGCAGGCGCGAACGGCCGCGGCCTTGCGCGACTCCGGGACGATGCACAGCACCCGCTTGGCAGCGAGCAGCGCCGGGATCGTCAGCGTGATGGCGTGCGTCGGGACCTCCGCGAGCGTGTCGAAGTGCCCCTCGCCATGCTGCTGCTTGCGGCTGACCTCGTCGAGCTGCACCGGCTTGACCCAGACCGGGTCGTCGAAATCGGCGTAGGGCGGGTCGTTGAAGGCGATGTGCCCATTCTCGCCGAAGCCGAGCGCGACGGCGTCGGCCGGGTGCTGACGCAGCTGGCGCTCGTAGTCACGGCAGATGGTGTCGACCTGGTCGGGGTCGCCCGCCATCGCGAAGAACTCGTGGGCGCGCACGTGGTTGAGCAGGTGCTCGCGCAAGAAGCGCGGGAAGCTGGCGCGGTGCTCGGGGTCGATGCCCACGTACTCGTCCATGTGGAACACCCGGGTGCGCTCCCAGGGGACGTCGGGATCGGCGCGCAGCGCGCGCAGGAAGGCGAGCTGCGAGTTGCCGGTGGCGAGGATGACGTTGGCCTCGCCGCGCAGGTCGACGGCCTCGCGCAGCAGCGCAGCCATGTCGGCCGCGGCAGCGCGCCCGAGCTCGTCCTCACTGGCGTAGACGCGAATGGGGAGCTGCTCGACGTGCAGCTCACGGATCGGCGTAGGGGTCATGGTCTGGCTCCTCTCGTCAGGCGGCCGCTGACGACGCGGCCGTCGATCACGGTGCAGCGCGGGGTCAGGTCGGGCTCGAACAGCGCCAGGTCGGCATCCTTGCCGGCCTCGAGGCTGCCCTTGCGCCGCTCGAGACCGATGACGCAGGCGGGCGTCAGGCTGGCCATGCGCACCGCCTCGGCCAGCGGGACGCCCACCTGCTCGGTCATCACCCGCAGCATCCCGTCGAGGAAGGTGGTGCTGCCGGCGAAGCCGCTGCGGTCGGGCATCATGCCGACACCGTCGGCGACCTCGTAGGTCATCTCGCCCAAGGTGAAGTGGGCGCCTTCGGGCAGGCCGGCACCGGGGGTCGCGTCCGACACCAGACAGGCTCGGTTCGGACCGAGGGCGCGCCAGGCGAGACGCAGCAGCGTCGGAGGGAGGTGCTTGCCGTCGGCGATCAGCTCGGCACTCAGGCCGTCGGACGCCAGCGTCGCCTCGAGCAGGCCCGGCCGCCGCCAGGGACCGTCGCGGCGCGTGGTCGACTGCCCGCTCCACAGGTGGATCACGTGGCGCATCCCCCACGCTTGGCACTCGGCGAGCTCGACGTCGGTGGCCTCGGAGTGGCCGGCGGCGGCCACGATGCCCAGTGCCACGGCGCGCCGGGTCAGCTCGATGGCGCCGGGGAGTTCCGGCGCGAAGCTGATGAGGCGGATCGCATCGGCGAACGCCAGCAGCTCGTCGACGGAGCCGTCGTCCGGGTTACGCAAGTGAGTGAGGTCTTGCGCGCCCGCCTGCGCCGCGGCGAAGTACGGTCCCTCGACGTGGGCGCCGAGCAGCCGTGCGCCGGGTCGGTCACCGCTCAGCCAGGCGCGGGTCCGCTCCAGCGCCGCCAGGATCGCCGCCATGGTGGCCGTCGAGGTGGTGGCCAGCACGCCGCTCACGCCGTGGCGCGCCTGCTCCTCGAGGATGCGCGCGAAGGCCTCGTCGCTGCCGTCGAGGAACGAAGCCTGCAGCGCCCCGTGGGTATGGAGGTCGATGAGGCCGGGGGTGACGTAGGCGCCGCCGAGGTCGACGCGGGGCACGGCCTCGCCGAGCTCCGCTTCCGCCGCAACGGCCTCGATCGAGCCGCCGCGAAGCAGCAACGCCTGCCCGTCGACCACGCCAGCCGGCAACACCAAGCGGCCCCCGAGCAGCGCGAGACGCGCCTCCGGCGCGAGCCAGGCGCTCACGACGGGACTTCGCGGCTCGGCGGCGTGGGCACGTCGGGCGGCGCTGGCGGTGGGGCCTCCGGAGTCGCCCCGGGAACGTCGGGGCGCGGCCGGAGTGCGGACTCGAGCTCGCCGATCCCGTCGAGGGTGAGTTCCTCGGCGCGGTGGCAGGCGACGAAGTGGTCGGGTTCGACCTCGCGCAGCGGCGGCGGCTCATGCTTGCAGACCTCGACCGCGAACGGGCAGCGGGGATGGAAGTAGCAACCCGGTGGCGGGGCGGCGGGGTTGGCGACCTCGCCCGGCAGACCCTGGAGCGCGGCGCGCTGGTCCGGGTCGGGCACCGGCACCGCGGCGAGCAGCGCCGACGTGTACGGGTGCTTGGGCCGCGTGAACAGCGCGTCGGTCCGCGCCAGCTCGACCACCTTGCCCACGTACATGACCGCCACCCGATGGCTGATGTGCTTCACGATGCTGAGGTCGTGGGCCACGAACAAGTAGGAGAGCTCCAAGCGCCGCTGCAAGTCGAGCAGCAGGTTCAGGATCTGGGCCTGCACCGACACGTCGAGGGCCGAGACCGCCTCGTCGGCGATCACCAGCCGTGGCTCGAGCGTGAGGGCCCGCGCGATCACGATGCGTTGACGCTGCCCGCCGCTGAACGCGTGCGGGTAGCGGTGCATGTACTCGGGACGCAGGCCGACGAGGTTGAGGAGCTCGGCGACCCGGTCCATGCGCTTCTGGCGACTGCGCACGCCCTGCACGAACATCGGCTCGCCGATGATGTCGAGCAGATTCTTGCGCGGGTTCAGCGAGCCGAAAGGATCCTGGAAGATCATCTGCATGTCGCGCCAGATCGGCCGCAACTGCTTGTCGCGCAGCTTGGCCACGTCCACCACGTCGCCGTCCGCGCGCCGGAAGAGCACCTCGCCGGAGGTCGGGTCGATCGCGCGGATGACGCAGCGCGCGGTGGTGGTCTTGCCGCAGCCGCTCTCGCCGACCAGGCTCAGGATCTCGCCGTCGAAGACCTTGAAGCTGACGTCGTCGACGGCCTTGACCAGACCGACGGTGCGCTGCAGGAAGCCGCCCTTGATGGGGAAGTGCTTGCGCAGGTTGCGGACCTCGAGCAGTGGGGCCCGGGACTCGTCGACCCCGGTCGCGTCGGCGGACCGCGCGATCGGCCTCGCGGCCGGCAGCGGCGTGGTCTCAGGCGCCATCGTCGGCCTCGGCCACGTCGTGATGCAAGAAGCAGGCCACCGGCTGCCCGCTGCCGTCGTCCACCATCGCCGGCACCCTGACGTCGCACGTACCGGGCATGGCGTCGGGGCAGCGCGGGTGGAATGGGCAGCCAGGCGGCCGATAGAGCGGGTGGGGAATGCCGCCGGCGATGGTCGGGAGCTGCACGCGCGCCTCCGAGTGCACGCTGGGCACGCTCTGGAGCAGCGCCCGGGTGTACGGGTGACGGGGCGTGTGGAAGATGGAGCGCACCGGCCCCTGCTCCATCACGCGGCCCAGGTACATGACCACCACGTGGTCGGCGAGCTGCGCGATCACGCCCAGGTCGTGGGTGATGAACACGATGGCCGAACCATGCTCCTGCTGCAGCACCCGCAGCAACTGCAACACCTGCGCCTGGGTGGTGACGTCGATGGCGGTGGTCGGCTCGTCGGCGACGAGGATCGCTGGGTTGCACGACAGCGCCATGGCGATGATCGCGCGCTGGCGCAAGCCGCCGGAGAGCTGCCAGGAGTAGGCCCTGAAGCGTTGCTCGGGACTGGGCATGCCCACTTCGCGCAGCTTGGCGATCGCCAGCTTGCGTGCGTCGGCCACGGACATGGGGTCGTGCAGACGGATGGCCTCGACGATCTGGTCGCCGATGGTGTGGAGCGGGCTGAACGAGGCCATCGGCTCCTGCGGGATCAGCGCGATGTCGCCGCCGCGGATCTGGCGGATGCGCCGCCCGAGCGGCGGCAGTGTGGCGAGGTCGAGCTCGAGTTCGGGTCGTGCCCCGTTGCGACCGGGGCGTCGGTACATGATCTCACCGGCGACGATCCTGCCGGGCTTCTGGATCAGCCGCAGCACCGACTTCAGCGCCACGCTCTTGCCGCAACCACTCTCCCCGACGATACCGACCACCTCGCCGGGATGGACGTCGAAGCTGACGCCGTCGACGGCACGGACCGTGCCTTCGTCCATCACGAAGTGGGTCTTGAGCCCGCGCACCGAGAGGATCGGCTCGCCCAGGTCCGTCCGCGAACGCACCGCGAACGCCCGGGCCTCAGGAACTGTAGGGGTCTGCTGCATCACGAAGGCCGTCTCCGAGGATGTTGAGCGTGAGCACGGTGACGATCACGAAGAGCCCCGGGATCAAGAGCCACGGCGCGTTGACCACGGACTGGAGGTTCTGGGCCTCCTGGAGCAACACGCCCCAGCTGATCGCGGGTGGCCGCAGTCCGAGGCCGAGGAAGCTGAGGAAGGTCTCGTTCAGGATCATGAGCGGGATCGCCAGCGTCACGGCAGCGATGATGTGGGAGGTGAACGAGGGCACCATGTGCGAGAAGATGATCCGCCCCTGGCTCGCCCCCACCAGCCGTGCCGCCACGACGAAGTCCTCCTCGCGGAGCGACAGGAAGCGACCGCGCACCTCGCGCGCCAAGCGCGTCCAACCGAGCAAAGCCAGGATGACCGTGATCGCGAAGTAGACCCAGGTGACCGGCCAGGTTCGCGGCAGAGCGGCCGACAGTGCCAACCAGATGGGGATCGGCGGCAGCGCCTGCAGGAGTTCGATGAGGCGTTGGATCAGGTTGTCGGTCAGACCACCGTAGTAGCCCGAGATGCCTCCGAGCAAGATCCCCAGCACGGTGCTGATGGCGACCGCCACCAGGCCGATGGAGAGCGAGATGCGGGTGCCGTACATCAGCCGCGACCACTGGTCACGGCCCAGCCGGTCGGTGCCGAGCAGATTGGGCGTGGCGCCCGGCGGGGTGTCGGCGAAGCCGAGCAGGTGCCGGTCGGTCGGGATCAAGCCGAACAGGCGGTAGGGGAAGCCACGCACGAAGAGCTGGAGCGGGTAGCGCGTCTCCTGGTCGGCGACCCACTCCATGCGCAGCGTGCGCGGGTCGCGTTGACCCTCGACCCCGTACACGAAGGGCCAGGTCAGCCGTCCTTCGTGCGTCAGCTGCAGCGTCTGTGGTGGGATGTAGGCCCTGCGTGCACTCGTAGCGAAGGGATCTTGGGTCGCGAAGAACTCGGGCATCAAGGCGATCAGCGTGATGAAGCCGACGACCCAGAGGCACACGAGCGCCAGCTTGTGGCGGCGGAAGCGCCACCAGGTCATCTTCCACGCGGGCGCGACGTAGACCGCGCTGCCGGCGTCGCCCTTGGCGGGAGGCGGAGCGATCATCAGTTCCCTTCCATGCGGATGCGCGGATCGAGCAGGGCCAGCAGGATGTCGGAGATCAGCGTGCCGATCACGGTGAGGACGCAGAAGATCAGGATGATCGTGCCGGCCAGGTACATGTCCTGCCCGATGAGGGCGCGCAGGAGGAGCGGGCCGATGGTGGGGAGACTCATGACCACCGACACCACCAGGCCGCCCGAGAGGAGCTGCGGCACGTACCAGCCCAGCGTGCTGATCACGGGCGCGATCGCCACGCGCGTCGGGTACTTCAAGACGAGCTTCCACTCCGGCAGGCCCTTGGCGCGGGCCATCTCGGAGTAGGGCTTGCCGAGCTCGTCGAGCAAGTTCGCGCGCACCACGCGCGCGATCTGCGCCGTGCCGGCCACGCCGAGCACGATCATCGGCAGCCACAGGTGCTGCAGGAGGTTGACGAAACGCCCCCAACTCCAAGGCGCCTGCGCGTACTCGGGCGAGAAGAGCCCGGTGACGGTCATGCCGAAGCGGTCGAAGGCGATCCACATCAAGACCAGCGCCAGCAGGAAGTTGGGCGTGGCCAGTCCGATGTAGTTCAGCACCGTGAACACGTAGTCGAGCGCCGAGTACTGGCGCGTGGCCGAGAGGATGCCGATCGGGATCGCCACCGCCCAGGTGAAGATCAGCGAGGCGGTCGTCAGCGCCAGCGTCAGCACCAGCCGCTCGCCGATGAGCTCGACGTTCGCCCGGCGCCACTCCAACGAGACGCCCAGATCGCCTTGCAGCAGATTGCCGACCCAGAGGAGGTACTGCATGTAGATCGGGCGGTCGAGGCCGTACTGCCGGCGCAGCGCATCGATCTGCGCCTGATCGATGGTGGTGCCACCCTGGGCGAGCTCGGCGATGTAGCTCGTCAGGAAGTCACCGGGTGGGGCCTGGATCAGCACGAACGAGATGACCGAGAAGATAAGCAGCAGGAAGGGGATGATCAACAGGCGCTTGAGAATGAACCAATGCATCCATGCTCCGTTGGTGGATACGCGTGCCTGCGAGCCGCTTCGCTAGGCGCGCTCCAGCGGCTCCGGGGAGGGAGGGCGTCCGGTGGCGCATGCACACACCGGACGCCCGCTCATCGAATCAGGCCGGTCCCGGGCCTCGAGGCCTCAGGGTCGGTCGAACCACCACTGCTCGGGCCGCGCGTTGCCCGGGGTGCGCAGCGGCCAGTCGTTGGCCACCACGTCGGGGACGTTCCTCAGGTCCTGGTTCACGACCACGACGCCTTGGATCATGGGCGTGAGGCCGACGGTCCCGAGCGCGAACAGCTCGTGCGAGGCGAGCTCGTAGAGCTCCTGCGCCAGCTCGATCTGCTGCTCGACGCCAACGGTCTTGGCCTCCTCGATGATCTCGACGATCCGCGCGATGCTCTGGGTCGGCTCGCGGCCACGCTCGCCGTCCGAGCGATACCAGGAGCGAGACTCCACCGCGAAGATGGTGGCCGGCTGGCTGCGCGGGTCGATCTTCGGGTTGCCGGTGAACGGGAACGCGGTGGTGTCCTCGTTCCAGATCTCGATCATCAGCTCGTTGCTGTCGCGCATGGTGAAGTGCGCAGTGCGCTCGCGCACTTGCACGTCGGTGGCCACCCCGAGGCGCTCCCAGTCGGCGGCGACGAGCTGGGCCACGTCGGTCCAGGGGCCGAACGCCGGGACCACGGAGATCTCCAGGCGCAGCGGCCGACCGCTCGGCAGCATGCGCCGGCCGCCAGCACCGCGCTCGAGGCCGAGGTCGTCGAGCAACGCGTTGGCGGTCTCCGTGTCGAACTCGGTGTAGGCGAAGGCGACGTCGTCGCCGGGGTAGTACGGGTGCCACGGCGCCGGTACGGGCTGGCGGATCTCGCCCAGGCCGAGGAACGCCGACTCGCGGATCTCCTCGCGGTCGATACCGAGCGACAAGGCGACGCGGAAGTCACGCGTGGCGAGCAACTCGCCGAGTTCCTCGTCGATCATGTACTCCTGGTTGATCCAGACGACCGCATCACTGCCGCCGAAGGTGGGCCAGGTGACGACGCGGTAGCCCGAACGCTCGGCGTTCTCGACGAGCACGGGGAAGTTCGGCATCTGGATGTGGCGCGCCTGCATGTCGAACTCGCCGGCCACGGCCGCGAAGTTGAGCGCCTCGACGTCGGCGAAGAAGCGGAACTGCACCTCGTCGATGTACGGGAGCTGGTTCCCCGCGGGGTCGACACCGATGAAGTAGGGGTTGCGGCGAACCGTGAAGACGGCGTCGGAGGCGGTCGACTGGTACGGGACCCAGGCCGCCATGGTGGGCCGAGCGGGGTTGTCGGCCGACGCCGCGCGGGCCATGAACAGCTGCGTCCAATCGGTCAGGCCGGCGGCGCTGAGCTCGCGCTGCAGATCCTCCTGCGACACGTGATCGGGGTGGAACTGCTGCAGGTAGTGCCCGGGGAGGAAGGCCGCAAGCGTGCGGTCGCCCTCGTCACGGAAGGTCATCTCGGTCAGGAACAGCGTGTTGGGGAAGTCGAAGCGGTAGCGCACGGTGTAGTCGTCGACGCGCTCCACCGTGACCGCCGAGCCGTCGCGATTCTGGACCCAGGCGGGTACCGAGGGGGTGAGGTCCTCGTTGAGGATCACGCTCTCGTACCAGAACATCAGGGCGTCGGCCGTGAACGGCTCGCCGTCGGACCAACGCGCGCCGGGGCGCAGGTAGAGCGTCCACTCGTGGAAGTCCTCCGAGTGCTCCCAGTCGGCGACGATGCGCGGGATGATCTCGCCGCCGTCGGTGCTGAAGCGCACCAGGCTGTCGTAGATCACCCGGTAGTAGTTGTTCGCATCGGCCGGACCGGTGAAGGCGCGCCGCCAGACGCCACCGTAGCGGCCGATCTCCTCCTCGACCTCGATGACCAGCGGCTCGTCGGGGAGGCGCTCCTCGACGGGAGGGAGGTCGCCAGCTGCGACGCGTTCGGCCAACGAGGGGGCCTCGTTGTAGGGCTGCGCCAAGGCGAGGCCCCACGCGAGGGCCAGGGCGAGCACGGCGATGCCTGCCCTGCGCCAGCGGTTGAGCTTCGTGCGCGACGTCGTGACCTGTACCATACGAACTCCTTTCGGGAGTGAGTCGCTGTCCGCGCGGGCGTCCGGCTGGGGTGCCTGCGGCACTGCCGACTCTCCCATCCGCTTCCGTACGGCTACCGACTCGATCGCGTCGACACGTGCCGGCTTGATCCACTGCACCCGGCTGCGTTACCGATAACGATATCCCGTTGATGCGGAAGGTAGCACGTTGGACGCGGTGTGGTCAAGGTCGCTGCGCAGCCTTCGGGGCGACTCCGAAGGCCCGTGCGCGGCCGCGCCGGAGCCGCGCCTGACGGTTCTCGCGGTGGGTCGCGGCGAGCGGCGACCGGCAGCGCGCCGCCGTTATCGTTAGCGGGTGCCGCCGCGCCTCATCGGGAGTGCGGGCTCAGGCCGCGACGGTGCGCGCCTCCACGCCGTCGGCCAGCAACTCCACCAGGAGCAGCAGGTTGCGGGTCACGTGGTACGGGTCCTTGACCGGCAGGCCGACCACCTTGTCGAGCGGCCTCCCCTGCCGATCACGGATCTGGATCCATTCGCCCACAGCTGGGTCGGGGTGCGGGAAGGTCGCGAAGGTGTAGGCGTGGACGGCGTCGTGTACGTCGCGCAAGGCAGACGACCCGGTGAGCGCTGCCCCCAGGAGACTGGCATAGAGCGCCTCGGAGTGCGGCCACCAGATCTTCGTGTCCCAGGTGTCCAGGATGAGCTGCTCGAACGGGCCCGCGGCCGGCCCCGAGGGCGCCGACCCGCCCGGCACGACGTAGCGGAACAGGCCGCCATGGAGCGGGTCCCAGCCCGCCTGGAACGACCGTTCGACGACCTGGGCCGCGCTGGCGACCGCGTCGTCGCGACCGTGGCGCACCGCCTGCTCCATCACGAACCACATCGACTCGATCGCGTGGCCCGGGGTCACGTGGCGCGTCAGCAGCGTGTCGCGCCCATCTTCGCAGACGACCTCGCGGACCAGGCCGTCGGCCCGCACGTAGCGGTCGAGGATCGCGTCCATGTCGGCCAGCCCAGCGGCGGCGAGATCGCTCGCGCGCGCGTGCCCAGCGGCCAGCAGCGCCCGCTCGAGCTCCTGTGCGACGTTGAGCATGATCATCGGCCAGGCGTGTGCGTGACAGCGCGCCGGCAACGGGTACGGTTCGCTGCGCACCGCACCGCTCGCGAGCCGGGCGCGGAGCGCGTCGTAGCATGCCAGGGCCCGATCGAGGTAGGCGCCTTCGCCGGTGGCCCGGGCCACACCCGTGAGCGCCAGGATCACGAAGCCGTCGGCGAAGAAGCTGAGGTCGTGGCCCTTGCCGGGCAGGAACTCCTTCTTGGTACCGTCGGCCGTGAGCAGATACGCGACCGAACCGTTTTCGAGGAAGGCGTGACGGAGCAGGAAGTCGGCGGTCGAACGGGCATGGTGCAGCAGCACCTCGTGCGGCAGCGTGAGCGTGCCACGTGCCGCCATCCGGGCGGCGTGCGCCATGGTCCAGGCCCAGCGCGCTTGCGACCAGACGAACTTGTCGTCGCTGCGGCGTTGCCCGGTGACATTGTCGAGGCACGTGAAGACGCCGCCCCGGTCGGCGTCGGCGCGATCGAGCCAGAAGGGGAGCACGGCATGCTCGAGGTGATCACGGTAGAAGGCGGCCAAGGCATTGTGTTCGACGCTTCGCACGGCGTCCTCCAGGATTGGTGGCCCAGCATCCAGCGGCGCACTCACCGGCGCACCGCGGCGGCCGCGGCATGATCTTCACCTTACGCTGGTTCGGTCACGAGGACCCGGTGTCCCTGACGGCGTTGCGTCAGGTCGCCGGGCTCGACGGCGTGGTGAGCGGGCTGCCCGACATCCTAGCCGGCGGGGTGTGGACGCCCGCGGCCATCGAGGCGCGCAGGCGCGAGCTGGCCGAGCACGGCTTCGCCTGGACGGTCGCCGAGAGCCTGCCCGTGAGCGAGGCCATCAAGCTCGGTGGTCCCGAGCGCGACGAGCACGTCGCGGCCTGGTGCACGTCGTTGCGCAACCTGGCCGCCGCGGGTGTGCGAACGGTGTGCTACAACTTCATGCCCGTCTTCGACTGGATCCGCACCGACTTCGCCCTGCCGCTCGCGGACGGATCGACCGCGATGGCGTACGCGCATGCCGATCTGGCACGCTTCGACTTCTCGGCCGGCATGGAGCGCCTGGCCGCCTGGGCCCAGGGCTACACCGGCGCCGAGCTCGAGGCGCTGTTCCGGCGCGCCCGTGCGCTCGGCGAAGAGCGCCTCTTCGAGCACCTCACGGCCTTCCTGGCGGCGGTGGTACCGGTCGCCGAGGAGGCCGGCGTGCGGCTCGCGCTGCATCCCGACGACCCACCCTGGCCGATCTTCGACCTGCCCCGCATCGTCTCCGACGCCGCCGGCATCGAGCGAATCTTGCAGGCGGTCGACAGCCCCGCCAACGGGCTCACCTTCTGCACCGGCGCGCTCGGCGCCGCGGCCGGCAACGATCTGCCGGCGATGGCCGAGGCGTTCGCCCCGCGCATCGCCTTCGTGCATGCACGCAACGTACGCCGCACCGGCGCGCGCGACTTCCACGAGGTCGCCCATCACCCCTCGGCCGGCGACGTCGACCTCGTGGGCGTGCTCGAGCGACTGATGGCGGCCGGCGTCGACGTGCCACTGCGCCCCGACCACGGGCGCATGCTCTGGGGCGAGCAGGCCATCCCCGGCTACGGCCTGCGTGACCGCGCCATCGGGCTCGGCTACTTGCAGGGGGTGGTGGCCGCCTTCGAACGGAGCCGCGCTTGACCAGGGCCAGGGCCCTGGCCACCCGCGCGCGTGCGCGGACGGCCGCGCGGCCGCTCGCGACGCGCTGGCGCCAAGCCCTTGTCAGCCGGGGCCCGTAGGGGGTACATTCGTCGCACGAGTCCGTTATCGTTAACCAGGCACCCTCGTGGAGGCCGTGTGAACGCGTTCGACACACGTGAGAAGGTGACCCTCGCGGATGTCGCCCTGCAAGCGGGCGTGTCGGTGATGACCGTGTCGCGCGTCGTGAACGACCGCCCCGGCGTCGGCGCGAGCACCCGCGAACGGGTGCGCGGTGCGATCTCGGCGCTCGGCTACCGGCCCAACATCGTCGCCCGCGGGCTCAAGGCGCACCGCTCGTGCACCATCGGGCTACTCGTCCCCGACGTCACCAATCCGTACTTTCCCGAGATCGTGCGCGGCGCCGAGGACGTGGCCATCGCCCACGGCTTCACCCTGCTGCTGACGAACGTGATCGAGGACGTCGAGCGCGAAGCTGCGGCGCTCGAGGCGTTCGAGGATCGCCGCGTCGACGGGGTCATCGCCTGCAGCCCGCGACTCTCCGCCGAGCGGCTCGACGTGCTCCTCGCGCGTCATCACGCCGCGGTCATCGTGAACCGGCGTTCCGCGCCCGACGTCGCCGGTTCGGTGCGCATCGATCACGAGCAGGGCATGCGGCAGTTGATCCGCCACCTGGTCGCCACGGGCTGCCGTCGCCTGGGCGTGATCGCCGGGCCGAGCCACTCCTATGCCGGCCGCGAGCGCATGCTCGGGCTCGACCGTGAGACCCGCGAGCACGGCCTCGATCTACCCGACCGCCACGTGGTCGCCGAGGCGCCGACGGTCGAGGGCGGTGAACGGGCGACCCGCACCCTGTTGACGCGAAACCCGTCGCTCGATGCGCTGGTGTGCTTCAACGATCTGGTGGCCGCCGGCGCACTGTTGACCCTCGCCGAGGCGGGCATCGCCGTCCCGACCGACATCGCCGTGGTGGGGTACGACGACATCCCCTTCGCGCGCATGTTCACGCCGCCGCTCACCACCATCCGGGCCTCGACCTACGCCCTCGGTCAGCACGCCATGACGATGCTGCTCGAGCGCATGGAGGGGCGCGGACGGGGGGTCGACATCGTGCTGCAGCCCGAGCTCGTGGTGCGAGCGTCGACGCGCGCCTGCACCGATGCGGCGTGACGCCCGGGCTCGCCTCGCGGCGCACGACGCTGGCGGCTTGCGGCCAAGGTTCGCGATCAACCCTGACGTTAGCGTTCACGGTGCGCACCAGACGCACGAGGCGGCCTCCGTGAGGGAGCGTCGGAACGCGAAAGGACACGCATGAACCAGCACCACGAAGACCTCCGAGCCACGGCCGCGCTGTTCGCTCGTGGGCTCGTCCCCGGCAGCGTCCGTGTGCACGGTGCTCGCAGCCTCTGGGCCGAGCGCCTGGCGGACGGCAGCTTCCGACTTGCGCTGGCGAGCGAGCGCTCCGAGTCGCTCACCGGGTTCGCCGGCGAGGCGCACCGCCACGGCGAGGTGATCGTCCTGCGCGGAGCGCTCGGCGGCGCGAACCTCGCGGCCTTGCGCCGTGCGCTCCCCAACCTGTCGCCGGTGCCGCTAGGCCCCGGTACGTCGGCCGGCTTCGGCGACCGCCTCGGCCTGGCCACCCCCGGCCACGTCGACGCGCTCCGCGCCGCACGTGCCGAGGGGCGCGTCGCGGCGATCTTCGCGCAACAGTCGATGCGCGAGAACGCGCGCACCGGCCGCACCCCCCAGGGCGTGCTCGACGACGCCACCGCCGGCGCGTTCCGGGCCGGATGGCGTCATCCCGTCGGTGCCGACGCCGATCACCTCAAGACCGAGGCCGACGTCGACCTGTGCCTCGATGCCGGCTACTCGATGTTCACCATCGACCCCGGCGCCCACGTCCACGACGACGCCGATACGCTCCGGGGCGGCGCGCTCCAGGAGGCCTTCGAGCAGCGGCCACCGTGGCCGGCGCTCGACAGCAGTCCCGACGATCTGATGGCGCGGCTCGCTGGCTTCGAACTCGACCTCGGCGAGCGCGCGCTGCGCTTCGACAACGAGGCGCTGCAGCGAGCCGCCGTCAAGTACGGCGCTGCCGTCGCCCACGTGATGCGTCTGACGCACCACCTGCGCGCCAAGGCGGGCCCCGGGAGGGCCGAGGTCGAGGTGTCGGTCGACGAGACGGCGACGCCCACCACGCTGGCCGAGCACGCCTACCTGGCCCTCGAGCTGCGGCGCCTGGACGTGGACTGGGTATCGCTGGCGCCACGCTTCGTGGGCGCGTTCGAGAAGGGCATCGACTACCTCGGCGACTTAGCGGCGCTCGCGCGCGATCTCGACGGCCACGCTCGCGTCGCCGCCGCGCTCGGCGACTACAAGCTCAGCCTCCACTCCGGCTCCGACAAGTTCGCCGTGTACCCCATCGCCGCCGCCGCGGCCGGCGCACGCGTGCACCTCAAGACCGCCGGCACCAGCTACCTGGAGGCGCTGCGCGTGGCGGGCGCCGCAGAGCCGGGCCTGCTGCACGACGTGGTGCGGCTCGGGCTCGAGCGTTTCGCCGAGGACGTCGTGAGCTACCACATCGGCGGGCGCCCGGAGCGCGTGCCCGATCCGGCCGCCCTGCCGGGCAGCGCACTGCTGGCGCTCCTCGAGCAGCGTGACGCCCGCCAGGTCCTGCACGTGACCTTCGGCAGTGCCCTGGAGCGCTACGGCCCGCGCCTGCGCGCGCTGCTCGGGGCCCACGAGGACGCCTACCGCGACGCCCTGCGGCGCCACTTCGAGCGTCACCTGGCGCCGTTCGTGGCGACCGCCGCGGCCGAGGCGACGGCATGACGCGCTTCGGCCTGGAAGGGCGCGTGGCCGTGGTCACCGGCGGCGCCGGCACCCTCGGCCTGGCGATGGCGCGCGGCCTGGCCCGAGCCGGCGCCAAGGTGGCGCTGGTCTCGCGCCGCCGGGAGCGGGTCGACACCGCCGCGGCCGATCTGCGCCAGGCCGGCCACGAGGCCCTCGGCGTCAGCGCCGACGTGCTCGACCCGGAAGCCCTCGCCGACGCCGCGGAACGCGTGGCGCAGGCTTGGGGCCGCTGCGACGTCCTGCTGACCGCTGCCGGCGGCAACCGTCCCGACGCGATCGTCCATGGCGAGCGCGACCTCTTCGGTCTCACGCCCGAGGCGTTCCGGCAGGTGGTGGCGCTCAACCTCGACGGCACCCTGCTCGCCATCCAGGCGTTCGCCCCCGCCATGGTGCAAGCCGGCCGCGGCTCGGTGATCACCGTCAGCTCGATGGCGGCCCAGAAGCCGCTCTCGCGCGTGCTCGGCTACGGGGCGGCCAAGGCCGCGGTCGACAACCTCACACGCTGGCTGGCCGTCCACCTGGCCCAGACCTACGGCGAGGGGCTGCGCGTCAACGCGATCGCCCCGGGCTTCTTCGTGGGCGAGCAGAACCGGACGCTGTTGCTGCAGCCCGACGGCGAGCCCACCGAGCGCGGAGCGAGCATCCTTCGCAACACGCCGATGGGCCGCTTCGGCGACCCCGACGACCTCGTCGGCACCGCCGTGTGGCTCGCCAGCGACGCCTCACGCTTCGTGACCGGCGTGGTGGTCCCGGTCGACGGCGGCTACGCGGCGTTCGGAGGGGTGTGACCCCCGTGCGTCGCGCGACCGGCCACGAGGGTGCCATCAGCGCTCGCGCCGCGGCCCCGGCCGGCGCGACGCTGCCCGCCGCCACCGTGCGACGGACGCTGGAGACGGGCCTCGCCGGCATCGGCTCCGGCGAGCGCGTGCTGGTGCTCATCCCCGATCACACCCGCACCCTGCCGCTGCCACAGCTCTTCGCCGACCTCGTCGACCTGCTCGCGGATGCGCGCGAGTTGACCTTCATGGTCGCGCTCGGCTCCCACCCTCCGCTCGACGAGGAGCGGCTCCAGCGGCTCGTCGGCATCGACGCCGAGGCGCGCGCCGGCCGCTACCGGCACGTGCGCCTCGTGAACCACGGCTGGTTTGAAGACGGCACGCTGGTATCGCTCGGCACCCTGCCGCGCTCGCGCATCGAGGAGATCGCTGGCGATCGTTGGCACCCCACCCTGGGCGGCGACGTCGACGTGCTGATCAACCGCGCGGTGCCGGACGCGGACCACGTCGTCATCCTCGGTCCCACCTTCCCGCACGAGGTGGTCGGCTTCTCAGGGGGCTACAAGTATTACTTCCCGGGGGTCAGCGGCGCCGACATGATCAACGTCACCCACTGGCTGGGCGCGTTGTCGGGCGTGCTCGGCACGATCGGCCTCGCCGACACGCCGGTGCGCGACATGATCCACGCGGCGGCGGAGCTGGTGCCGGTCGCCACCACCCTGATCGCCCTGACCATCGAGTCCGGCGGCGCGAGCGCCATCACGATCGGCGACCCCGTCGATGCCTGGCGTGAAGCGGCGGCGCTCTCGAACGAGCGTCACGTGACTCACCTCAGCCGTCCGATGCAGCGGGTGCTTGCCTGCGCACCGCCGATGTACGACGAGCTCTGGACGGCCGGCAAGGCGATGTACAAGCTCGAGCCGGCCCTCGCCGAGGGCGGCGAGCTCGTCATCCACGCCCCGCACCTCGACACCGTCAGCCGCGTGCACGGCGATTGGATCGAGCGCATCGGATACCACACGCTGCCCTACTTCCTGGAGCAATGGGAGCGCTTTCGCGACGTGCCGCTCGGGGTGCTGGCACACTCCACGCACGTGCGCGGCGCCGGGCGCTGGGAGGCCGGCCGCGAGATCCCGCGCGTTCGCGTGACGCTGTCCAGCCAGTTGGGCGCCGCGACCTGCGCCCGCCTGGGCCTCGGTTACCTCGACCCCGCCGGCATCGATCCGGAGGCCTGGGCCGATCGCGAGGACGAGGGCGTGCTGCTCGTACGCAAGGCGGGCGAGCGGCTGTATCGCGCCGAGCTGGCCGTCGGCGAAGGCTCGTCAGCTTAGGAGGAGCGCATGAGCACCCCGTGGACCCTCGACCCCGACCGCTGCTTCGCCCCCGAACCGCGCCAGCGCGACGTGGCGCGTTCGCTCTACGACGCCGTACGCGAGCTGCCGCTGGTGTGCCCGCACGGCCACGTGGCGCCCAGCTTGCTGGCGGACGACGCGCCCCTGGGCGACCCCGCCACGCTGCTGGTGGTTCCCGACCACTACGTGGTGCGCATGCTCTACAGCCAGGGCGTGGCGCTGGAGGACCTCGGTCTGGCCCGCCGCGACGGCGGCCCCAGCGAGAGCGACCCGCGCGCCATCTGGCGCCGCTTCTGCGAACACTTCCACCTGTTCGCAGGCACCCCCACCGGCCTGTGGCTCAAGCACGAGCTGATCGACTTGTTCGACGTCGAGGAGCGCCCCTCGGCGAGGAACGCCGACGCCCTGTTCGACCACCTCAGCGAGCGGCTGGCACGACCGGCCTACCGTCCCAGGGCGCTGTTCGAACGCCTCGGGGTGGAGGTGCTGTGCACCACCGACGCCGCCACCGACAGCCTGGGGCAGCACCAGCAGCTCCAGGCCAAAGGCTTCTCGGTGCGCCCCACCTTCCGTCCCGACGCCGTCATCGACCCTACGCGCGACGACTGGCGCAGTGCGCTCGATCTGCTGGCCGAGCGCAGTGGCGTCGACGTGAGCGACTACGGCGGGTACCTGAGGGCATTGGAGGCGCGCCGCAGCGCCTTCCGCGCCGCCGGCGCGACCGCCACCGACCACGGCACCTTCAGCGCCGACATCCGTTGGCTCGAAGCCGACAGCGCGGCGGCCACCTACGATCGACTGCTGTCGAGCCGCGCCGACGCGCTCGACCGGGGCCGCTTCGCCTCGCACATGCTGGCCGAGATGGCCCGCATGTCGGCCGACGACGGCCTGGTGATGCAGCTCCACGTCGGTTCCTTACGCGACCATCATCAGGCCCTCTTCGAGCGCTTCGGCCGCGACGTGGGGGCCGACATCCCCGTGGCCACCGAGTGGACCCGCGCGCTGCGCCCGCTGCTCCAGCGGCTCGGCGCCGACCCTGGTTTCACAGTGGTGCTGTTCACGCTCGACGAGAGCACCTACAGTCGTGAACTCGCCCCGCTCGCGGGGCACTATCCGGCGCTGCGGCTCGGCGCGCCGTGGTGGTTCTTCGACTCGGTGCTGGGAATGGAGCGCTACCTGGACGCGGTCGTCGAGACCGCCGGCATCTACAACCTGGCCGGCTTCAACGACGACACGCGCGCCTACCCGTCGATCCGCGCCCGCCACGACGTGTGGCGGCGCGTGAGCTGCAACTGGCTGGCGGGACGGGTCGCGCGCGGCCTGATCGACGAGGACGTGGCACCGAGCCTGGCCAGGGCGCTGGCGTACGACCAGGCGAAGGCCACCTACCGGCTGCCCTGACGCGCGACCGATCGCCGCCGGTATTGTGCATCCATGCGCTGCGTGCCGACGACGCACGCCTCGAAGGGAATGGTCGCATGACGATATCGCTCAAGTCCGATGCCGCCTACGCGTTGCTGGTGCCCACCAGCATGGGGGTCCGGCTGACGCCCGAGAACGCGCAACCGTTCCACGCCAGCGAGCGCTTCGTCATGCAGGTGACCAGCGCCGAGACGAACGTGGCCAGCGTCTCGTCGCTGCTCGGACTCCCGGTCAAGGTGCTGACCGCCCTCGTCGAGGACAGCCCCGTGGCGCGCATGATCCGCGACGACCTGTCGCGGCGGCACATGGACGTCGAGGCCGTGCTCGTCCCCCAGGGCAACCCGTGGGGCTACCGGCACCAGTTCAACCTCGCCGACAGCGGCCTGGGCGTGCGCGGCCCGCGCGTGCACAACGACCGTGCCGGCGAGGTCGGGCGCACGCTCGACGTCGAGGACTTCGACCTGGAGCGGATCTTCGGGACCGAGGGCGTGGCGATGATGCACCTGTCGGGCTTGATCGCGGCGCTGTCGCCGGAGACGAGCCGCTTCTGCGTCGAGCTCGCCCGCACCGCGCGGCGCTTCGGCACCCGCATCTCGTTCGACCTCAACCACCGCGCCTCGTTCTGGGAGGGGGGCGAGGAGGAGCTGCGCGCGCAGTTCGCCGAGATCAGCAGCTTATCGGACGTGCTGATCGGCAACGAGGAGGACTTCCAGCTCTGCCTCGGCATCGAGGGCCCCGAGGCCGGTGGCGCGAACCTCGCCAGCGAGTTGGGTGGCTTCAAGGGCATGATCGAGCGTGCCAAGCAGGCGTACCCCAACGTGTCGGTGTTCGCCACCACCTTGCGCGAGGTGGTGCACGCCAACCTCCACCGCTGGGGCGCCATGCTGGCGGAGGGCGACCGTTGGCACGTGGTCGAGCCGCGCGAGATCGGCGTGCTCGACCGCATCGGCGGCGGCGACGGCTTCGTCGGCGGCATGCTCTACGCCATCCTGCGCGGCTGGGAGAGTGACACGTGGGTGCAGTTCGGCTGGGCCACGGGTGCGCTGGCGACCACCTTCCTGACCGACTACGCCAACGTGGCCGACGAGGAGCAGGTGTGGAGCGCGTGGCAGGGGAACGCGCGGGTCAAGCGCTGAGACGCGATCGGTAGGGTCTCCCCTGGCGTCGGGCCGCCGGTACACGCGTGAGCGCCGTCAGCGTCGGGGCTCACCGTGGCGCGACCGGACTTGACGAGGACCCGCTCACCGACGACGGTGAGCGGGTCCTGAGGGAGGAACGCCGAAGCTCAGTCCTGCGGGAAGCGGATGGCCGCCTGCGCGGCTGCCAGGCGCGCGACCGGCACGCGGTACGGGCTGCAGCTGACGTAGTCGAGCCCGGTGAGGTGGCAGAACTCGATCGAGGACGGGTCGCCGCCGTGCTCGCCGCAGATGCCGACGTGCAAGTCGGGGCGCGCGGCACGGCCTTCGCTGACCGCGATCTCGACCAGCCGGCCCACACCCGGGCGATCGAGGTGCTGGAAGGGGTTCTCGGGGATGACACCCTGCTCGACGTACTGGATCAGGAACTTGCCTTCCGCGTCGTCGCGCGAGATCCCGTAGGTCGTCTGGGTGAGGTCGTTGGTACCGAAGCTGAAGAACTCCGCCTCGGCCGCGATCTCGCCGGCGGTGAGGGCCGCACGCGGTACCTCGATCATGGTACCGATCTTGTAGTCGATCTCGACCTCGGTCTCCTTCTCGACCTCGTCGCCGATGCGGCGGATGATCTCCGCCATCACCCGGAACTCGCCCAGGTCGGAGGTGAGCGGCACCATGATCTCCGGCTTCACCTGGACGCCGTCCTGGGTGGCGCGAGCGGCGGCCTCCATCAGCGCGCGCACCTGCATCTCGGTGACCTCGGGCAGCATCACGCCCAGACGCACGCCGCGCAGGCCGAGCATCGGGTTGGACTCGCGCAGCTCAGCGACGCGCGTGAGCAGGTCCTCCTTGACCCGTACCTGGGTGAGCGCTTCATCGATCTCGGAGAGGGTGTGGAAGTGCTGCAGGCGCACCTTCAGATCGGCGAGCTCCTGGAGCAGATCCTCGTAGGCAGGCAGGAACTCGTGCAGCGGCGGGTCGAGCAGGCGCACGATCACCGGGCGGCCGTCCATCGCCCGGAACAGCCCCTCGAAGTCCTCTCGCTGCATCGGCAGCAGCCGCCCGAGCGCGTCCACGCGCCGCTCGCGGTTGCCCGACATGATCATCTCCTGCACCACCGGCAGCCGTTCTTCCTCGAAGAACATGTGCTCGGTGCGGCACAGCCCGATGCCCTCGGCGCCGAAGCCACGGGCGCGCTCGGCGTCGCGCGGGTAGTCCGCGTTGGTCCACACGCCGAGGCGGCGTACCTCGTCGGCCCACTCGAGCAGCGTGCGCAGCTGCACCTCGCGGTCGAAGTCGGGATCGACCGTGGGGAGCTGGCCCAGGAACACCTCGCCGGTACCGCCATCGATCGAGATCCAGTCACCCTGGTGGACGGTGACGATGCCCTCGTCGCGGGCAAGCACCATCAGTTGGCGGTCGACGCTGATCTTGAGCGCGTCGGCGCCGCACACGGCCGGCGTGCCGAACTGGCGCGCCACCACCGCGGCATGGCTCGTCGCGCCGCCGCGTGAAGTGAGGATGCCCTTGGAGGCGATCATCCCGTGGACGTCGTCGGGCCGGGTCTCGGGCCGCACCATGATGACCGGGTCGCCGCGCTTGGCCCACTCCTCGGCGGTATCGGCGTCGAAGACGACCTTGCCGACGGCCGCACCGGGGCTGGCGTTGACGGCCTTCTCGACGAGTCGCTCGCCGCGCTCCGCCGCTTCGGTCTTGACCACGTCGGAGAACTGCGGATGCAGCAGCATGTCGACCTGCTCGGGCGTCACGCGCATCAGCGCCTCGCGCTTGTCGATCAGGCCCTCCTTGGCCATGTCCACGCCGATGGCGATCGCGGCGCGCGCGGTGCGCTTGCCGTTGCGGGTCTGCAGCATCCACAGCTTGCCCCGCTCGATCGTGAACTCGACGTCCTGCATGTCCTTGAAGTGCTGCTCGAGCCGCTCGCAGATGGCCGCGAACTCGGCGTACACCTCGGGCATCTCGACTTTGAGGTCCTTGATCGGCTTGGTGTTGCGGATCCCCGCCACCACGTCCTCGCCCTGGGCGTTCATCAGGTAGTCGCCGTAGATCTCGCTCGTCCCGTCGACGGGGTTGCGCGTGAACGCCACGCCCGTACCGGAGTTCTCGCCCATGTTGCCGAACACGACCACCTGGATGTTCACGGCGGTGCCGAGGTCGTGGCGGATGTTGGTGGCGTTGCGGTAGTCGACCGCGCGCTTGCCGAACCAGGAGTTGAACACGGCGCGGGTGGCGAGCTCGAGCTGCTCGAACGGGTCCTGCGGGAAGTCGT
>SLRS01000101.1 GCA_007130855.1 Trueperaceae bacterium | reverse complement strand
GAGGCGGCGGCCGACGCACCCGCGAGCCCTGTGGCGGGCCGCGCAGGCCGGGACCGTCTGCGTCCCACCACACGACCACCGGCGGCGCGCCGTCACGCTCCCAGGTGCTGCGCTCGAGGAGCCGTCCGCCGAGCCGCCGTGCACAGGCCGCGGCGGCTGGCTCGAACGCCGCCGCGGCGGCCACCACCAGCGCGCCGGACCACGCACGGGGCCTCACGGAACCCGCCCGTTCCGGCAGGTCACTTGCGATTCGACGGTGTTTCGTCGCATGATGTTACGTATCGTAAGGCCTCAGCACCTCTCGGGTTCGCTCCGAAATGTCGCCGGCCTGCTCCGAGGAGGCATCATGAGCAACCGATCCATCGCAGAACGGCGCCGCATGGCCGTCGCGCGCGCCGCCCTCAGCGTGCACCCCATCTCGCCCACGAGGGCCGCGGGGGCGTACGTGTGGGACGCCGACGGCAAGCGCTACCTCGACTGGACCGTCGGCATCGCCGTCATGAACGTGGGGCACTCGCATCCGCGCGTGGTGGAGGCCGTCCAACGCCAGGTGGCCGAGTTCCAGCACCTCTGCTTCGCGGTCGGCATGCACGAGAGCTACGTGACGCTGGCCGAGCGTCTCGCGACGATCGCCCCGGGCCCGTCGCCGAAGCGGACCTTCCTGGTGAACTCCGGCGCCGAGGCCGTCGAGAACGCCGTCAAGATCGCCCGCGTCGCAACCGGCCGTCAGGGGATCGTGGCCTTCACCCACGCCTTCCACGGCCGCACCCACATGGCGCTCTCGCTGACCGGCAAGGCCGATCCCTACAAGGCGGGCTTCGCGCCGCGGGCGGCCGAGGTCTACCGCGCGCACTACCCCTACCTCTACCGAAACCCCTTCGGGCTGCACGGCGACGCCGCCAGCGACGCCTACTTGCACCAGCTCCAGGACCTCGTCGAGACCACGATCGGTGCGGGCGAGGTGGCCGCCTTCATCCTCGAACCGGTGGCAGGCGAGGGTGGCTTCATCCCCGCGCCGGCCGCCTTCTTGCGTGGGCTTCGCGTCTACGCCGATCGAATCGGTGCCCTCTGGATCGACGACGAGGTGCAGGCAGGCATGGGTCGCACCGGCCGCTGGTGGGCGGTCGACCACTACGGGCTCGAGCCCGACCTGGTCGCCACGGCCAAGTCGCTCGCCAGCGGCTTCCCCTTGGGCGCGGTCGTCGGCCGCGCCGAGGTGATGGACGCGGTCGGGCCGGGCATGCTCGGTTCGACCTTCGGCGGCAACCCCGCCGCCTGTGCCGCGGCACTGGCGACCATCGACGTGATCGAGGAGGAAGGCCTCCTCGCGCGCAGCCAGGTCATCGGGGCGGCGCTCAGCCGCCGTTTCCGGGCGCTCCAGGCGCGCGCGCCGAGGCTGGGCGACGTGCGCGGCCTGGGCGCCATGGTCGGGCTCGAGTTCGTGACCGACGATGGTCACACGCCCGATCCGACACTGGTGCAACAGATCGTCGCCGACTGCCGCGCCAACGGCATGCTGGTGCTGCCGACGGGCACATACGGCAACGTCATCCGCCTGCTGCCGCCCATCCGCATGAGCGACGACGAGCTCGAGGAGGGCATCGCCACCTTGGAGGCGGCGATCAGCACGGCGCTGGCGCGCGAGCCGGTCCCTGCCTGACGGGCATGGGAGCCGGGCCCGGCGCGGCATGCTAGGCTCGCGCCGTGCCCGGAGCGCGAATCGCCCCCTCGGTGTTGTCCGCCGACCTGGGTCACCTGGCCGAGCAAGTGGCCGCGGTCGAGGCGGCCGGCGCCGACTGGTTCCACGTCGACGTGATGGACGCTCACTTCGTGCCCAACCTCAGCTTCGGGGTCCCGGTCGTGAGCGCCGTACGCCGCGCCACGCGCGGCCTGGTGGACGTGCATCTGATGATCGAGGCTCCCGAACGCTGGGCCGCGGCCTACGTCGACGCCGGTGCCGACCTGGTCACGGTGCACGCCGAGGCGACGCCGCACGTCCACCGTGCCCTGGCGGCCGTTCGCGACGCCGGCGCCAAGGTGGGCTTGGCGCTCAACCCGCTCACCCCGTTGGCAATGCTCGAGGACGCCCTCGGCGAACTCGACCTGGCGCTAGTGATGTCGGTGGATCCCGGCTTCGGCGGCCAGCGTTTCCTGTCGTCGGCCCTACGACGGCTGGAGCGCCTGCGCACGCTGCGCGACGCCGGGACGAGCCACGCCTTACTGCAGGTCGACGGCGGCATCGACGTCAGCACCGCCGGAGCCGCCCGCCTCGCGGGGGCCGACGTGCTGGTGGCGGGCAGCGCCGTGTTCGGCAGCGCCGATCCGGCCGCCGCGTTCACCGCGCTGCGACGCGCAGTCGCCGACGCAACCTGAGGAAGCCGGCAACTCGCCGGCCCCTCGCGCTGGATCAGGCCGCCTCGAGGAACCGCCCCATGCGCCGGAAGCGCGCGCGCCGCTCGCGCATCAGCACCTCGCTGGGCACGTCCCGCAACGCGGCGAACTCGCGTTCCACGGCCGCGCGAACCAAGTCGATCGCCCCGGCCGGGTCCTTGTGGGCACCGCCGAGCGGTTCGGCGACCACGTCGTCGACCACGCCCTGCTCCAGCAGGTCATCGGCCGTGAGCTTGAGCGCCTCGGCCGCGCTGGGCGCCTCGGCAGCGTCGCGCCAGCGGATGGCGGCGCACGACTCGGGGCTGATGACCGAGTAGATGGCGTGCTCGAGGATCAGCACCCGGTTGGCGACGCCGAGCGCGAGCGCGCCGCCCGAGCCCCCTTCGCCGATGATCACGCTCACGGCCGGGACGCGCAGGCGGCTCATGCGTTGGATGCAGGCCGCGATCACCCAGGCCTGCCCCTGCTCTTCGGCTGCAATGCCGGGGTACGCACCGGGCGTGTCGATCAGGCTCAGCACGGGCAGCCTGAACTTGTCGGCCAGGTCGAACAGCCGCAACGCCTTGCGGTAGCCGCTCGGGTGCGCCATCCCGAAGTTGCGCAGGATGTTCTCCTTGGTGTCGCGGCCCTTCTGCTGCGCCAGCACCACCACGCCCATGTCGCCCAGACGCGCCACCCCGCCGACCAAGGCGGGGTCGTCGCCGAGGGCGCGGTCGCCGTGCAGCTCGGTGAAGCCTTCCACCACCTTGCCGAGGTAGTCCAGCGCGGTGGGGCGTCCGGCGGCGCGCGCCACCTGGACGCGCTGCCACCGGCTCAGCTTGGCGAAGGTCTCGCGCGTGAGGCTCGCCAGCCGGCGTTCGAGCGCCGCGATCTCCCCCGACAGGTCGACGTGCTGGTCGTCGGCGTAGCCGCGCATGTCGCGGATGCGCGCCTCGAGTTCGTCGATCGGCTTCTCAAACGGGAGTGGCACGGTTCGGCGCCTCCTCGCGCTCGCGATCCTCGGCCGCAGCGGCCTCATCCGCGTCGTCCGCAGCGCTCGTGGCGGCGCTCTCGTCGAGCTCGTCGGCGATGGTCGTGATCGACTCGGTCGTGAGCCGCAACGGCGCCGCCGCGCCATCGTCCGCCGTGCCATCGAGGCCGGCACGCAGCAGCCGCACCAGGACCGCCAGGCGCGCCTTGAGCACGCCCCGCGGGATGACGTCGTCGAGCATGCCCTTACCGAGCAGGAACTCGGAGCGCTGGAAGCCCTCCGGCAGGTCCTGCTTGATGGTCTGCTGGATCACCCGCGGCCCGGCGAAGCAGATCAGGGCGCCGGGCTCCGCCACCACGAGATCGCCCAACGTGGCGAAGCTGGCCGTGACGCCTCCGGTGGTCGGGTCGGTGAGGACGCTGATGAAGGGCAGGCGGCGCTCCGACAGGGCCTCGAGCGCCACCGTCGTCTTGGCCATCTGCATCAACGACAGCGCCCCCTCCTGCATGCGCGCCCCGCCCGACGCCGCGATGCTGATCAGCGAGCGCGACTCGGCGGCCGCCCGCTCGGCCGCGCGAGCGATCTCCTCGCCCACCACCGAGCCCATCGATCCCCCCAGGAAGCTGAAGTCCATCACCGCGAGTGCCACCGGCACGCCGTCGAGCTCGGCAGCGCCGGTGATGATCGCGTCGGGCCGTTCGGTCTTCTGCTGCACTGCCACCAGGCGCTCGACGTAGGGCTCGGTGTCCACGAACTCGAGCGCGTCGGTCGGCGTGACCCGTCCCGACCAGAGCTCGAAGGTACCCTCGTCGGCCAGCATGGCCACGCGCGCATCCACGGGCATCCGCTCGTGATGGGCGCATTCCGGACAGACGTAGAGGTTGGCGATCAGGTCCTTGCGGTAGATCTGCGCCATACAGCCTGCGCACTTGAGCCACAACCCCGCGGGGCTGACCTCGTCGTCGCCGCGAGTGGGGCGTTTCCGGCGGAACCAGCGTTCAAGCGCCATCCGTCCTCCTCGCTTGGGGCGGGCTCGGGTCCGGGCACGCGCCATCATACACACGTCGCTCACGGCCGCTCGTTCGTTCGCTCATACGTTCGCTCATGCGTCGTCCTCGGTGCCCTGGCGCGCCGGACTCGCGACCCCGTCGCCCTCCGCGACCTGGTGCGCCCCAGGTGCGTCCGCGGCGGCCCCCGGCTCGGGGCGG
>SLRS01000278.1 GCA_007130855.1 Trueperaceae bacterium | reverse complement strand
TGTGCTCGAGGGCGCGTGCGACCGTCCAGTCGGGCTTGAGCGCGAGGTAGTCGGGCGTCATGAGGCGTCCGACGCTCTCCTCGGGATAGCCGAGCAACTCGCGGGCCTCGGCGACGTCGGCGGGGTCGAGCAGGTTGAGCAGGCGCTGCGTCACGCGTCCCGGGAGTTCTTGGAGCAGGTACGTGCGATCGTCGGGGTTCAGGTCGGCCAGCAGGCGTCGCGCCTCCGCGTCGGTCAACTCACGCAGGAGGTGGTCGCGGGTGTCGCCCTCGAGGGAGGCGAACACCTCCGCCGCCACACGCTTGGGGAGGGCCCTGAAGAACAAGACGCGGTCGGCGGTATCGAGCTCGTGCAGGACGTCGACGAGCTCCGGCGCGATCAGCTCCTCGTTGGGCCAGTCGATGCCGCTCGCGGCCAGTCGCGTCCATCGGCGGTCGCGGATGTAGGCCTGGAGCTCGCTCGGGAGGTTGAGGTTGTCGTCACCCTGAGGGTGGGCTTCGCCAGCTCGGTGCATGGGTGATCGGCCTTTCTGGCGCCGAGCAGCAGACGGTCGGAAGCTCACGCCGAACGCGTCGACGATGGCACTGGCAGTGGTGCCGGGTCGTGCAGCGGGTACCGCCGGCTGCGCGCTGCTGGGCTCCGACGGCCGCGCCTTCGCGCGCTCGTGCGTACCCTCAGAACGACGGCACGCGTGTCGGCGCGACAGGGGGCCGAACGGTGGTGGTTACGGCTGTGTGTTCCCACGGACTCGGAGGTCTCTCGGGATCTGGTGGCATGCTGATGCCAGCCCTCAACGTCGGCTCCTCCCTGGATGGATACTCGGCCGCAAGGCCGTATCGAGCGTAATGCGTGGCCGCAGGACTGTCAAACGGTCGCAGCAAGCGCGGCTCGGAACCTCGCCTGGCCCGATCGAGCGCTGCCAGGCCGCAGGCACGCGGCGATCGGACCTGCCGGCGACCGCTCGGGTCACAAGGCGCCGCGCACGACCCCGATCGTGGTCACGACCGCCAGCGCCCAGACGTAGTACGCGAAGTAGCGGAAGCGCGCCCGGTACAGGAGCGCCAGCACCAGCCGCAGCGCGAACACGCCGACGGCGGCGGCAACGATGAAGCCAACCGCGAGTGGCACCACCCCGATCGCGACGGTGTCGGGTGCCGCGACCACGTCGAGCGTCTGCACGCCGGTCGCCGCGAGGATGGTCGGGATGGCGATGAAGAAGCTGTACTCAGCCGCCCACCGACGCTTGACACCGGCGAAGAGCGCGAAGCCGATGGTGAGCCCACTGCGACTGAGTCCGGGCATCAGCGCGAGCGCCTGTGCCAGACCGATCACGATCGCGATGCTCATCCCGATCTGGCGGAGCCCGCGAGGCCTGGGACCCAGGCCGTCGGTCCAGTAGAGCAGCGCGCCCGTCAGCGTGAGCGTGAACGCCATCGCGAGCGGATGCGCGAAGACGCCGGCGAAGGCGGATCTGAGCGGCAGCCCGATGGCACCGGTGATCATGACGGAGAGGGCGCCCAGCAGCGCGAGGCGGAGGTAGAGGCGATCGCCTCGCGCGCCCTTCGCCCAGGCGTGGAGGTCACGCAGGACCCTCGAGCCGAAGGTGCGCAGACCGTGACGGAACACGACCACGATCGAGATCAGCGTGCCGACGTGTACCACGAGATCGAACAGGATCATCTCGGCACTCTCGGGCGCGGGCAGCGCCGCGCCGCGTTCGATGAACCAGTGCTGGGTCAGGGCGAGGTGGCTCGTCGAGCTGACCGGCACGAACATGAACAGGCCTTGGACGACGCGCCCAGCAGCGCCGCTTCCCAGGGTGTCATCCGCGCCCCCGCCAGGCGCTCGGGGCCGGCTTCACCGCAGCGCTCCCGCGGCCGCCTCGGCACTGCGCACCAGCTCGCCCGAGCGCAGCAGCTCCCGAACGGCGTCGAGACCCGGTCTGAGGTACACGTCCTGCTCCAGATGCGGCAGCTCGCGCCGCACCCGTCGATGCGCCGCGTGCACGCCCAGGCCGGGCCGCACGCCGGCGCGGAAGTCGAGCGCCTGGGCAGCGGACATCACCTCGATGGCGATCACCCAGGTGGTGTTCTCCAGCACCATGCGCGCCTGCCGGCAGCCGATGGTGCCCATCGACACGTGATCCTCCTGGTTGGCGCTGGTGGGGATGGAATCGACCGACGCGGGATGGGCCAGGACCTTGTTCTCGCTCACGAGCGCCGCGGCGGTGTACTGGCTGATCATCAGGCCGGAGTTGAGTCCTCCGTCCACGGCGAGGAAGGCCGGCAGGCCGGAGAGGGCCGGGTTGAGCATCTGCTCGACGCGGCGCTCGGCGATGTTGGCGAGCTCGGCCAGCGCCAGCTTGGCGTGGTCTGCCGCGAGCGCGAGCGGCTCGCCGTGGAAGTTGCCCGCCGAGACGGCGCGCTCCTCGTCCACCACCACGAGCGGGTTGTCGGTCACCGAGGCGAACTCCACCTCCAGGACGCGGCGCACGTAGACGAGGGCGTCGCGCACCGCGCCGTGCACCTGCGGCACCGCGCGCAGCGAGTAGGCGTCTTGCACCTTGTCGCAATCGGCGTGCGAGGCGTTCAGGGGCGAGTCGCGCAGCAGTGCACGCAGGTTCGCAGCCACCAGCTCCGCGCCCGGGTGCGGCCGCAGCCGCGCAACCACCGCGTCGAACGGTCGGTGGCTCCCCTTGAGCGCCTCGACGCTCATGGCGGCGGCCACGTCGGCGCTGCGCATCAGCACGTCGGCGTCGATCACCACCAGCGCCAACAGGCTCGCCATCGCCTGGGTCCCGTTGACCAGCGCGAGCCCCTCTTTGGCCTCGAGCGTGAGCGGCTCGAGACCGAGCTCGCGAAGCACCGCGGCGGCGGGCTGCAGCGTTCCCCGGTACTCCACCTCCCCCTCGCCGATGAGCGCCAGCGCCATGTGCGCCAGCGGCGCGAGATCACCCGACGCCCCGACCGATCCTTGAGACGGGATGACCGGGTGCACGCCTTCGTTGAGGAGGTCCAGGAGGCGCTCGAGCAGCGTCACACGCACGCCCGAGGCGCCGATGGCCAGCGACTGCGCTCGCAACAGCAGCATCCCGCGCACCACCTCGCGCGGGAACGGCTCGCCCACCCCGATGGCGTGCGACACGATCAGGTTGCGCTGCAGCGCACGCAGCTCGCCGGGCGCGATGCGCACCGCCTGGAACTGGCCGAAGCCGGTGTTGACGCCGTAGACGGGATCGCCCGCGGCCACCATGCGCTCGACCAGCTCGCGCGCCCGCTGGACGCGCTCGCGCGCGGCGGGCGCGAGCGACACGCGTGCGCCTCCGCGCACCACGGCCTCGAAGGCCGCTAGGCTCAGGTCCTGATCGATCACCACCTCGCCTGTCGCCGCCGACCCCGCCGCCCGGCTCACGACGGCTCCAGCCCGACCGCGCCGCGCTCGGGGCCCGGGGCGTGACGGTCGACCCGCCGTCCGGCCGCCCACACCTCGAGCGGTCCGGGGCCGCCCAGGCCGTGGAGCAATGCGCGCCAGTCGGGTTCGGGGAGGACCAGCAGATCGGCGCGCGCACCCACGCCCAACCAACCGACGTCGGCGAGCCCCAGGGCCGCGGCCGCGTTGACGGTGCCGGCCACGAGCGCCTCGGCCGGCCGCAGGCGGTTGAGGCGCAGGCTCAGGGCCAAGGCCAGCGTCGTGGAATGGAGCGGACTGGACCCGGGGTTGAGGTCGGTCGCCAGGGCGACCGGCACACCCGCATCGACCAGTGCGCGTCCAGGCGCGCCCGGCAGCCCGAGCTCGAGCGACACGCCCGGCAGCAGCGTCGCGACCGCGGAACCCTGTGCCAGGATGTCGATCTGCTCGACGCCCGACGCCTCGAGGTGGTCGACCGAGCGCGCGCCCAGCCGCACAGCCAGGTCGACGCCGCCGATGGCATGGAACTGGTCGGCGTGCAAGGTGAGATCGAGGCCGTGCGCGCGACCCGAGCGCAAGATGCGCTCTGCCTCTCGGGGGCTGAACGCCTCGCGCTCCACGAACACGTCGAGGCGCGCAGCCAGGCCGCGCGCGGCCACGTCGGGGATGAGCCGCTCGATCACCGCCTGCAGATGACCCAGGCGGTCGTCCGGGTCGGGCAGGTGGATCAGCAACGTGGGGATCACGCGCACTGCGGCCTCGGCGCGCAGCGTCGCGATCGCCTCGAGCGCCGCGAGCTCGCCCTCGACGCTGAGGCCGTAGCCGGACTTGACCTCGACGGTCGTGGCGCCCGACGCCACCAGGTCGGCCAACCGCGCCCGTGACGCGCGCAGCAGCTCACTGCGCGGTGCGGCGGCGGTGGCGCGCACCGTGGCGTGGATGCCGCCGCCACGCGCGAGGATGCGCTGGTAGGGGACGCCGGCGAGCCGGGCCTCGAGATCGTCGAAGCGGTCACCGGCCCACAGCAGGTGGGTGTGCGGGTCGATGAGGCCCGGGACCACGCCGCGGCCACCGAGGTCGACCTCGTCGCGCGCCACGCCGTTCCAGGCCACTGCCGGCCCGAGCCAGCTCACGAAGCCGTCGGTCACGGCCAAGGCCGCGTCATCGAGCACCTGCAGGTCGGCCTGCTGCGGCCCGCGCTTGGCGCCCGGCCCCGCTGGCGTGACCAGCTGGCCGATGCCGACGATGAGGCGATCGGCGGTCGGCGCCGCGCCCTTGGCGCGAGGCCCGCTCATCCGCGTGCCGCCGCGAACAGGTCGATCGCCGCACGGGCCGCGACCAACGCCGAGAGCCCGCTCGGATCGAGTCCCGGTGCCAGTTCGACGAGGTCGGCGCCGACCAGCGCGTTGCGTTCGGCCACCGCCCGCACCAGCGCAGCCGTCTGCCGGTAGGTCAGCCCGTCCACCTCGGGGCTACCGGTGCCCGGCAGCACCGATGGGTCGAGCACGTCCACGTCGAACGAGAGGTACACCGGCTTGCCGGCTGGCAGCCGCCGGGTCACGGCGTCCAGATCGTGGTGCACGGCGTCGGCAGTCACGAGCGTGTGGCCGCGCGCCAGCGCCGCGGCGTACGCCTCGGGGTCGGTGCGGATGCCGCGCAGGCCGATCACGCTGATGTGCGCGAGGTTCGGCAAGGCCTCCACCGCACGCCGGAAGGGGCTGCCGTTGCTGTAGCGATCCTCGCCGCGACGGTCGCTGTAGTCGAGGTGCGCGTCGAGCTGCACCACGTGGAGGTCGGGGACGTCGTGGTACGCGCGCAGGAGCGGGAAGCTGATCGAGTGATCGCCGCCGAGGAACAGCGGCAGCCGGGCGCGCTCGCGCAGGGCGCACGCGGCGTCGCTGATGCGCTCGCGCGCCGTCTCACCGGTCAGGCCGGCGAGCGCCACGTCGCCGGCGTCGGCCAGATCGAAATCCGAGAGCACGGTGCGCTCGCGCGAGAGGTCGAAGAAGCCCGCGGGCGGCAGGGCGTAGCGCAACGAGGCGTCGCGCAGGGCTCGCGGCGCCCAGCGCGCACCCGGGCGGAAGCCGACGGCCTGGTCGGTGGGGACGCCCAGCACGGCCGCTTCGGCGTGCCACGACGCCTCGATGTCGCGCAGCGTCGCCCGCGCGAAGGCGCCCACGGCGAGGGCGAGCGGCGCCGTCATCCGCGAGACCGCTCGGTGCTGGGGAGGTCGAGGCCGCGCTCGTCGGCCACGCGCAGGGCGGTCGGATAGCCGGCATCGGCGTGGCGCACCACCCCCAGCGCCGGGTCGTTGGTCAGGCACAGCGCCAGACGCCGCTCGGCCTCGTCGCTGCCATCGGCGACCGCCACCAGGCCGGCATGCTGGCTGTAGCCCATCCCCACGCCGCCACCGTGGTGGAAGCTGACCCAGCCCGCGCCCGACGAGGCAGCCAGGGCGAAGTTCAGCAGCGGCCAGTCCGACACCGCGTCGGAGCCGTCCCGCATCGCCTCGGTCTCGCGGTAGGGGCTCGCCACCGAACCAGCGTCGAGGTGATCCCGTCCGATCACGATCGGGGCAGCCACTTCGCCGCTGCGTACCATCTCGTTGAAGCGCAGCCCGGCTCGGTCGCGCTCGCGGTAGCCGAGCCAGCAGATGCGCGCGGGCAACCCCTGGAAGGCGACGCGCTCGCCGGCGTAGGACAGCCACTGCTGCAGGCGTGCGTCGTCAGGGAAGAGTTCGCGCAGGGCGCGGTCGGTGGCGTGGATGTCGGCCGGATCGCCCGACAGGGCGACCCAGCGGAAGGGCCCGCGGCCCTCGCAGAACGACTCGCGGATGAACGCCGGGACGAACCCCGGGTAGTCGAAGGCGTCGTCGACGCCCGCGGCTCGCGCCTCGGCGCGCAGGTTGTTGCCGTAGTCGAAGGCGATCGCGCCCGAGCGCTGCATC
The DNA here is from genome assembly GCA_007130855.1 of Trueperaceae bacterium. Classification (GTDB taxonomy): domain Bacteria; phylum Deinococcota; class Deinococci; order Deinococcales; family Trueperaceae; genus CSSed10-48. The sequence goes on along the minus strand of SLRS01000278.1, from coordinate 10,020 downwards.
GCCAAGATGGCGCGCACGTGCTCCGCCATCGCGCCGCGCACGCGCGCCATGTACCCCTCGGGATCCGCCGTGCGCAGCGCCTGGGGATCCTCGTCGGCGCGCATCGGCGGGAGGTAGCCGTAACGCGGATCGTGGGCGCTGGTCTGGTCGGTGACCAGGTCGGGGGTGAAGCCGCGCTGCACCATCGCGGGGAGCACCTCGGCGGCGTTGGCGAGCAGGCCGATGGAGCAGGCGCGACGCTCGCGCTTGGCGGCCTCGGCGCGAGCGATCGCGTCGTCGAGATCGCCGGCGACCTCGTCGAGGTAGCGCGTGTCGAGTCGACGCCGAAGACGCGTGGGATCGACCTCCACGCACAGCGCCACACCGCCGGCGAGGGCGATGGCCAGTGGCTGCGCGCCGCCCATGCCGCCCAGACCGGCGGTCACGGTGATGGTGCCTGCCAGGCTGCCACGGAAGTGGAGGTTCGCGGCCGAGGCAAACGTCTCATAGGTGCCCTGCAAGATCCCCTGGGTGCCGATGTAGATCCAGGAGCCGGCGGTCATCTGGCCGTACATCATGAGTCCGGCTCGGTCGAGGGCGTCGAAGTGATCCCAGTCGGCCCAGCGCGGCACCAGGTTGCTGTTGGCGATGATCACGCGAGGCGCCAACGAGTGCGTGCGCATGACGGCCACGGGCTTGCCCGACTGGACCAGTAGCGTCTCGTCGTTCTCGAGCCGCTCGAGCGTCGCCACGATGGCGTGGTACGCCTCCCAGTTGCGCGCGGCCTTGCCGCGGCCGCCGTACACGATGAGCTGCTCGGGATGCTCGGCCACCTCGGGATCGAGGTTGTTCATCAGCATCCGCTTGGCGGCCTCCTGGATCCAACCCTTGGCGCTGCGGTGCGCTCCGCGGGGCGCGGTGATGGTCATGCCCCAGCCTATGCGAACTCGTGAGGGCGGGCCGCTCCTCCGTGCAGCGTGGTCGTTGCACCCGTTCGGTCCGACACCAAGGCGACCCGATCAGGGCCGGCGCCCCCACACGCGGCTGAGCCCCTACGAGGCGAGGTCGCGCTTGATCCGCTCGAACTCCTCCCTGTCGATCTCACCCTTGGCGTATCGCTCGCGGGCGATGGTCTGCGCCTCGCGCCGACCGGCCGCGGCCTCACCGCCGCCGCGACCGGTCTGCGAGCCCCGGTCGAGCGCCCGCCACAGCCAGACGATGCCGAGCACGATCAGGACCAGGAGCAAGAGGCTCCCGATCCAACCGAACGGTCCCATCATGCCCCAGCCTCCGTGCATCCACTCACCGCTCATCGATCGACCTCCTTCGCCCTGCGCGCGTTGGGCTCCTCCGCCGCGAGCTCAGCGAGCTCGCCGTCGGGAGTCTGACGGTCGTGCGCCGCCGTCTGCGCATCGTGCCCGCTGGCATCGCCCTGCGTACTCGGCGCGCGAGCGGCGATGAGCCGCACGATTCCGAAACGGTCGAGAAACAGCGATGCCACGTCGTCGAAGCCCGCAACGCGCACGTGATCGTCGGTCGGACGGTTGATGCTGGCGCCGCTCAGACGCCGCGCCAGCGGGTCCAGGGCATCGAACACGCGCGCCAGGATGGGCCCCGACGGCCGCTGGTGCTCGAGCAGGCGCAACTCGCCACCGGGCACGAGGACACGCCGCGCCTCGTGTAGGCCAGCGAGCGGGTCCGACACCGAACAGAACACGAACGATGCCACTACCGCGTCGAACGACGCGGTGGCGAAGGGGAGATCTTCGGCCACCGCCTCGACGAGCTCGACGGTGGCGTACGCCTGTGCGGCCCGCGCACGCGCACGTTCGAGCATGCGGGCCGAAGGGTCGATCGCCGTCACGACGACGTTCCGGTCGTAGAGCGGCAGGTTCGTGCCGGTGCCGACACCGAGCTCGAGCACCCGTCCGGCCATGCCCTCGAGCAGCATGGGCCGCCAACGACGCGCGCCCATGCGCTCCATCGGTGCCTGCATCAGGTCGTACCAGGGCGCGTTGCGGTCGTAGGTCCGCGTGACTTCTGCTTGCTCCATGCTGCCCCCCACATGCCAGCGGCCGGGCGGGAAGTGGGCTGACACGACGCGCCGCATGGCTCCTGCTACCATGCTGGGCGCCCTGCGGGCAGCCTCGACGTCGGCGGGGCGACGTGCGCACGCTGCGGTGCGTCCGTTGGCAGGCTCGCCGCGAGGCAGGCCGTGAGGCTGACCCCGAGCACCGATTGCACTCGCGTTCGTGGCCGAGCCGCGCCGCTGTGCGACCCCTTGCGGGGACCCCGCCGACATGCCATGCTCCCTGAGGCGAGCACGCCGGGAGGGTCTCACGCAAGGTGTGGCTACCGGCGCAACGTCGCGCCCGAGAAGGCAGGCGAAGAGCGTGCTACACTCGCGCACGACCGCGCGAAAGCTCGACACCCACAACCTGGAGGAGGTCCTCTCATGGACGAAGCCGCCATCCTGGACAAGATTCGCGACGTCGTCGCGGACAAGCTCGACGCCGATCCTGGTGACGTCGTCGAAAGCGCCTCGTTCGTCGACGATCTCGGGGCCGATTCGCTCGACGTGGTCGAACTGATCATGGGGCTCGAGGACGAGTTCGGCATCGAGATCAGCGACGAGGAAGCCGAGCAGATCGGTACCGTCGGCGACGCCGTCCGTTTCATCGCCTCACAGCAATAGGCCGCGCCTGCCGCCGTCGGTCGGAGCGGTACCGCAGAAGCGGGGGGCCTGCATGAAACGCGTCGTCGTGACCGGCGTCGGACCCGTCACCCCTATCGGTGTCGGGGCAGACGACTTCTTGCGCGCGCAACACCGCGCCCAGAACGGCATCCGCACCATCACGCTGTTCGACGCGTCCGATCTCTCCGTGCGCATCGCGGGTGAGGTCGACGTCGACGTCGACGCCTACCTCGAGCGCAAGGAGGCTCGCCGGCTCGACCGCTTCGTGCACCTGGCGTTGATCGGCTCCGACCTCGCCTTGGCGGATGCCGGGCTGTCGCCGGAGGACGTCGCCGGAGAGCACGCGGGAACCTCGATCGGCAGCGGCATCGGCGGTCTGGCGACCTTCGAGTCCACCGCCGGCGTGCGCTGGTCGCGCGGCGCCATGCGCATGAGCCCGTTCTTCATCCCCATGCTCATCGCCAACATGGCCTCGGGCCACGTCGCGATGCGCTATGGCATGACCGGCCCTTCGAACACCGTCGTCACCGCCTGCGCCACCGGCTCGGGCGCCATCATCGACGCCTACCGCGTCATCCAGCGGGGCGAGGCCGAGGTGATGCTCAGCGGCGGTACCGAGGCCTGCGTCACCCCCATGGGCATCGGCGGCTTCGCGGTGATGAAGGCGCTGTCGACACGCAACGACGAGCCCGAGACCGCCAGTCGTCCGTTCACCGCCAGCCGTGATGGGTTCGTCGCCGGTGAGGGCGCGGGCATCTTGGTGCTCGAGGAGCGCGAGCGGGCGCTGGCGCGCGGGGCCCGCATCTACGCCGAGGTGATCGGCGGCGCGACCAGTGCCGACGCGCATCACATCACCGCGCCGGCCCCGGGCGGCACCGGTGCCGTGCGTTGCATCCGCTGGGCGCTGCGCGACGCCGCCCTCGAGCCCGGTGCGGTGGGCTACATCAACGCTCACGGCACCAGCACCCCGGCCAACGACCTGAACGAGACGTTGGCGTTCAAGGCCGTCTGGGGTCCTCGTGAGGCGGTGCCGCCGGTGTCGTCGACGAAGTCGATGACCGGCCACCTGCTCGGTGCCGCCGGCGGGGTGGAGGGCATCGCGACCGTACAGGCACTCGCGTCGGGGGTGCTGCCGCCCACGCGCAACGCCATCGACCCTGACCCCGCGCTCGATCTCGACTACATACCCAACGAGGCGCGCGCGCTCCAGGTGGACGTGGGGCTGTCGGTCAACTTCGCGTTCGGCGGGCAGAACGCCGCGGTGCTGTTCCGGCGCCCCACCAGCTAGGCAGCGCCGGAGCCGCTCTCGTAGCGCGCTTCGCATCCCCCGCGACCGCAGTCGGCCGCGCACCTCGATAGCGTGCGGCATGTCGACCCTGCTCAGCATCGTGCTGGCCGGCGCGGCGCTCGCGTCGAGCGCCGCAGCATCCGCCAGCCCACTCGTCGCGCAACCCTTGGAGCCGCTCGTCGCCCACGTGCTCGAGGTGAGCGACGTGAGCCCCACGAGCGCCACCTTGCGCGTCACCACCGATGTCGACCTGGCCTGCGTGGTGGTGTTCGGTCGCGACACCCGCTTCGGCAGCCTGGCGCTCGACCTCGACATGGGTGGCGCGGCCCATCGCGACCACGTGGTGACGATGCGGGGCCTCGAACCCGATACCGAGTACGTGTTCCGGATGCAGGGCTCGGCGGCCGACGGGACCTTCTACGCCAGCGAGGTGTACAGCTTCCGCACGGCGCCCGCAGCGGCCGTCGACCGACCCGCCTGGCGCAACGTCGCCACCAGCGACGCGGGTGCCAGGGTGGTGGACGCCAGCAGCGAGTTCGGCGCCTCCTTCGCGGCCGAGCGCGCCATCGACGGCTCGAGCGCCACCGAGTGGTCGTCGCGCGGCGATGGCGACGCGGCGTTCCTCACCGTCGAGTTGCCCGAGCGGGTGGACTTCGTCGGCTTCGGGGTGTGGTCCCGCACGATGGGCAGCAGCGCGGAGATCCGACGCTTCGTGGTCGAGACCGAGGCGGGCGACGTGTTCGGCCCGTTCGACCTCGCCTCCGCGGCCGAGCGCTCTACCTACCCGGCCGAGGGCGCGGCGCAGCGCTTCACCTTGCGCGTGCTGGAGTCCACGGGCGGCAACACCGGCCTGATCGAGTTCGCGGTGTACGTCGACGAGCCCGACTGACGTGCGGCCGCGTCGCAGCGGGGGCGAAGCGCCGCTCGCACGCCTGGTAGACTCAGGTACCCCACCCCAAGGGGGGTGGTTACGTCGGTGCATCATGGCCGACCGAGGAGGCACCGCATGACCCGTCTCGACGTCACAGGCATGACCTGCAGCCACTGCTCCGCGGCCGTTCAGCGCGCACTCGAAGCCGTCCCAGGCGTGAAGACCGCCACCGTCGACCTCGACGCCGGCAGCGCCACGGTCGACGGTGACGCCCCGCTCGGCGCCCTCGTGAAGGCGGTCGCCGACGAGGGGTACAGCGCCACGCCAGCGTCGTGAGCGTGCCCGCGCGCGCTCACGGCGGCGTCTCGGCGTCAACTCCGGCGCCGGTCGAGGCGCCGATGGTCGCTGCTGCCGGTGCCGCCGATCACCCGGACTGCCTGCACCTCGATCCCGTCGTGCGCGAAGACGCCGCGAGGCGGCTCAAGAGCGTACGCGGCCATGTCGAGGGCGTGCTGCGCATGCTCGACGACCCTGACGTCTACTGCGTCGACGTGCTCAAGCAGATGAGTGCCGTGCAGGGAGCGCTGCGCAAGGTGAGCGAAGCGGTGCTGCGCGCGCACATCCGGGATCACGTGGTGACGGCCGCCGAGCGCGGCGATACCGAGCACATCGTCGACGAACTGATGGAAGCGCTGAAGTACAAGGCGTGAGGCGGTCGTGCCCGTGTAGGCCGCTGCTGCGCTCACCCCACCCCGGGTGGGGTAGGATGTGAAGATGTCCGAAGCAACCACGCCACCGACCTCCGACGCCGCCACCTTCCGCGTGAGCGTGCGCGGGATGACCTGCGCCGCTTGCTCCGCACGCGTCGAGCGCAGCCTGGGCCGCATCGCGGGCGTGGCCGAAGCCAACGTGAACCTGGCGACCGAGCAGGCCACGGTGCACTTCGATCCCGAGCAGGCCGCGCCCGAGACGCTGCTCGCGGCGATCCGCGACGCCGGCTACGAGCCGGTGGTGGAGGCGACCGAGCTGAGCGTCACCGGCATGACCTGCGCCGCCTGCTCGGCGCGCGTGCAACGGGCCTTGCGCCGTGTCGACGGGGTGCTCGACGCCGACGTCAACCTCGCCACCGAGCGTGCGTCGATCCGTTTCCTGCCCGACGTCGCGGCACTCGACCACTTGGTACAGACCGTGCGCGACGCCGGTTACGACGTACTCGAGCAGGCCGAGCGGCATGACCGCAGCGCGGCCGAGCGGACCCGCAAGGACGCCGAACTGCGCGAGCTACGCCGTTCGATGACGCTCGCCGCGGCCCTGACCGTGCCGATCTTCGTGCTCGACATGGGCGCCATGATGATCGCGCCGGTGGGAGCCTGGCTGCACGAGCTCATCCCCATGCACACGCTCGCCTTCGCCTTCTTCGTGCTGGCAACCGCGGTCCAGTTCGGTCCCGGCCTGCGTTTCTACCAGAAGGGCGCACCGGCGCTGGCGCGGCGCGCGCCCGACATGAACTCGCTGGTGATGATCGGGACCAGTGCCGCCTACGGCTACTCGGTGGTGGCCACCTTCATCCCCTGGGTGCTGCCGGCTGGCACGGTGCACGTGTACTTCGAGGCCTCGGCCGTGATCATCACCCTGGTCTTGCTCGGGCGCTACTTCGAGGCGCTCGCCAAGGGCCGCACCGGCGACGCCATCCGCGCGCTCATGTCGCTGCAGTCGCGCACCGCGCGCATCGTGCGCGCCGGCGCGGAGCTCGAGGTCGACGTCGGCGAGGTGCGCCATGGCGACGAGGTGCTCGTGCGCCCGGGCGAGCGCCTGCCGGTGGACGGCGTGGTGACCGGCGGGGCGTCGTACGTCGACGAGTCGATGATCACCGGCGAGCCGATCCCCGTCGCCAAGCGCAGCGGCGATCCCGTCGTAGGTGGGACCATCAACACCACCGGAGCGCTCCGCTTCGAGGCCACCAAGGTCGGCTCGGAGACGGTGCTGGCCCAGATCATCGCCATGGTGGAGGCCGCCCAGGGAGCCAAGCTGCCGATCCAGGCGCTGGTCGACCGGGTGGTCATGGTCTTCGTGCCCACCGTGCTGGTCCTGGCCGCGATCACCTTCGGCGTGTGGATCGCCTTCGGCCCCGAACCGGCCCTGACGCTCGCGCTGGTGAACACCGTCGCCGTGCTGATCATCGCCTGCCCCTGCGCGATGGGGCTGGCGACCCCCACCTCGATCATGGTGGGAACCGGCAAGGCGGCCGAGACCGGCGTGCTGTTCCGCAACGGCAGCGCCTTGCAGGGCGTCGGCAGCGCCGCGGTGATCGCCTTCGACAAGACCGGCACCCTCACCAAGGGCAAGCCCGAGTTGACCGACCTGTACGTGCTCGAAGGCGAGGACGAGGCGCGTGTGCTGGCGCTGGTGGCGTCGGTGGAGCGTGACTCCGAGCACCCGCTGGCCAGCGCCGTCGTCGCCGCCGCACGCGCACGCGGACTGGACCTGCGCGCGACCAGCGGCTTCGAGGCGGTGCCGGGCTTCGGCGTCGCCGCCGACGTGGAGGGCGTTCGCGTGCACGTCGGTGCCGACCGCTACCTACGGAGTCTCGGCATCGATACCGCCGCCCTACGGGCGGTGGCGGGCGAGCTCTCCGAGGCCGGCAAGACGGCCATGCACGTCGCCATCGGCGATCGCGCGGTCGGCCTGCTGGCGGTAGCAGACCCGATCAAGCCGTCCACGCCCGCCGCCATCACGGCACTCCACAAGCTCGGGCTGCGCGTCGCCATGGTGACCGGCGACGACGAGCGCACTGCCCACGCCATCGCGGCGCGCCTCGGGATCGACGAGGTGTTGGCCGAGGTCCTCCCCGACGGCAAGGTCGCGGCGGTCGAGGGGCTCCAGGCCGGTGGCACCAAAGTCGCCTTCGTCGGCGACGGTATCAACGACGCTCCCGCCCTGGCGCAGGCCGACGTCGGGCTGGCCATCGGCACCGGCACCGACGTCGCCATCGAGGCGGCCGACGTGGTGCTGATGTCGGGCGACCTGCGCAACGTGGTCAACGCCATCGCGCTGTCGAAGGCGACCCTGCGCAACATCAAGCAGAACCTGTTCTGGGCCTTCGCCTACAACGCGAGCCTGATCCCGGTGGCTGCCGGCGTCCTCTACCCGTTCTCGGGCGTCCTGCTCTCACCGGTGCTGGCCGCTGGCGCGATGGGACTGTCGAGCGTGTTCGTGCTCACCAACGCACTGCGACTCCGACGCTTCCGAGCCCCGCTGCCGGCCGACGTCGGCCAGCGCCGCGACGTCGGCGCCACCGACCCGGGCGACGCAGAACTGGTCGCGGCATGACCTTCGTCGAGCGGCTCCGAGCGGTGCTCGCCGACGTCGTGTGGCGCTCCGCCTTGCTGATGGTGCTGGCCACCGTCGTCGTGGCGCTGGCCTTCGTGAGCGGTCTCGCCGATCGCGCCGCTCGCCACACCGATCATGGCGCAGCCATCGTCGGTCACGCGAGCGCCGCCGTCCACAGCGAGGCCGACTACCTCGCCGGCCTGATCGCGCAGCGCCAGGAGGCGGTCGACCGCGCCTCGGAGCTGCAGGGCATCACCGAGCGCGACGAGGTACGCGCGCTGGCCGATTCGATCGTGAGCGAACACGGCGAGGAGACCGAGCAGCTCCGCGCCTGGCTCGCGGCGTGGCATCAGGAGCGCGCCGCCGACGCGAGCGCCGCAGCGGCGGCAGTCGCCGCTCAGGAGCCGCTGATGCGGCCCTTCACCGGGCTGCGTCCGGCCGAGGCCGACCATGTCTTCGTGGCCGACATGAGGCATCATCACGAAGCCGTCCTGGCACTGGCCGAGTCGTACCTCGCTCTACGCGGGCCGAAGCGACCCGAAGTGGTGGCGCATGCCGAGGACGTGCAGCGCCTGGCGCGCGCGGAGATCGCCGTCCTCGCACTGATGCTGCGGATGTGGGACGCGGACGCGGTGCCGACCGAACACGGCGCGCACTGACACCGCCGGCGTCGAGCGTGCCGGCGTGGGCGCGCCGCAGCGAGCGGTCGGAACGACGCGAGGCCCGCCCCCAGTCGGGGGCGGGCCTCGCAGCCTCCTCGATCCCGATCGGGCCTCACTCGGGGATGATCAGCACCATCCCGCTGAAGATCATGTCGGCGTTCTCCACGACGTTCACGTTGGCCGACAGGATGTCGGGCCAACGGTTCCCGTTGCGGTAGAAGAAGGTCGCGATCGACGACAGCGAGTCGCCCGACTGGACGGTGTAGATGCCGCGAGCACCCGTGAGGCGGGCGATCTCCGCCTGGACCTGCTCCAAGTCGGCGCGCACCGAGGCGAGCTGGTCACGTTGCTCCTGGGTGGTCTCCTGCAGGCCGGCTTGCTGCTCGAGCAAGGACGACAACTCGTCGGTCAAGGTCGAGGCGCGGCCCTGGGCGTCGTCGAGGGCGCCGACCGTCGCCGCAAGCTCCTCCTCGGTGGTCTCACTGCGCTCCTCGGCGGCGACGAGGCGAACCGCGAGATCGTCGCGCTCGGCTGCGAGCGCGTCGCGCAGTTCGATCAACTCGTCGCGCTCGTTGACGAGCACGGCGAGCTCCGTCGCAGCCTCGCGCTCGGCCGTCTCCATCTCCGCCCGCAGGGCTTCGAGTTCAGCCTCGAGCGCAGCGACCTCGGCCTCCAAGGCCTCGACTTCTGCCTGCAGCGCGTCGACTTCGGCCTGGAGCGCCTCGACGTCCGCCTCGCGCGCCTCGTCGCGTGCCTCGAAGGCATCCAACTCGGCTCGGAGCGCCTCGGCCTCGGCCTCGCGTGCCGCGAGATCCGCCGCGAGCGCATCGCGTTCGGCCCGGAGCGCCTCGAGGTCGGCTTCGAGCGCCCGAATGCGCTCCTCGCGCGCCTCGACTTCGGCGTCGCGGGCCTCGAGCTCGGCCTCGAGCTCCTCTCGCTGCGCGCTCAGCTGTTCGATGGTCGCTCCAGCGGCATCGAGCTCGGCCGCCACCACCTCGAACTCGGCGGTGCGCGCGTCGAGCCTCTGTGCCTGCTCAGCGCGTTCGGTCGCCGCGGCCTCGAGTTCGGCCTCGAGCTCGGCCTCGAGTTCCGAGACGCGCGCCTCGGCCTCGCGCAGAGCGGCCTCGACAGCCTCGAACTCCTCCGCCCGCGCCTCCCGCTCGGCCTCGACCTCGGCGAGTTCGCCCTCGAGCTC